>JBCDLR010000058.1:0-15208 GCA_038745205.1 Verrucomicrobiota bacterium
CCGCAAGACAACCCCTGCGGTCCAGCCTCACTCTTCACCCCACACCCGAAAACAAACCCCCAAAAAACTGTCACCCATGTCCCCGAACACCTGTTACCTATGTACCCGGCCTTTACACTCCGGGCGCGATGGATCGCTCGTCGCGCGAGAGCGCGCTTTCCGACTCGTATCACGCTCCCAAATACTCTTGCGCGCCTCGCGTGACTATTCCTGTATCGCGCTCGGAGAGCCCGATCCACCAGCCGAAATACATCTGCAACCCCTGTGCGGCGTATCGTTGACCCATCTCTCGATCCTCCTACACTCTCTCCTCCATGCGCATCCTCCGCTACAACGAACCCGTATTCGACCGCAAGGCCGCCGCCTTCTTTTCTCGTCGCGCCATTGCCTCCGACGAGGTGCGTGATGTCGTCGCCGGGGTTCTCGCCGACGTGGCCAAGCGAGGCGACAAGGCCGTACTTGAACTCACGAAGAAATTCGACAAGGCGAACCTGAAGACCGGCGAACTTCGGGTCACCAGCGCCGAGATCGCTGCCGCGAAGAAGCAGGCGACTCCCGATGTCCGTCGAGCCATCACCGCCTCCAGGAAAAACGTTACTGCCTTCGCCCGCCAAAGCCTCCGCAGGAACTGGCGGATGAAAAACGAACAGGGCGCCACCGTTGGCGAAGTCTATCAACCCTTTGAACGCGTGGGCGTTTATGTTCCCGGGGGTTCGGCGCCGCTTGTATCCACGTCGTTGATGACCGTTGGCTTCGCCGCTGCCGCAAAGGTTCCCGAAATCGCCGTTTGTACTCCGTGCGGACCCGATGGAACCATCAATCCCAACCTCCTTTTTGCTCTCGATGCAGCGGGGGCGACAGAGATCTACCGCATCGGCGGGGCCCAAGCCATCGCCGCTCTCGCCCTCGGCACGAAAACCATCGCGCCCGTCGCCAAGATATTCGGCCCCGGCAATTCCTACGTCGTCGAGGCCAAGCGCCAAGTATTTGGCCTCGCCTCCATTGATCTCCTGCCAGGACCGAGCGAGATCCTCGTCCTCGCCGACAAGACTGGAAACCCCGACTTCATTGCCGCCGATCTTCTCGCCCAGGCCGAACACGGCGGTGATTCGGTGATCGGTTTCCTCACCGACTCGAAAAAGCTTCTTAACGACGTCGTCAAAGCGGTCGAGACACAGTCGAAGACACTCTCCCGCCAGAAGCAGCTTTTGAACGTCATCAAGAAGAACTGCGTGTTCACATTGGTGAAAACGTTGGACCAAGGCGTCGAATTCGTGAATGACTTCGCTCCCGAGCACTTGAGCCTCATCGCTGCACGCGAGAAGGAAATCCTTCCCCGCATTACCACCTCCGGCGCCATCTTCCTCGGCAACCAGTCGCCGGTCGCCGTCGGCGATTTCCTCGCCGGACCGAGCCACACCCTTCCCACTGGCGGCGCGGGCAAGTCGTTTCCCGGCCTCATGGCCGACCAGTTCCAGCGTCGGACAAGCATCGTGAGGCTCAACGAATCCGCCATGAAGAAGTCGGAGCCCATCGTTTCCACCTTCGCCGAGATTGAAGGCCTCGACGCGCACGGGCGCTCGGCAACGATTCGCGTGGAATAAATGAAAATCGAAATCGCCACCGAAGGACGCATCACGGAATGGCTGGAATTCCGGCGCATCCTCTTCGGAGAAGTCGACCCCGAGATTGGCGCTTTCGACATCGATCGCATGCTCTATTCCGAGAGCGAACAGTGCGTCTTCGCCGTCGAGGACGGTGTCGCCATCGGCTTCGCGGAGATGGCCTTGCGCAACCTCGTCGACGGCTGCCGCACCTCACCCGTTGGTTACCTTGAAGGGATCTATGTGAAACCGGAATACCGAGGACGCGGCATCGCCAGGATTCTGCTGAACCATGCTGAACAATGGGCGATTTCGAAGGGCTGCACCGAATTCGCCAGCGATACGGAAATTCAATCCGTCGAGTCGCAGAGTTTCCATCGCAACATGGGTTTCGAGGAGACCTTCCGTCTTGTCCTCTATCGCAAGGAGCTGAAGTAGTAGGCGCTATCTCGATTCCAGTGGTTGCAGCATCCTGCTGCACGGGCGCTTAGAAAATGCAGCTAGATGCTGCAACCACTACTTCACCTGCCCATCCCCGCGAACGAGATACTTGTAACTCGTCAACTCCGGCAGGCCCATCGGCCCCCGTGCGTGGAGTTTGTCAGTGCTGATGCCGATTTCCGCGCCGAACCCGAATTCCTCGCCGTCACTGAAGCGAGTCGACGTGTTCCAGAAGACGGCCGCCGAATCGACCTCGTTGAGAAAGCGCTCTGCCGCCGCCGCATCGCCCGTCACGATGCAATCACTATGACGACTTCCGTAGCGATTAATGTGGGCAATCGCGGCATCAAGGTCGGAAACGATTTTCACGCTGATGACGAGATCAAGATACTCTGTCGTCCAATCTTCTTCCGTCGCCGGAAAAACACTCTCCCCGAGCAACGCCACCGTCTTCTCACAGCCGCGGATCTCCACGCCCATTTCGGTCAACGCCTCTGCGATCGCCGGCAACTGTGATCCCGCAATTCCCTCGTGCACCAACAGGGTCTCCAACGCATTGCACACACTCGGCTTCTGCGTCTTTGCGTTCACCGCGATGTCCACCGCCATCGCGGGATCCGCCCCCTCGTCGATGTAGGTGTGACAGATGCCGTCGTAGTGCTTGATCACCGGCATCCGCGCCAGCGAGACCACCGTCTCGATCAACCCGGCTCCACCGCGCGGAATGATGAGGTCGAGATACTGGTCCATCTCAGCCATGTGCTTCACGCTCTCGCGATCGGTGATGGGGATAAGTTGCACACAGTTCTCCGGCATGCCCCCTGACTTGCCGCCGGCGTCGAGCGCGGCCTCGATGGCGCGATTGGAGTGAATGGCCTCCTTGCCCCCCCGCAAAATCGTCGCGTTGCCGCTCTTGAAACAGAGCACCGCCGCATCGCTCGTCACGTTCGGACGACTCTCGAAAATGATGCCGATCACGCCGATCGGTACGCGCTTCTTCTGGAGTTGCATCCCGTTAGGCCGCTCCCATTCCGCAAGAATCTCCCCCACCGGGTCCGGCAGCGCCGCCACTTGGCGAATCCCGTCCGCAATCGCCGCGACCCGCTTCTCATCGAGACGCAACCGGTCGACCATCGCCTTCGTCAGGCCGTTTTCCTCCGCCGCCGCGATGTCCTTGGCATTCGCTTCAAGAATCGACGCCGTCTGGGCAACCAATTCATCCGCCATCGCAAGAAGAATCGCATTCTTCTCCTCGCTCGTGAGCTTGGCGAGTTCACGCGACGCCGCCAGCGCCTTGCGGCCCATCTCGTGCACCTGTTCCTGGATGTTCTCTGACATGGTTAGCTAAATCTCGTGGCAATCCCCTTCCCCGCGACCAATTCCGACAATTGTTCCGCCTTCCGGCCGTTCGCAATCACCGTGGCAATCCCTTCCGCGCGCGCCATCCTTACCGCTTCCAGCTTTGTCTGCATACCACCCGTCGAAAACTCGCCAATTTCGCCCCTCACGAGTCGGAGCGCCTCGTCCACGGTGGCCGACGCAACCAACTGCCCGCTTTCGTCCTGGACGCCGTCGACGCTGGTGAGGATCATCAATTGATCCGCCTTCACGAGCACCGCGATCTTCGCCGACAGTTCATCGTTGTCCCCGAATTTCAACTCGTCCACGGAAACGGAATCGTTCTCATTGAAAATAGGAACGACGTTTTCAAACGTCAGCAGCCGCTCAACCGTCGATTTCACATACTCGCGGCGCTCGGGCGTCCTGAAGTCGTCGTTGGTCAACAGCACCTGCGCCACACTCAATCCGTGGGCACGAAAAAGCGTCTCGTAAAAATGCATGAGCCGCGATTGACCCACCGCGCAGCAGGCTTGCAGGGTCGCGAGGTCCTCAGGGCGCTCTTCCAACCCGAAAGCCATCATCCCCGCCGCGGCCGCCCCGCTCGAAACGACCAACGGGCGATGCCCCTCTTTCACCAGTTTGGCGACGCCGGCGACAAGGTCCTCGAACTGGTTGTTGTCCAAGGCCACGCGTTTCGACGACCGGGTAAGAATGCCCGAGCCGAACTTGAGGACAACGCGTTGTGAGTCAGCGGCCATCGTGAAAAACGGACCGCGACAATCCGCGAGAACTCCCAGTCTGTAAAGCGGCGGCTGGCGGGTCTACCGGACCCTCGCGACCTCATTTACGCCATCTCGCTTGATGCGAAACTTCGCGTTCAGTGTCAGGGAGGCGCTGATTTTCCCGAAATGAGGCGGGCCAGCGTAGTTGTGGGCTGCTGAAGCTTTCGCTCTCGAAAGTGCCGCCTCATAGACGACAGCTCCCTGGTTACGGCCTTTCACGACGCGGAGTCCGCTCTCGCTGAGAGAAACAGTTTCCAACCGGATTCCCAGCGCCTGCTCGTACGCTTCCCTTTTCACCTTCAGATTCGCCAAGGCATCCATCGAAGCCTGGGTCGATACTTCTTCGGCGTCATCGTAGTCGATCTCATGGCCAATGAGTTCAATCTCCTTCACTTCGTCGATCCGCTCAGCCACCACGAGAAAATGCTTCTCGGAAGAAACCTTCACCTCGATGGTCGTCAGGACATCGTAGCTCTTCACGCGATTGACGATTTTCCCGTGCTGCGGGACAGAGGAAAACTTCTCCGTCTTGATGTCAGAGCGAGGAATTCCTTTCGCGACGAGGTAGTCCACGAGATTTCGCTGCGCTTCCTGATTGCGGGAGATTCCCTCACGAAGAGTCGAGGACTCTGTTTTCAATCGGAGGGTGATATTGGCACCACCGGCCATTCGCTCCGATTTCCCCGTCGCGGAAATAGTGACCACGTCATCCGGGTCTTTTTCGACGACGACGATTTCGGATGCGTTCGCGGAGGCCACGAGAGCCCCGCCCAACAGGGTGAGTAGAATTGCCTTCATGCTTATTTCGACGGAATCCTGCGGGAATTCTTTCAATCATCGGTTCTTTTCCGTGAAGCCACGGCAGCGGAGAAAAAAGCCGCCGTTGAATTCACTCGAATCCGCCCCTTAGTTCCTCCCGATCCGGACGTATGACGAATTCGCCCCTGCCCTCGCTTGCCCTCCTCGCCGCCGCGCTGCTCCTCGCATCCTGCGGCAGTTCGAAGACGGGAAAAACCACCTCGAGCACCCCGAAATGGAACCCTTCGTCGACGCCGACCATCTCGCGGTCCAGCGAGACCCCGCCCCACAATCTGCCGCGGCATGAATACCCCTTCGACTCGAAAGGGAATTACGTCTCCGCATGGGCCATTGAGGGCGAACGCCGGGCAGGGCGCTCTACGTCGTCCAGTAGCAGTTCACGCAGTTCCTCGTCCCGCTCGCGCAGCAGTCGAAGCAGCACCGGCGCCTATCGCTACCACAAGGTGGCAGCCGGAGACACGCTCTGGGGGTTGAGCCGTAAATACGGAACCACCGTCTCCGCGATCAAAAAGGCCAACGGACTGAGCAGCGACACCATCGTGAATGGGCGGACGTTGAAGATTCCCCGGGGCTAGAAGATCGACAGACGCCCAGCGCCCGCTAACATGGGCTCATGAAAAAATCCCTTCTTGTTGGAGCGACCTTCTCAGCCCTCTCTGTCGCTGCCATCGCCCAAGACACGACGAATTTCCCCACTCATGGTGCAATCGAACGCCTCGACCCTGCGCTCGATGCCCTCGTTGATCCCGAAGCGAAGATCGAGGTGCTCTGCGGCGGCTTCGTCTGGACCGAAGGCCCCGTTTGGGTGCCGGACGAAAGCGTGAAATCTGGCGGCTACATCCTTTTCTCCGACATCCCGAACAACGCCGTCATGAAATGGGTCGAGGGCGAAGGCATCTCGACTTACCTGCAACCGGCTGGCTTCACCGGCCCGATCAAGTATGGCAACGAGCCCGGCTCGAACGGACTTCTCCTCGACGCCGAAGGCCGGCTCGTCTCGTGCGAGCACGGCGACCGGCGAATCTCCGTCCTCACCAAGGACGGCGGAAAGCGCACGCTCGCCGACAACTACCAGGGGAAACGCTTCAACAGCCCGAACGACGCCTGCTACCATTCGAACGGCGATCTCTATTTCACCGATCCCCCCTACGGCCTCCCCGGAAAGCAGGACGACCCGCGTCGCGAACTCGACTACTGCGGCGTCTTCCGCCTGAGCAAGTCCGGCGAAGTCACCCTCCTCACCGACAAGATGACCCGGCCCAACGGCATCGCGTTCTCCCCCGACGAGAAGACCCTCTACGTCGCGCAGTCCGACGGCGCGGCCAAGATCTGGATGGCCTACGGCGTGCAGGACGACGGCACCATTGATGAAGGTCGCATCTTCTTCGACGCCACGAAGCGGCCCGGCCCGGGCGCCCCCGACGGGCTCAAGGCCGACAAGGACGGGAACCTCTTTGCGACCGGCCCCGGCGGCGTCAATGTCTTCTCCCCCGATGGGAAATTGTTGGGAGTCATCGGCATCAACGAGCGCATTTCCAATTGCGCCTGGGGCGACGACGGCAGCACCCTCTACATGACCTGCGACATGTGGCTCTGCCGTATCCAGACAAAGACGAAAGGCGCCGGCTGGTAGCCGGAAATCAGGAACCCTGCGTCAATGCTTACAGCCTTCCTCCCAAGGGCGAATCATGCCCTCCGGGCGCGACGCCAACCCCAACGAGCAAAGCGAGCAGTCCGGTCGCAGTCTGCCTCAAACTTCACACTGAAGGCGACCCACCACCTACGGAATCCTTGCCAGCGCTTCTGAAACCGCCCCGGCGGTCAGCAACTCCCCGAAAAGAAACGGCTCCTCTTTCCCGGGGTAATACAGAACGTTGACCGGGATGGCGGTTTTTCCGTAGTCCCGCAGAGCAGCAGCGATCCGCGGGTCCGGCTGTGTCCAGTCGGCCTTGAGCAAGGCCACCCCCTTCTCGCGAATCAAGTCCTTCACTTCGTCGTTCTGGTAGACCCGCTTGTTCGTCTGACAAGTCGCACACCAGCGCGCGGTAAAATCGATGTAAACAGGGCGCCCCTCTTCACGGAGTTCGCTGACATACTCCGGCGACCAATTGTCCCATCCCCCCGGAGGAATAGGCCTCGCAACGTAGGCTCCGATCACGACAAGGACCACCGCGAGCCCATTCGCAATCATCCTCCCGCGCCCCGCCTTTCCATGGATGGAGAAACGACCGTAGATCCAAACCGCAAACGCGATGGTGGTGAAGCCCACGATGATCGCCGGATGCGTCGCTTCGTCGACGAGTCCAAAATATGCCCAGATGAAGTAGGCCGAGGCCCCGAAAAGTAAAAAGGAGAGACCAATCTTGAAGGACTCCATCCACGCACCGGGCCTCGGCAGGAACTTCAGCAAAACAGGGAAGGCCGAGAGGACCAGGTAAGGGGCGGCGAGGCCCAGTGCGATCATCACGAAAAGGAGAAAGAACTGAATCCCTGAAAGTGCCGATGCCGCCGCCAACGCCACCGCGAGAAACGGTGCCGTGCAGGGCGTCGCTACGATTGTCGCGAGGACCCCGGAGAAGAACGACCCGCTCATTCCGGACTTTTGCATGAGGCTCCCCCCCACGCCCGTCGCTCGCGCGCCAAACTCAAAGACCCCCGCCATGTTGAGCGCCACCACGAGCAGGAGCGCGCTGATTCCGAAGACAAACCACGGCTTCTGCATTTGGAAGCCCCACCCTTCGGTGCGGATTGGATAGAACAGCGCCGCCAACACGAGAAAGGACAGCAAGACGCCTACCGCGAAAACGATCCCGTGCAGCGCGATCTTTTTCCGGTCCTCGCCCGCCTGACTCACGAACCCCATGATCTTGAGCCCGATCACCGGGAAGACGCAGGGCATCAAATTGAGAATCAACCCGCCGACGAACGCCGCCCAAAGCAAATACAAGTAGCTGGTTTCCACACTGGCTGCGCCGGCCTTACTCCCGCCGGCTGCCGTGCCCGCTGCATCAGTTTCACCGAGGACCGGGGCGACGAGAAAAGCCTTCGGCCCTTCTGGCGACCATCCGTTGGCGGCATAAAGCACTCCAGGCAGCGAACCGTCCGTCCGCCATTCCTCCTTGGCGAATTCGTCAGGATTTTCTTTCAATGTCAGGACCCCTCCTCCGTTCTTCGCTTCGAAAACCTGCTCGGCCTGACCATCGATACGTTTGTCTTCGGAGAAAAAATACACACTCCCGAAGTCATGGGTCGATGCCTTCCCCGGCTTGAGGGTCACTTGAAACCCGTCGCCAGAGGTCGTTGCCTCCACCACCCACCCCTCGAGGGGCTTCGGAAACTTGTTTTCGCGGAAGGTGTCCAGTTCCTTCTCCCACTTGTCGTCGAAGAGGGCCTTGGCTCCGACTTCGAGTTTCAACTCCACCTCTCCTCGTCCGAGGACACAGCTTTTCTCGTCGCAGTGCTGCCATCGCATCGCCCCCTTGATTTCGACGGGCTTGCCCGTAGGCAGGCTCGCTGGCGGCGTCAGCTCCGCGAAGAGAAAGTTCGTTCCCCCATAGGCATAGGCGTGGTAACCCTGCAGGAAATCCTTTTTCGGTGTCGGCCACTCCAATTCCCCGGCGCTGAATCCTTCCGGCATCTCCCAAGTGATCTTTGGACCGAACTGCACGCCGCCGGAGTTTTTCCAGTAGGTGTGCCATCCATCCGCGTGCTCCATGCGGATGGCCACTGTGAAAGGTACGCCGGGTTGAATGACCTTGTTGGGCGAAACCAGGGACACCTCAACCTCGGGTTTGTTCTTGGCCCCGCTGAGATCGAAGGGAACCAGCTGCGCCTGCCCAGAAGAGGCCACCAACCCCGAAAACAGGAGAATCCATCTGAAGCAATATTCTTTCACGAATTTGGGAGTCTCTACAAGGCGCGGTTATTCCAAACCGCCGCATACACACACTCAGAGTCCCGCGTGAGCTCCGTCACAAAACGGCGAGTTCTTCGTGTGCTTGCATTGGCAGAAGGCGACCGTTTTCCCCTCCTCGATCGTGACCTTCTTCGGCCCGAAATCAGTTCCCTTGTGACTCCCGTCGCAAAGAGGTTGATTCGAGGAAAGTCCGCAGGCAAACCACCAGTAGTCGCCCGGCTCGACCTCCATCACTTTCGGAGACTTGTCGGCAATCTTGGGTTCGTTCATGGAACTACCGTAACGGCGGCTCAACATCGGGACAAGCCCCCTTGTATTGCGCACACCCTCGCGCAGATTCACGGCATGACTCCAGCCGAACGCGAGGCGCAACTCATCGATGAACTGTCCTTCCTCCCGGACAGCTTTGAGCGAATGACCCATCTCGTCGAGAACGACAAGCGCCGACCCGGCTTGCCCGAGGAAGAAAAACTCGAAGAGCGGCTCGTCTCCGGCTGCCAAAGCCGGGTGTGGATCACCGCCTCGGGAGAGGACGGGATTTGGCAGTTCCGATCTGATTCCGACGCCCCCATCGTCCGCGCCCTGGCCGCGACGCTCTGTCAAATCTTCAGCGGCGCCGACTCAAACGCCATTGCCGCCTTTGAACCAACGTTCCTCGACCGTCTTCAGCTTCGAGGTCAACTCACGCCGACCCGGCAGCACGGCTTCACGCGCGTGATCGAGACGATTCGCGAAATCGCGAAATAACGGATGTTTCTCGTTGATTGTAAGGGCATTCCATTTGTAAATATACAAACAAAAGATTGGCGAACGCGCCGCTCCTCGTCCAAAGGACCCCGAAACCGCCCCCGCAAATCGTTCCAAATCCAAAACACACTACCCATCATGAAATTCCTGAACACCATCTTCCTTGCGCTGGGCATCGTCGCCATGACAGCCTGCGACAAGGCCAAAGAAACCGCCGCCGAAACCGGCGAAAAAGTCGAAGAAGCAGCTGAGAACATCTCCGAGAAAACCGGCGAGGCCGCTGAAGGCTTGAAAGAAAAAGCCGGTGAAGCGGCTGAAGCCGTGAAAGAAAAGGCAGGCGAAATGAAAGAAGCAGTCAAAGAAACGGCAGAAAAGACGATGAACACCGCCAAGGATGCCGCGAAGAAGACCAAGGAAGCGGCAAAAGACGCCGCCGATAAAGGCAAAAAGGCCGCCGAGGACGCGCTCGACGCCGCCAGCGACGCCCTCGCTGACGAGTAACCCGGAGCGTCCGTCCAAAGTTTTTAACGAATTCGGCACGGCCGGACCTGCACGCCGCAGGTCCGGCCTCCTCATCTCGAGCCTCGTGGGGACGAGGATTTTGCCCCCGGACCCAGAATGCCGCTTGAGGATTCGGCACAGGCCGTGTTGATTTCCCTCGGACCGGGAAGGCTCGTCCTTTCGCGGTCATTGCCCGTTGTCGTCGTTACCTTCCAACTAATTAATGTCCGCCGCTTCGCCCGTTAGCGCCGCTCCCGAAAAAGCCGCGACGTCCGCTGTCGCCAATTGCATCGCCATCGTCGAGGACGAACCCCTCGTCGCCAGCCACATCCGCGCTGTCCTGCAAACACTCGGCTACCGTGTGCCCGACGCCGCCTCGACCGCGAAGCAGGCGTTTGACACCGTCGCCCGTTACCAGCCGTCCCTCGTTCTCGTCGACATCAACCTCGCGCAGAACGACGACGGCATTGCCCTTGCCGGAGAACTCCGGCAGCGCTTCGGCGTTCCCGTCATTTTCATCACCGCACTTGCCGACGAGGAAACCCTCGCCCGTGCCAAGAGCGTCGAACCCTACGGCTACCTGCTCAAGCCTTTCAACGAACAGGAACTCCAGTCAGCAGTGGAGGTCGCCCTCTCACGATCTCAAACCCAGAACATGCTCCAGGAAAGCCGCGAGACCTTCGCAAGCACCCTGCGCAGCATCGCGGACGGGGTCATCGCAACAAACCTCGTCGGCAACGTCACCTTCATGAATCCCCTCGCGGAGGAATTGACCGGGTGGAAAATGGTCGAGGCTGTAGGCCGCCCCCTTCGCGAGGTCTTTGCCATCAAGCTAGAATCCGGCGAGGAGGCATCCTACATGCCGCACCGCAATGACGAGGGGAACTGGGAACCACGGCGTTTCTTTCTCACCCGCCGCGACGGCGAAATCATCCCCATCGAGGACACCTCCGCCCCGGTGAAGGACGGGACCGGCAGCCTCACCGGCTTGGTCGTCGTTTTCCGCAAACGCGATCTTGTCTCCCCCGAGGAATCCGAAAACCTCAACACCGAATCGAACCGCCTCGTGGGCATCGTCGAAGGGATCTCCGACCCTCTAGTTGCCGTCGACGTCAATTGGCAGATCACCTTCGTTAACAGCCAAGCCGCCCACTACTTCGAGCAATCGCCCGATGCCATGACCGGCACCGATCTCTGGGAGGCCTTCCCCGACAGCGTTCACGAACGCTACTACAACGAGTATTTCCAGGCCCTCGAAAACCGTGAGCAACGCAGCTTCGAGGTCCATGCCGAAGAGACAAACACGTGGTTCGAGGTCACCGCCTACCCCTTTGGAGATGGTCTCCTCATGCTCCTCAAGGACGTCTCCGACAAGCGTCAGGATGAACTCCGGCTCCGCAAGGTCGAGCAACTGGAAAGCCTCGGCCTCCTCGCCCGCGGGTTCGCACACGAGTTCAACAACCTCTTGACGGTTCTGTTAGGGAACGTCTCGCTCGCACAAATCAAGATTCCCGCCGACGCCGACGGGCGCCCAGAAGTCGATGCCGCAAAGAAAGCCACCCTCCAGGCGCAAAACCGCGTCCAGCAACTCCTCACCTTCGCCAAGGGCGGTGCCCCCGTGAAGGACCGCGTCGAAATCACCGACGCCGTCCGCGAGTGGTTCGAGCACCGGGAACGACGCGACAACATCGAATACCACTTTGAAGTCCCGGACGGGCTGTGGCCCGCCAATGCCGACCGCAACCAGTTTGTCCGCCTCCTCGAAAACCTGTTCGCCAACGCCGAACAATCCTTCGGACGCGACGGAGGACGCATCGACTTCCACGTCGCGAATGCACCCGACACCCACGAACTCCGCCTCCAGTTCCCCGAGGCGCTCAACCTCGACGAGTCGGCGCAATTCCTCCTCTTCCGCATCAGCGACAACGGACCCGGGATTCCACGCGAAAATCTCAAGAAGGTCTTCGAACCCTACTTCAGCACCCGCCAGGCCGAGAACGCCACCGGCATCGGCCTCACAGTCTGTGAGTCCATCGTCCGCGCCCACGACGGTGGTATCGCCCTCGAGTCTGAAGATGGAGAAGGCACCTCCATCACCATCGCCCTGCCCGCCCACATCGCCTTCGCCAGCGGAACCTCGCCGCTCCCCGCAACCAAGGAGGACGACTCCGCGGGCCATTCGAACACGGCAGATTCTCCAATCGACACGGCAGAGCAGTTCCCCGCAACGGCACCGGAAGAATCACGATCAACACGCATCCTGCTCCTCGAAGATGAAGCGCTCATCCGCCAACTCATGCGCATGAATCTCGTCGCCGCCGGATACGACGTCGACGAAACCGAGGAAGGTTCACAGACCGTCGAACGCTTCCGCCACGCCTTCGAAAATGACGAAGCCTATGACCTCGTCATCATGGATCTCTCCATCCCCAACGGCATGGGCGGTAGCAAAGCCATGCAGGCGGTCCGCTCCATCGACCCGAACATTCGCTCCATCGTCTCCAGCGGCTACAGCGACGATCCCGCCATGGCCAACCCCGGCGCCTTCGGCTTCGACGCTGTCCTCCCCAAGCCCTACCAGCCGGATCAACTCACCCGCCTCGTCGAGTCCCTCCTGTCGGCGTAGACAAGACCAGAAGTAGGAGATCCGAGGTCAGCAAACGCAGGCCCGCAAAGTGTTTGCCGCAACTGCTCCCGGTCGATCACCGTCTCTCCACGCGATACCTCTCCCCAACCCAGGACAACGCACAATCTCCTGTGGAAAGGAGTTCATGAACCCCCGGCGCAATGGAGCCGGCCTATCTCAGGTCTTGAATCCTGAATTTCCAATGCCTATTGCCGTTTCTCCTTGCCTTCCTTCCCGGTTCTCTCCTAACGTCATGGCAAGATGTGGCACGAAATCGTGAACCACATGGTAGTAAAACAGCGAGACAGGAGGCATGGCCGGTGACCGAAATCTTTGGGAGTCTGCGACCACTGGCGGCAGCGTGCCCAGAGCGAGCATCTCGTCTCCAACCCTCTTGAAATCGCCAATTTTTCCTTTCGAACCCCCGACAGCTCGACAATACTGTTCTTATGAACAGTATTGTGGTCCGGGAAAGTCCTCCTTCCGAAGAGTCGTCTTGGCATCGTCTCCTCACCATCCTTCAAGCCTCCGACCACATCCGTCCAGAGGCGCATCCCTTTTACGCTTCCTGGGTCAGCCAATGGCAAGATTTCGACGCGCAACCCTCAGCGGACTCAACCCGGGCCTTCTTCGAGACACTCGGCCAGCGACCAACTCTCAAAGACTGGCAATTCAGGCAAGCCGTTGATGCCGTCCGTTTGTGGTGTTCAAAGATCGAACCATGCGGCTGGGCGCGGGATTTTGACTGGAAAGACCTCATCGACCAATCACGCAGTTTGGAAAACAACCATCGTTCCGTTCTCCGCGACTATCAAAAAACTCCGTCACGTTCCGCCAGTTATCGACAGAGCCTGCGCGCCCCATCTTCTACCACCAGCGAGCAAGACAAAATCGACCGCACCCCAGCCCCAGGCGAGGTCGAGGCCATCGACACACTCCTCCTCCAAAGCCGGCAAGCGATCCAGCTCGCCCAACTCGCCGTTGCCACGGAAAAGACCTACCTCAGTTGGATAGAACGATTCTCGCGCTTCCGCATGCGCCGACTCCAGGAGACCCTGTCACAATTCTCTCCCTCCGCCGCCAGCCTTTACCTGGAGTACCTCGCCGTAGAAAGAAGCGTTGCGCCTGCCACACAAAAACAAGCCCTGAATGCAATCAATTTTCTCGCAAAGAAAGTCCATGACATCAAGGAATTCGAGCTTGAATACAAACCTGCCTACGACGGTCGCCGCCGCCCGCCCGTCGTCCTCACGCGGGGGGAAGTCAACGAGATTATTCATCACTTAGCTCCTCCCTGGAAGCTGATCGCACAATTGATGTACGGAAGCGGGCTGCGTCAAATGGAGGCTCTCCGCCTCCGAGTGAAAGACATTGATTTCGGTCAAGGCACCATCACCGTCCACGACGGAAAAGGAGGTAAACACCGCGTCGTCCCCTTGCCCAAGGCTCTCGAGACCGATCTGCAAAGCCACCTGCTCCTTGCCGCCGAATCGCACAAAAGAGCCACACAGGCTGGCGTCGCCGAAACCCATCTCCCAAATTCACTCAGACGGAAATATCCTAACGCCGCCAAATCCTGGACTTGGCAATACGTCTTTTCCGCGGCGAAGGTCTGTGCCCATCCTCGCACCGGCCATGTCGCCCGCCACCACCTCCACGAGAAATCCCTGCAGAACCGGGTTAAGCTTGCCGTCCAAGCCTCCGGCATCGCGAAGAAGGCAACCTCTCATACTTTTCGCCATTCTTTCGCCACCCATCTCCTCGAAAACGGCGTCGATATCCGAAAAGTCCAAGATCTTCTCGGGCACAGCGACATCTCGACGACCATGATTTACCTTCATGTTCTCAAGCGCCCCGGTGCGGGTGCTCCAAGCCCGCTCGACTTTTAGGCCTCCTCCAATGAATTTTCAGATTTTCGATAATCTCTTACTCCTTTTTCCACTATTATCCCGCATACTCCAATAAGAAGTATTATCCCGCTTACTCCTCAATAATACTGTTCGCTGAAGAAAATCATGATCACTAGCGTTGAGGATTTTAGAGAGCGATTGATCCGCCTCGATCCCTACGCAGATGAATTCGTAATTCACGCCGATGAATTGGTAGAGGGCCTTTCTCCCGATATCGCTGATTCCGTTTACCCGGCGATTCTTGAGTTCTTCGAGGCTGCTCCCGATGCCGATTGTGGCGCGCCTGGCACTCTCGTCCACCACGTCGAGGGTTACTATCCGAACTACCTCGCCGGACTCAAGGAGTCGGTGAAGCGAAAGCCCTCCTACAACGGCGTTCTCATGATCAATCGGATTCTGAACGGAGATCTTGATGCCGCAGACCGGTCCGATTTGATGCAGATACTCAGAGACACCGCCGCCAACCAGGACGCGCCCGATGAAGTGATTGAAATGGTCGAGGGCTTCATCGAGCGTCGAGA
>JBCDLR010000059.1:0-15122 GCA_038745205.1 Verrucomicrobiota bacterium
CCGGCAAATACATGTCAACACCGCACGGAGTCTTCGAAATGAAGTATTTCTTCAAGCCTGGATACCAGACGGAGTCCGGAGAGGAGATGAGCAACACGAGTGTGAAAAACGCCATCGCCGAGTTGGTGAAGGGAGAAGACCTGAAGAAGCCACTCAGCGACCAGAAAATCGTCGCGCTTCTCAAGGATCAGGGAATCAACATCGCCCGTCGGACAGTGGCCAAATACAGGGACCAACTCGGCATTCTTCCGAGCAATCTGAGGAAGGGATTCTAGGCGGTCACCGGAGGTGCGATCGGATCGGGCTCCGGCTCCGCCTCCTCGTCCGCGTCTCCGCCAAACTGAAACGCCCCGCTCGTGTAGGTGGTCCCAAAGGTCAGGCGGGCGATGACGACCTGGCTAACCCCGGACTCGAAAAGCTCAGGAGAAAGGTCTCCGAGCGGATGGATGAAAGCGGACCACAGTGTTTCACGAAAGACGCAATACCGGGCGTCCAGCGCCTTGTCGAAATTGGCTTCCATGCATTTGGCAAGCTGTTCCGGCGTCACATCGTCCATCTCGAGAATCGGCGAGATGATTCGCATGCGGTTGGCAAGTTCGTCCGTCATGCAGATGAGGGGCACATCATTGAAGTGGAATTGCCAGACTCCGTCACCCCCCTCCGCCTCCGCATCGATGGCATGGATCAACTTGTCCAGTGCCCTGTTATTCATCTTTCGGTTTCCCTTTTTCTCAACTCCGGCAACGGCGGCCTCCTTCTCCGGCGCCTGGCCGGCCTCAGGCTCGTTGCCCTCCCCGGGTTCTCCGTGCGCGATCCCCAAGCAAAGCATGAGCAGCAGTCCGAGTTTCCTTCTCATGAGGACAAGTTAATGCCCTCCATTGATCGAACCAGCGCTTTTTGCGTGACGAATTCGTATTCCTCCCTGATCGATCCACGAATCCATGCCCGACGAAGACACCATACGTTCCGCCCTTTCCTCCGTACCCTATCCAGGCTTCAGCCGCGACATCGTCTCATTCGGCATCGTCAAAGGAGTGGCGACCGAGGGAAGCAAAGTCACCGTTCGGCTGGCGTTGCAGACCAAGGACCCGGCCATCCCGTCCGCCATCCACCGCTCGGTCACTGAAGTCCTGGAGTCACTCGAAGGAGTTTCCGAGGTCGACCTCGACTTCGACATTCAGGACCCGCCCTCCGGACCGTCCCAGGCCGGCTCAGATCTGACAGGAATCCCGGGGGTCAAGAAGGTGATCGCCGTCGCAAGCGGAAAGGGGGGCGTGGGGAAGTCCACTGTTTCCGCCAATCTCGCCGCCGCGCTCTCAAGACTACCCGGAAGCCCCAAGGTCGGGGTCTGCGACTGCGATCTCTACGGCCCGAGCATTTCACTCATGTTCGGCACTGATGACCGACCGATGGCGACGCCGGAGAATGAGATCATTCCCATCGAAAAGGACGGACTCAAGCTCATGTCGATGGGTTTTCTTCTTGAGGACACGTCGCCGGTCATCGTCCGCGGTCCGCTCGCCACCCGCTACATCCAGCAATTCCTCCGGCAGGTCGCATGGGGACAATTGGACTACCTCGTACTCGATCTCCCACCGGGCACGGGCGATATCCAACTGACCATCGTCCAGACTGCCTCGCTCGACGGCGCGGTCATCGTCACGACTCCCCAGGAAGTCGCTCTCATCGACGCCCGGAAGGCCTCGAGCATGTTTGCGAAAGTAAACGTGCCCGTCCTCGCCATTATTGAGAACATGAGCTATTTCCAGTGCCCCAGCGATGGCCAGAAATACAACATCTTCGGGGAGGGCGGCGGCGAAGCCGAAGCCAATCGCCTCAACGTTCCGCTTCTTGGAAAAATTCCCATCGATATCGCAACCCGCGAGGCCGGAGACGGGGGGAAACCGATCGTCCTCTCCGGGGACGAGCAAAACCCCGTCAAGTCTGCTTTTGAGGAGGTGGCAAAAGCCCTCGCGAACACCCTGGACGGCTAAATTTTTGCCTTCAGGACCTCTTCCTTGACCTTTCCTTTCCCGCCCCGCAGGTGGCGATCGAGAAAGATTCCTATCTTTTTCTCCAGCAAGTTCTCGTCGAACCGTTGCCCGTGACCGCCTCCCTTGATGAGAAGAAACGTACTCTCCACTCCCACATCGTCGAGGAGTTGATCGAGATTCTCAGATTGCTGCACCGGCACCAACAGATCCCCGTCACCATGTACGATCAGATGGGGCGCATCATCGGCGGAAACATGAGTGACCGGGGATGCGCTCTGGGCGGCCTCCTTCTTCTCCGCGGGAGCGCCACCGATCAACAGCCCTTCCGGACTCGTCGGCGACCGATGGTCAATGACCTCGCCTTTTCCCATCGTCAGAAACTCGGTGGGACCAAAGTAGTCCACCACGGCCTGCACCCGGCTGCTTTCGTCGTCAAAATCCCCAAGGTCACCTTCAAGACCCTCCACATCACCTGAAACTCCTAACATAGCAACAAGATGTCCTCCTGCCGAGGTTCCCCAGACGGCGATCCCGTCCTTTTGCATTCCGTATTTCGCGGCATTTCCCCGCAACCAGCGGATCGCGGCCTTACAGTCGTGAATCTGCGCGGGCCATTGAGCCTCATCGGTTAATCGGTAATTGATCGCCGCTCCGGCATACTTTCCGCTGGAAACAAACCCGGCCAATCGCCGCCCCGCCCCGTCCTTGCTCCCCTTGCGCCAGCCGCCACCGTGAATGAAGACGAGTAGTGGAAGCGGCGAATCGTTTTTGCGGGCTTCCGGCAAGAATAGATCCAGCTTATGACGCGGATTCCCGGTGCCGGCATAGTCGAGATTCTTGATCACCTTGATTCCCTTGAGCGAGTCGTTGGATCGTCTTTGCTGATCTCGTTGCACCACAGCATTGTGTTCCTGCAGGCTGATGAATCCGTCCTTGTTCGTGTCTACTTTCGCGAAGTTCTTCTGCAACGGCTGTGGCACTTCTGTCTTGGCAAGTTTTCCATCCTTGTTCTTGTCCCAGTTCTTGAACCGCGCATCCTGCGCTGAGAGAGAACCGGCAACGCCGAAAGTGACGAGAATGATGGGCAGCTTGTTCATATTCACCTCTGTTTTCCGAATATGATCCGCCTGCCCTGATTCTGACTAAACGAAATGCAATTGCCCAATGTCTGATCGCCGCTGCGAACCCGGAAAGCCTATTTTTGCCGCCTCCGCCATCGCCTTCTCCCGGGCAGATTCCCGGGTTTCCCCCTTGGCGACTACCGCCAGGACCCGACCACCATGGGTTTCAAATCCTCCATCGGCGGATGCCTTCGTTCCCGCATGAAACACCCGCGCCGCGGAGACAGCCTCCAATCCGGCAATCCTGTCGCCGCTTCGGGACGTCACCGGATAGCCGGCCGAGGCGAGCACGAAGCCCACACTCCAGTCGCCTCCAAACTTGATCAGCGACTTGTCGAACTCCCCGCGCGCTCCGCTCGAGAGGAAGTGCGCAAAATCGCCACCGACCAGCGGCAGCACAGCTTGCGCTTCCGGATCCCCGAACCGACAATTGAACTCCAGCATTTTTGGCCCGGTCGAGGTAAGCATGAGGCCGAAGTAGAGAAATCCACGGTAGTCCATTCCGTCCGCGACGAGTCCAGCGACGGACGGCTTCACAATTTCCTTCTCAATAGTCCGTCGGAGATCGGCATCAATCAGTTGAAGCGATGCCACGGCCCCCATCCCTCCCGTGTTTGGTCCCCTGTCACCGTCCTCTAGCCGCTTGTAGTCGCGTGCTGGAACGAACAACTGAAAGTCACCGTCACAAACAGCCGCGATGATCGACACTTCCGGACCTTCGAGAAACTCCTCCACAAGCAGCCTCCCTTCACCGAACCTCCTCACCTCGAAGACTTCGTCGAGGAAGGCGTTCACCCTCTCTTCATCGGGGCAAACGGCGACCCCCTTGCCGGCCGCGAGCCCGTCAAACTTCAAAACTGTCGGGTATTTTCCGCCAATCGCCGCCACCGCCTCTTTCCGCGTGTTGACGGCGTCGTAGCCGCCCGTGGGGATGGCGTGCTTGACCATGAATTCCTTTGCAAATTCCTTGCTGGCTTCGAGTTGTGCCGACGCCTGAACCGGCCCCCAGGTTGGAATTCCCACGGCCCGCGCCTTGTCCGCGAGCCCCTTGGCCAACCACGCTTCCTCGCCGCCCACACACAGATCGATCCCCTCGCTCTGCATCCATTCGACAAGCGAATCCACGTCATCCACCCCATCTCCAACCCGGCCAGCCGTCCGAAAAATGGCGTCGCTACCCGGGTAGCAAAAGACATCGGGACTTGAAGGCGACTGGGCGAGAGTTTCAACGAGAGCGTGTTCACGCCCTCCCTTTCCGACGACGGTGATTTTCATAATGGCGTTCGCATCATCGAAAGCGGGTTACCTTGCGCAAGAAAAACTCACTGCGTGACCGACGGCAAGAGTTCCGGCTCCGTCGCGCGACGGGCATCGCCGCGGAAGAAATTCACGTAGGAGCGGTTCACGATCGAGTATCCCCACGGAGTCGGGTAATCTCCGGTGAAATACCAGTCGCCGCAATTCGGCGAAATCGCTTCCTGCAACCCTTCAATCGATTGGAAGATCACATGCAGTTCGCCGTTCCACGCCGGCTCCGTCGGCCGCACCATCTCCGCGATCTTGCGCTCGATTTCCCGCACGCTGACGCCCTCGAAAATCCGCTTCACGGCATTTTCCTGCTCGGCGGGCGGCTTTTCCAGTTCTTCAAGGCAGGCTTCGTAAATCTCTTCATCGATCTTGGATCCCTTCACCTTCCGCGCGACGGATAATCCGGCCTGGAAGGCAATGAACTTCCCAATACTCGCCATGTCGATCCCGTAACAGTCAGGGAAACGAATCTGCGGAGCCGTGGAAACAATGATGATTCGCTTCGGATTGGTCTTCGCGAGGATCTTGATGATTGATTCCTTCAGCGTCGTTCCCCGCACGATGGAGTCGTCGATCACCACGAGGTTATCCTTTGAGTCAACGACATCATAGGTGATGTCATAGACGTGAGAGACCATCTGCTTGCGGCTCTTCTCCTGACTGATGAACGTCCGCATCTTGATGTCCTTGTGCGCGATCTTCTCGCCGCGCGGCCAGTTCTTGAGGATGAGGTCGTCAATCTGCTCCCCGCTCAGCCCCCCGTTCGCCATCGCTTTGACGATCTCCTTCTTCACTTCGTCACGCCGCCTCTTGCGCAATTCCTCCATCATCCCGTGGTAGGCAATCTCCGCCGTGTTCGGGATGAAGCTGAAGATGGTATTGTCGAGGTCGCCCTCGATCATTTCCATGATCCGCGGAACTAACAAAGCCCCCAAACGCTTCCGCTCCTCGTAGATCGCCGGATCGTTGCCCCGCGAGAAATAGATTCGCTCAAACGAGCATGGCGAGAACTTCTCCTTCTTGGCAAATTGATCGCGCCGCAACTCACCCTTGGCGTTCACGATGACCACCTCGCCCGGCTGAATCTCCTTCACTTCGTCAATCTCCAGATCGAAAACGGTCAAGAGCGGCACCCGCTCGGATGCAAATCCCACAATTTCCTCATTTTCAAAGTAATACCCCGGTCGAATCCCCCGCGCGTCACGCATGGCGAAGACATCCCCGCTCCCCATCGCGCCCGCGATCGTGTAACCGCCATCCCAGATGCTCGCCGCCTTTCGCAGCACCTCGACAATGTCCAGGTCCGCGGCGATTTCGGCGTCGTCGGCGCTGCCCTCGCGGCCGCGCTTGGCACGAAGGATCTCGCCGTGCGCTTCATCGATGTGGTAGCCGATCTCCTCAAGGACGGTCTGGGTATCCGTGCCGAAGACGGGGTGTTGCCCCCGCTTGATGAGCTTCTGGTTCAATTCGTGCGAATTGGCCATGTTGAAATTACCCATGACCATCAGGCTCCGCGTCTCCCAACTGCTGCGACGCACATAGGGATGACAGGAACCCTCACCGAACCGACCGCTCGTTCCATATCGAAGGTGCCCCATGAGGACCTGCCCTCCAAATTCGAAATGGTCGCGCAAAGTCGACGGGGCCTCCGGATCGATCTCCAGCTGACGCGCCAACTTGGAGAGGGTCTTCACCTGCTTGTTGAAAACCGTCGTCAACGAATCACGCTCCGCGCTCCGGAATCGAAACATGTAGGGCTGACCGGGAGACATCCCGAGTTTCACCCCGCCGATCCCCATCCCGTCGTGCCCCCGGTTGTGCTGCTTCTCCATGAGAAGGAACAGCTTGTTGAACCCGTAGAGCGCGGTCCCGTACTTGTCGTGGTAGTACTCCAGCGGCTTTTTCAGCCGCACAACGGCGATTCCACATTCGTGTCGGATGAGGTCGCTCATCAGGAAAGAATCGTATCAGGCAGCTTCAATACGGATCTCGTCGGTTTCGTCGCTCACTTCGCCGAGGACACGCGCGCCGTCAACCACTGTCAACGCCGCGTGGGCCTGATCGGGAGCCACCGCGGTGACCCAACCGTAGCCCATGTTGAAAGTCCAGGTGGCCTCGTCGAACTCGACCGACTCAAGCACCTTCTGTGCAGGCGGATTCTCCCACGCTGGGAGCGCGATCTTGGCCCCCAGCGAGCCAGCCACGCGCTTGAGATTTTCCGGAATGCCGCCCCCGGTTATGTGGGCGTGGGCCTTGGCGGAGACTCCGGCCGCCTTCTGCCCGGCGATGACATCGTGATAAAGCCGGGTGGGGGCGAGCAGGGACTCGATCTCCGCCTTGGAGAATTCATCAACGCGCTCGGTCAGGATACGTCGCACGAGGCTCCACCCATTCGCGTGGAATCCATCCGAGGGGTAGCCGATCAGGACATCACCTGCCGCCACTTTCGAGGGATCGATCAAATCGCGCTTTTCGCCCGCCCCAATACAGAAGCCCGACATTTCGATACCACCCTCCGGCACCAAACCCGGCATTTCGGCCGTCTCACCACCGGCCAGAATGCAATCACAGCTTTCGCAATACGCGACAATGCCTTCGATGACCTGCTTGATCTGGTTCTGGTCGATCTTCGGGATAGCGACGTAGTCCAGAAAAAGGATCGGATCCATCCCGGTCGTCAACACGTCGTTGACGTTCATCGCCACGAGGTCCTTACCCGCTTCCGCGAGCATGTCGTGCTTGAGCAGCAGCTCGATCTTGGTCCCAACCCCATCGCAACCGGTGACGATGATTGGCTCATCAAGCTCACTGAGGTCATAGGCCGCCGCGAAAAGGCCAAAAGCGGAATGAAGCTTTCGATTCTTTTCCGTCCGCGCGCGCAGGGCACCGATTTCGTCGACGACATCGGCGGCCGCGTGGATATCCACGCCCGCGTCCTTGTAGGTAATTTTTGTCTCAGACGGCATCGCGAATCGATTGAAAGAAATGGTGTCCCCAGCCCCACTCCGGGTCGCCGTCCCAGTCGGGATCGTAATGGTGCTCACGGAAAAGGAATCGCTCCGGGTGGGGCATGAGTCCGAAAGCACGCTTGGTAGAGTCTTGAAGACCAGCGATTTGGGACTGCGATCCGTTGATGTCCGACGTGTAGGTCAAGGCGGCGCTCCCGTCCGCGAGATAGGATTCAGCCGCCCCTTTGAGCCCGACAAACCGCCCTTCGGCGTGGGCGACGGGAAACTCAAATTCATCCGGCAAGCGCGAGAGGAAAGGACTGTCCGCCTTCTTCTCCAAGCCCGCCCACCGGCAGGTGTAGCGTCCACTCGTGTTGGAGACGAGGCTCCCGACAGGGAGGATGCCGAGCTTGGTGAGAATCTGGAATCCATTGCAAATCCCTAACAAATACCCGCCTCTCGTGTGAAACTCCTTCACGGCGTCACCGAGTCGACTCTCGGTTTCCAATTGGGCCAGTCTTCCCGCCATGATGTAATCGCCGTAACTGAAGCCGCCGGGAAAAACGACGAGCTGCGCGTTCACAAAGTGTCCTTTCCGCGCCGCCGCGATCGGAACCACGGTCGCGCCGAAGCCCACGACCTCGAGGGCGCGCGCCGTCTCGACGTCGCAGTTCGTCCCCGGATATTTCAGTAATAGCGCTTGAGGCCGTTTTTCCATATTGATTTCAGGTCTTCCAACTCGTGTTCCAGGACGACGTCGCCTCCTCGCTTGACGCTCAGCTTCCGATGGCCGCCGCTGGCGCTTCCAATGCGGCAGAGGGCGAGGTTCGCAAACTTCGATTCAAAATCAGCCGCCATCTCCGGCGCGACTTCGATCAGGAGGCGGGAGGGCGATTCGGAGAAGAGAAAGCCGGCAGCCGAGCTCACATCTTCCGGCAGGTCGAGCTCCAACCCCGCCTTCATCGAGAACCCCATTTCTGCGGCGGCGACGGCGAGCCCACCCTCGGAAAGATCGTGCGCCGAAAGAACCAGCCCTTCTTTCACAGCGGCATAGTAGGATCTGTAGGCCTCCATCGCCTGGCTGGAGACTTCGGGAACCGCCGAAATGGCCACTCCTTTCGTGCGGGAATAGATGCTGCCACCGAGCGACTCCTCATCCGTGGCCCCCAATAGATACATAACCGAACCCGGCCGCCGCAGGGAAGACGACGTCACATGCTCGACGGAATCAACGATCCCCATCCCGCTGATCAAACAGGTGACGGGAACGGACACAGGCCCCTCGTCGGTCTCGAAGTAGTTGTAGAACGAATCCTTCCCCGAAACGAAAGGCGCCCCGAAGGCGAGAGCGGCCTTCGCAATCCCCTTGGCGCACTCGACAAGTCCACCGAGTTCCTTGGGATCCTCCGGATTCCCCATGCAAAAATTGTCGAGGAGCGCGATCTGGTCCGGGTTGGCACCGGAAGCGACGAGTTGCCGGACCGTCTCGTCCACGCAAGCCTCCCCCATGCGGAAGGGATCCGTTTTCCCCCATTCGGGCAGCAACGAGAGCGCCAGCGAGAGCAGTTTCTCGCTCCCATCGATCCGCATCACGGCCGCGTCCTGCGGGGCGTCGCCCGTGGCTCCGGCGAGCGGTTTTTGGAACGTGTTCCCCTGCACCTCGTGGTCGTACTCGCGAATGATCGGCTCACGGGAAACGATGGCGAAGTCGCCCAACACGGCCCGCAGATCCTCGCCGAGATTCGAGTCATCAAGACCGCTCGCGGGCAACGCCACGACAGGCTCGAACCGGGATTGGAGCTGTTTGATCGGCGCGTCGTGGAGTCGTTCGTTCGCGATCTCGCAAACGAGGTTTCCATCGTGCCAAACCTTGAGCACTCCCGATCCATCCGCCTCGCCAAGCCGGGCCAGATTGGTCCCGTAAGTCGCGGCCAATTCCTCCAGCTGAGAAACCGATTTTTCATTCACGGCGAGAACCATTCGCTCCTGGCTCTCGGAGAGGAAGATCTCCCAACTCAGGAGCCCCTCTTCCTTCAGTGGCGCATTCTCCAAATAGAGGTTTCCGCCGCACTCGCTGAGCATTTCCCCCGCCGCACTCGAAAAACCGCCAGCCCCGCAATCGGTGACAAACTCAATCAATCCCTTTTCCCGAGCATCCAGTAAAAAATCTGCCACTTTCTTCTCCTCAATAGGGTTACCGATTTGAACAGCAGTCTGATCTTCCTCGTGACTGTCGGTGTCAAGTGCAGCCGAGGAGAAGGTCGCCCCATGGAGTCCATCGCGACCCGTCCCTGCCCCTGCGGCGAGCACAACCAGATCTTCCTTCATCTCCTTCTCGATATCCCCCGTCGGAATCACTCCGGCGGTGCCGCAGAAAACGAGCGGGTTGTAGATGTAGGTGGAGTCGAATTGAATGGCTCCGAAAACGGTGGGGATTCCCATTCGATTTCCGTAGTCGCGGACGCCGCGAACCACACCTCGCATGACGCCGAGGGGATGAATCACATCGGACGCCTTGATCTCCTCCGGTTTCGTGTCCGGGGCCCCAAAGCAAAAGACATCGCAGGAAGCAATCGGCCGCGCCCCCTTCCCCGCGCCGAGGATGTCACGGATTACGCCTCCAAGTCCCGTATTGGCTCCCGCATAGGGCTCAATCGCCGAAGGGTGATTGTGGGTCTCAACCTTGAGGCAGACCGCGAGATTCTCGTCGAGTTTGATGAATCCCGCATTGTCCACAAAGGCGGAGAGCACGAATCCCGGCTTTGCCTCCATGATCTGCTTCGTCGTGTCGCGAATGTAGGTCTTGTAGATGCTCCGGATCGTCTCCGTCGTCCCGCCAGCCTCATGCTGGATGGTCGCGGCAAAGATCCGGTGCTTGCAGTGTTCACTCCATGTCTGAGCGAATACCTCCAATTCAACATCGGTCGGATTTCGGCGCGCCTCTGAAACATAATAGCCCTGGATCTCCGCCATGTCGTCGAGCGAGAGCGAAAGCTTCATCTGCTCGCTCAACGCAACAAGCTCATCAGCGCCCAGATCCCGGATATCGACCTCACGGTAGGTTCGGGCTGCTTCCGCAATTGCACTCATGAGGCTTGGCGCACCTCCCAAGCGTGGATGGCTGGATTGCAAAGGTCGCGCACGAAGGCGGCATCATTCGCACCGCCTTCCGCAAAGACATAGATCCGGTGCCGGATGCGGAGACCTTTCAGATGAATCGCCAATTCCGGATGAGATGCGGCATAGTCGAGAATCGCTCGCTGCTCGAGATCGAGGACGCCAGGCTTCATCCAATATTCGAGAAAAAACGCAAAGCCCTCGAGAATCGATCCACCCCCAAACTCCCAACGATCGCCCACGGTATCAATAAGGACATCTTTTGCAAACGCCTCAGCCATCGACTGCTCCCCCTCCCATACCAAATCATAAACCCGCGTCGCCCGGTATTGGGATGGGTTTTCCGGCGGGACATAGAGCAGTCCAGAGCAATCGTGAAGATCCTCATGCTTAGCCAAGACTTCGAGAATCAAAGGTTCAGGCATTAATTGGTAAACGGTTAATATTCAATATTTTACCAAATTTTTCACGATCTTCGTAAAATTTAATCTCCCGCTTCGCGCAGGCTTTCAAGCGCTCGGAGACGTCGTCCTCGGTGGTGATTCCGTCGCGGACCGCGGCCATTTTTTCCTTTTGAATCTCAAGGAACCCTTCGTCCACATTCGGGTTCGTCGGGGCGTCCCCTTCAGCTTGCCGGGTCGTGAGAATCGCGTTGAAGCTTTCACCCGTGCGGGCGGAGTCGGCTTTGGCTTCCGCCACGGCGTCAAGCCAAGGCTGATGCATGACGTGGTAGTAGTCCCGCATCGACTGCTTGTTGAAGTGGATGGCCACACGATCGCCATCGTGTTCCATTTCCATGGTCGCCCGGATGGAATCCGTGTCGATCGTGTCGACGAAGAGCAGGGAGTCTCCGTCGATGGCGAATTCCCACTTCAGGTCCCAAAGGGTCAATCCGAGCCCACCGACCATGTTTCGTACCGCCCAGGCCCCAAGCAGTGCAAGTTGGCCGAGGGCATCAAATTGCTGGGAGGTGAGCCCGCTCATCAGGAAAGCCTCCTGCCGGGAAACCGGCCGGTCCTGCGCTTCGAATTTGCTCGTGAAATCGAGGATCGGGGTCGAGAGCATTTCCCAGGAACGCAGTTCCTCGAAGGCGCCCAATTCCACTTCAAAGGCCTTCTTCGCAGCTTCGCTCATGTCCTGGTATTTCCGGTAGATGGATGAACCGCTCGTAATGCCAAATCGCACCAGGCACTCCAAGGGCACGACATGACCCGAAATTCCAACGAACTTTCGGTAGTCCTGAATCACCCGATTGAGGAAATGTCCGCGCTCCGGCCGGTGCACTGTGAATCGACGAACCACATTGAATCGGCTCGGATTCTCCGGCAAACGCCCGGATATCACTTCCCCTGTCTTCGCATCCAGCATTCCGAGATGATGCGTCAAGGCGCCGGATTCCTCCATCCCGGCGAGAACACCGCCCCGCAGGGCATCCGAAACGGCGGGATCCATCGTCTCATCGTCTGCAATTGCCGCCCGTACCCCGGCCCATGTTTCCGGTTTTCCGAGAGCGGTGTAGGTGACATGCCTGAAAATCGACCGAGCGACGTCATTCTGCTCAATCTCGAAAATCGAACCCACATCGAAAACCGAACCGCCTTTGGTTGTTTCACAGACCAGTTGAGCGTCCGAACCCGGCACCGCGTAGAGGTTTTGCACCGATCCCTGATAGACAGGTGCCCCAAGATCGTGAATGGAAATCCGTTCGGCGTTCAAAGGCGGACTTTGCGCGACCGCCTCCGACCTGTCACCAAAAATTAGTTTTGAAATATTCCACTGAAAATGGCCCGGAAATCCCCATGGCGAGGCGACTTTTCGACGCGACCTACCCCCTCTTCAAGAGCCTCCTTTTCCGCCTTTCTCCGGAGCGGGCACACCATGTAACGCTCGATCTTTTGCGTCACGCTGCCGCCGCCGATCTGCTCGGACCGATTGAGACGGACTTGGGCTGGAGGCCTGTCGAGGTCATGGGGCTGCGCTTTCCGAATCCCATCGGTCTCGCCGCGGGAATGGATAAAGCCGGCGACTG
Source organism: Verrucomicrobiota bacterium (assembly GCA_038745205.1). GTDB lineage: Bacteria > Verrucomicrobiota > Verrucomicrobiia > Verrucomicrobiales > DEV007 > JBCCWV01. The sequence goes on from JBCDLR010000059.1 coordinate 12,518, forward strand.
TGTGGACGGCCTGGGTGCCCTCGGCTTCGGTCACATCGAAGTCGGGACCGTGACTCCCCGCCCGCAACCCGGCAATCCAAAGCCAAGGCTCTTCCGTTTGCCAAAACATGGCGCCCTGATCAATCGCATGGGCTTCAACAATCCGGGCATCGACCGCCTCATCGAAAACATTCAGGGTCGGCGCTACCGGGGCGTGCTCGGGATCAACATCGGCAAAAACTTCGACACGCCTGTCGAGCACGCGATCGACGACTACCTCCTCTGCTTGCGAAAGGCCTACCCGCACGCCGACTACATCACGGTGAATATCTCCTCGCCGAACACTGCGGGACTGCGCGACCTGCAGGCGGTGGACTCTGCACGAATATTGTTAGGACAACTTAAGGAAGAGCAGGCTCTTCTCGCCAATGAGCACGGAAGACAGGTCCCGCTCGCGGTGAAGATCGCGCCTGATCTGGCTGACGAGGACGTCGGGGAACTCGCGGGAATGCTGCTTGAGATCGGCCTCGACGGCGTCATCGCCACGAACACCACGATCGAGCGTGGCGCGGTCGAAGGGGATGGATTTGCCGACGAAAAGGGCGGACTGAGCGGCCCTCCAGTCCGCACCCGGTCAACCGAGGTGATTTCTACGCTGGCAGAGACGCTGCACGAAAAAATTCCGGTCATCGGCGTCGGCGGGGTCTCCGATGCTTCCTCCGCCACGGAAAAAATGAAGGCCGGCGCTCAACTCGTTCAGGTTTACACCGGACTGGTCTACCGGGGCTCTGGTCTCCTGACAGAAATTCAAGGGTCTGACGCTGGCTAAGCGCCCGCCTTGGAGATCCCAGGCTTCAGCCAGTAGAGCACGGCCATGCGCGTCGCGATTCCATTCTCCACCTGGCGGTTGATCAAGCTCCGCCCGTAGGTCATTACCGGGTCCGAAAGCTCGATGCCACGATTCACGGGGCCGGGATGCATGACGTAAATTCCCGCTTCGCGGACCCGTTGAAACCGGTCCGTCGTCAGGCCGAAAACGGCATGGTACTCGTTGTCGCTGGGGAAAAAGTGGGCTCCTTGCCGTTCCTTTTGCACCCGAAGCAAATAGAAGACATCCGGCCTCCAGTTCATCGCCTCGTCAAAGCTGCGAAACTTGCGGAGCTCGCTCGGCCTCGAATCGGGAACCAGCGTTCCCGGCCCAAGAACGCTCACCTCGACTCCGAGTTTGACCAGAATTCGCGCCGTGGACCGGGCGACCCGCGAGTGCAGCAAATCACCGACAATGATCACCCGTTTCCCGGCGAGTTCGTCACCGGGCCAAATTTCCCGGAGGGTGGATGCGTCGAGCAATGCCTGGGTGGGGTGCGCGTGAAATCCGTCGCCGGCATTCAGGACCGAGGCCCCCGTATGCGCTGCAATCATGTTCGGCACGCCCGCCATCTTGTGGCGCACCACGATGTAGTCGACTTTCATCGCCTGCAGTGTGTCGATCGTGTCGAGAATCGATTCCCCCTTCACGACCGAGGAAGTGCTGACCTCAAAGTTCGTCACGTCCGCGCTGAGGCGCTTCGCCGCGACTTCAAAGGAGGATTTCGTGCGCGTCGAGGGCTCGTAAAAAAGGGTTAGGACGGACTTTCCCTGAAGGGTTGGCACTTTCTTCACCGACTTCTTGAAGAGATCCTTGAACGGTTCCGCGGTCGAGAGAATGAACTCGATCTCCTCGCGACTGAGCGAGGCGATGTCGAGCAGGTCTTTACGGGGCGTCATTCGGAGGCGGTTGAGACTAGTTCTTTTTCGGGATTTCGCCACTAGGCAGCCGGTTTTCCGTCGGGAAAGAGGGTCACAGAATCCTCATCGTCGTGGTCCTTCAGTCTTACACGGACATACGCCTCCCTCGCAGCCTCGACCTCCTCCCCCACATAATCCGCCTGGATGGGCAACTCTCGAAATCCCCGGTCAACGAGAGTCGCCAACTCGATCCGGGCCGGACGGCCGAAGGCAACCAGTGAATCGATGGCCGCCCTTATCGTTCGCCCCGTGAATAGAACGTCGTCAAAGATCACCACATGCGCCCCGTCGACAGAGAAGTCGATCTTCGACTCGTGCACTTCCGGATTGGATTCAAGATGGTGCAGGTCGTCGCGGTAGAACGAAATATCGATCGTTCCCAATTCGACCTTGGGCCCCTCGGCTTCGACCATCTCCGCCACGCGACGCGCCATTGGAACACCACGCTTGTGGATCCCGACGAAGCCCATCGTTCCCTCCGGGTGCTTTTCCACGATCTGCATGGCGATTCGTAGAAGCTTGTGTTCCACGTCGCGGGCATCGAGCAGTTTTTCGGAATTCACGAATATTATTTTTGAAGACTTAAGATTTTGCGGAGCAAAATGAGTTTCCAGCGATTCCTCGGTGAGAACTTGGCTCTTCGATATTCATTTCACAAGGGATCAAGGATAATGCACTTAAGGACGCCTTAATTTGAAGACCAGCGGTTCCACATGGAACCCGTGCCGCCCTTCGCCCGATGTTTGGATTTTCGATCATTTTGACGGCGCAATTTCGCCGCACCACCCGGAATTCCGAGTCGTTTTTACGCCACTTCGAGGAGGGTCCTGCCGAGAAG
>JBCDLR010000060.1:0-15084 GCA_038745205.1 Verrucomicrobiota bacterium
AGAAATTCTCCATGAACTGTGACGGCAACTCGACGAAGTCCCAAGCCACATTCACGCCGTTGAGGCTGCGTATCTCGACTTCACCCAGCAGGTGGTGAAGCAGGTGGCCGAACTCGTGGAAGATCGTGCTGACTTCCAGATGCGTAAAGAGCGCTGGCTTGCCGTCCACGGGCGGAGTCATGTTACCGCAGATAAGCCCGAGGTGCGGAGTGGCCGGGCTATCGCCGGATCGGTTCCCGGTCTTGAGGTAATTCATCCAGGCTCCCGATCGCTTGGCATCGCGTGGATGCCAGTCGGCGTAGAAGGATCCGAGGAGGTTGCCGGCCGCGGTGTCTTTCATGTCGAAGAAGAGGACTTCCTCGTGCCAAGTCTCCGCCTCGCCTTCCTCGATCCTCACGCCGAAGACCTTCTCGGCGATGGCGAACATCCCGTCGAGAACCTTGTCCATGGCGAAGTAGGGCCGGAGGGCCTCATCGTCGAAATCATATTTCGCCTTCCGTTGCTTCTCCGACCAGTAGGCAATTTGCCAGGGCTCGAAAGGGGATTCCTCGCCGGTTTCCGTAGCCTTGAACGCTTCCAGTTCCGCGCATTCCCGGGAAAAAGCCTCTTTCGCCCGCTGATGGAGGTCGTCAGTAAAGGCGAGCGCCTTTTCCCCCGATTTTGCCATGCGTCGCTGGAGGACGTAGTCCGCGAAATCCCCATACCCTAACATGTTTGCTTTTTCCTGTCGGAGTTGGAGGATCTCCGCAATGAGTCCGCGGTTGTCGTGCTCGCCATGGCGCCCCACCCGTGAGCTGGCTTCCCAGATCTCCTTCCGGAGTGCATCGTCGTGCACGTTTTCGAGGACGGGAATGAGCACGGGCGCTTTCAACGTGAGCCGCCAGGTGGGGGCGTCCTCGCTTCCGCGACCGTTCGCTGCGGCGTCGGCGCGGGTGGCGTCCTTGATCGTCGAAGGTAAGCCCGCGAGGCGTGACTCGTCGGTGATGATCAACTCCCACGCGTTGGTGGCGTCGAGGACGTTCTCGGAAAATTTCTGCGTTTTCTCGGCGAGCGCGGCTTGGATTTCCTGGAAGCGTTGCTTCTTCTCCGGCGGCAACTCCGCGCCTGATTCGCGGAAGTCGGCGAGGGTTTCCTCCAGAAAACGTTTCCGCGCGCCGGCCAGTTCCGCGGCCTCGCGACTCTCACTGTAGGCCTTGAGCCGCTTCCACAAGCCGTCGTTCAACGGGATGCGTGCGTAGAAGGCGGAGACGTCGGGAAGGAGGGCGTTGTAGGCCTCGCGGAGTTCGTCTGAATTGCAGACACTGTCGAGATGCCCCGCCTTGCCCCAGGCTTCGCTCAATGACCTCGTGGCTTCCTCCAGCGCAAGAAGGGTATTGGCGAAGGTGAGTTCGTCAGGATGGAAGTCCCCGCCCAGCGCATCAATGTTTTTCTGCGCCTCTGCGAGAGCGAAGTGGATGTCCGGACCGAGAGTGGCCGGGGTGAGTGGTTTCCACTGGATAGGAAAGGAGTCGTCGAGGAAGGGATGTTCGGCGGGCATGGTTTTGCCCTGAGATAGCGCAGGGCGGATTGGGCGTCCAGACACGTCTTGAAGTGGTTTTCGCCCCCAAAAAACACGGGAATAGGCGTCGTGGGCCCGCTGCTCGGAACACTCGACGAATCCCTGCAGCCAAAGGTTGCGCTTGCGAAGCCATGTTGGAGGATTCGGCGGCGAAACCGCGAGGAATATCGTTCCTTGCTCGCTCGTCGTAATCACCTGTCAGATGCCAACTACACCTTCGCCCGAACCTGCTGTCAGGGACCGTTATGCCGCCGGCGCCCAGGCCGTCGAACCGGCTCTTTGCTGTCCCGTCGATTACGACCGTTCCTTTCTCGAAATCATTCCGCAGGAGGTCATCGACAAGGACTACGGTTGCGGAGATCCCAGCAAGCATGTGCTCGAGGGTGAGACCGTTCTCGACCTCGGAAGCGGGACGGGGAAAATCTGTTTCATCGCCTCGCAGGTCGTCGGCGCGGGCGGAAAAGTCATCGGTGTCGACATGACGGACGACATGCTTGAGGTCGCGCGTCGCAACGCTCCGCTCGTCGCGGAGAAGACAGGTTTTGCCAACGTCGAGTTTCGCAAGGGTCGCATCCAGGACCTCACCCTTGATTTGGAAAAGCTGGATTCCGCTCTCGATGGAAGGTCACTCGGTCACGCCGAAGGCTTTTTCCAAGCACAGGACATCGCGAATGAGTTGCGGGAAAAACAGCCGCTGATTCCTGACGAGTCGATCGACGCCGTTGTCTCCAATTGTGTGCTCAATCTTGTTGGCAACGAAGAGAAGGCGGGATTGTTCCGCGAGCTCTACCGCGTGGTCAAACCGTCGGGCCGGGCGGTGATTTCCGACATTGTCGCGAACGAGAATGTGCCTGAAAAGATGCAGCAGGACCCGGAGCTCTGGAGCGGATGCATCTCCGGCGCGTTCCGCGAGGACCTGTTCATCAAGGCCTTCGAGGAGGCGGGTTTTCAGTCCGTCCAAGTTCTTTCTCGCGAGGAAAGCCCCTGGAGAGTCGTTGAGGGGATCGAGTTTCGCAGCGTGACGGTCGCGGCGTTCAAGGGCGAAGCAACCGAAGGTCCGTATTGCGCGCCCGGCGCGGGGTGCTGCTGATCATCCCTGGTTCGATTCCGTCGGCTTGAACGTGAGGACGGCCCGCATGCGCCGGCTGGCGGGTTCGTGTTCGATCTGTGGCTCCTGGAAGAGGTAGAAACCACGCTGTTCAAAGAAGAGGATCCGGCGCAGGCAGTCCTCCCGGAGCAGTTCGTGGTCGGCGTCCTCGGCGAACCATTCGGTCCTTGCTTCCATGCGGCGCTTCGGGTGGCAAAAGCGGGCGACGAGGTCGTCCTGGTAGTCCTGAATCTTCGAGAAAATCGACATGGGGAAATGAAAGCCAAGAATGGCGGGAAAACGAAACGATGGAAACCGTTTCGTGGACTTCCGGGTCTTTCGCGGCTTTGCGCGTTGCACGGATCCTTCCGGATTCTCACGGGAAGTGACGTATTTCCCAGACTTCGGCATTCCCTCTTTCCGTCGAATCCATTAGTATCAACAGCGTCATGAAATTCCCGCGTTTGTTCCTCTGTGCCTTCTGCTCGTTCCTCTGTGCTCTCGACTCCACGCTGTTTGCGGTCGACAAGCCAAACGTCCTCATCATCATCGGTGATGATTGCACTTACAACGATCTCCCGGTCTACGGGGGCAAGAACGCAAAGACCCCGCACCTTGATCGACTCGCCCGCGAGGGGCTCGTCTTCAACAAGGCCTACCTCGCAACCGCCATGTGCCAGCCTTGCAGGTCGGAACTCTACTCGGGCCTCTATCCGGTGAGCAACGGGTGCGCGTGGAACCATTCGGGAAGCCTGCCGACGGTCACGAGCATGCCACATCATCTCGGCGATCTCGGATATCGCGTCGGACTGGCCGGAAAGGTCCACGTCAAGCCGCAGAAGGTCTACCCCTTCGAAACTGTCGGCGGCTTCGAGAAGAGCTGCGTCCGCGTGGAAACTGCTGCTCATGATCTCGCCGCGTCGGAAATGTTCATTACGCGGAGCGACGATCCGTTTGCTCTCGTCATCGCCCTTGTCGAGCCTCATGTGCCGTGGACGATGGGGGACGCGTCACAGTACCCCACCGACAAGATCGAGCTTCCACCCAACCTCGCCGACACACCCCGCACGCGGCAGGATTTTGCCAGTTACCTCGCGGAGATCACCTACATGGACGCGCAAGTCGGGGATATTCTGGCCATGTTGGAGAAGTCGGGCAAGGCGGAGGAGACGCTGGTCTTGTTCACTTCGGAACAGGGGTCGCAGTTTCCAGGCTGCAAGTGGACGAACTTCGACACCGGCGTGCACACGGCGTTGATCGCCCATTGGCCGGGGGTGACGCCAAGCGGCCAACGCACGGATGCCCTCGTGCAATATGCGGATGTACTACCGACGCTCCTCGACGCGGCAGGCGCGGAAATCGTTGATGATCAATTTGATGGATCGAGCTTTCTCACCGTCTTGAGGGGCGAGAGCGAGAAGCATCGGAGGTTTGCCTACGGCTCCCACAACAACATCCCGGAAGGGCCGCCCTACCCTATTCGCTCCGTGACCGACGGCGAGTTCCACTACATCCGGAACTTGTTGCCGGGTGAACTCTACATCGAAAAGCATCTCATGGGATCGAAGGGCGATGCGGTCCTGAACAATCCTTACTGGTCAACCTGGATGCGCGACGCGTGGGAGGACGAGCAGGTTTACAACGCGGTGAAGCGCTACATGCTGCGTCCCGCCGAACAACTCTTCGATCAAAACGCTGACCCTTACGCCTTGAACAATCTCGCCGGGGACTCCGCGCACTCGGATCGGCTTTCTGCGTTGAGCGCTGAACTGGACCGCTGGCTCGCGGAGGAAGCAGACCCGGGCATTCCGCAAGACACGCACAAGGCCCACAAGGCGGCGAAGCAACAGAAGCATATCTACGGGCCGCACTTGCCGAAAGAACGAGGGTGATTGCAGGCTCAGGGTGTTGGGGAATCCCAGCGCAACCGGGCGTGTGTCTCGGATTGCTCGACCTGCCGGAATCCAAGTTTTTCGTAGAAGCGAAACGCACCGTGGTTCCACACGACCACCGACAAAAGGATCGGAATTTGCGTTCTTGTCGCCTCTGCCAGGATAGTCTTCATCAACTGGGTGCCTATGCCGTGGCCTTGGAATTTGGGTAGGAGCGATAGCTCGACCACGCGGATGTGCCCAGGCGTGTGATCGACGTAAAAGCGACCAATGGGTTTGGTGTTGGCCTCGACAACAAGAAAAAACGCGTTGGGAAACTCTTTCCGGTAGCCTGCTGATTGTATGCGGCATTGGTCTTTGAGGAGGCGCGTTCGTTCTTGGGGCACGAGTTCGCGGTATCCCGGTTCGACCTCACGGGTAGCAATGACGAGGTCAGAGAGAAACGCTTCGTCGCCGCTGGTCTGTGGACGGAGGGAAATGTTCGCCAACTCAAACACGGAAAGTGCCCATGACTAGTTTTCGGAGGGAAACAGGCCGGTGAGAGCGATGCAGAAATTGACGACAAGAAAGGGAGGTATGTTGGTGAATGACTGTCCGTTTCCCGCGTCTCCGGTGGGAGGGCCGCCCGTTGGAGTGCCATTGGAAGGCGTGGCGAAGTTGCTCTCTCCGTCGTTGGCGATCGAGGGAAGATTTCCCACGGGGGAGACCGCGTCGCCGACCGTGTCCTTCACTTGCGTGGAGTGACTGTGGGTGGGCAAATGGTTCGTCGAGAGCGTATTTGTCTCTACCCCGTTGTTCTGACCGATGGCCCTCGTTGTCAGTGTCGGAGAATCTCCCATGTGCATGGGAAAGCGTTGCCGAAGATCGGGAAGGGCAAACGTCGTCGTGCCGTTCCCGCCATAATCGAATCCGAGCAAGGAAAAGAGGGAATCATTCTGGCTGATCAGCACTTCCTGTCCGTCACATTTTGCCCAGGAGCGGGGAGCAAAATCGAATCCGAACATTCTGACTTCACCAACGAAAGGTTCTGACATGGATTTATGAGGGTGTTACAGGTTAATTGCGGGACGGAAAGGTCCCGTCGAGAGCGATGCAGAAGTTGATGACAAGAAAGGGAGGCATGTTAGTGAGTGACTGCCCGGACCCTGAATTTTGGGTGGGAGGGCCGCCGGTCGGAGTGCCATTGGAAGGCGTCGCGAAATTGCTCTCGCGGTCGTTGGCGATGGAGGGAAGGTTTCCTACAGGAGAGGTCGCGTCGCCGACCGTGTCTTTCACTCGCGTGGAGTGACTGTGGGTGGGCAAATGGGTCGTCGTGAGCGTATTTGTCTCGACCCCGCTTTTCTCACCAATGGTGCGAATGGTGAGTCCCGTGCTTGAACCTACGTGCATGGGAAAGCGCTGCCGAAGATCGGGAAGCGCGAAGCTCGTGCGTCCATCACCCCCGTAGACGGTGAGAATGAGGGAGAACAGGGATTGATTTCTATTAATGGCCAGTTCCTGCCCGTCGCATTTTGCCCAGGAGCGAGGAGCAAAATCGAATCCGAACATTCTGATTTCGCCAATGAAGGGTTCTGACATGGATCTGAGGCAGTTGGGGGCGTCCGCGATTTGATTCGCAATGAATCCGGTTTTTCCCTAGGCTAGCGGTATGACGGGAGATGGAGCAAGCAATAAACCATGGATTCAATCGTTCTTGGCCGGGTTCGTCCTCGCTGCGACCGCTGGCGCGGACACGTTTCACCCCCTTTCCTCCATCACGACCTCCACGAGCAACGATTTTTTCCCGGTGAACAACCTTATCGAGGGCCCGGGCGCCGGCTTCGACTCCAGCGAACCGCATGACCGGCTCGCGCCTGTCCCCGGTAACGGATGGGTTACAGACCTGTGTGGGTTCCCCTGCGACTACTTCGGCAGTTTGCCTCCGCCAGTGCTCACGGTCGACCTCGGTCAGAATCAGCCACTGGATGAAATCAGCCTCTGGGGTTACGACAATACGAACGCCAACGGTGCGAAAACTCTTCGTCTGCGGTTTGCCACCGAGGCCGAAGGCACCGGGGGTTTTGGGACCTCAATCACCTACTCTCCCACGCTTACAGCGCTCAACAACGACACTTCGCGCCAGAGCTTCGTCTTCAGCGAATTGGTGACCGCCCGATACGTGGAGGTTGTCATCACTGACAACTACTACACACCCCCCGGTTTCGACGGGGGTGACCGTGTGGGTCTTGGCGAGATCGCTTTTTCCGTACCTGATCCATCAGGTATCGCGCCGAAAATTCTCGTTACCGCGCCGCGCGACTTCTCCGTCCTCGTCGGCGACATCGGCACGACGGCGCTCAGTTTCCTCGCCACCGAGAATATCTGGTCCGCCGAACTGCATGAAGCGACCGGCGACGTCTACTTCTCCGCGCCGACTAGCAACTCGATCTTCAAAATCAATATTACCGACGATCCGCCGGTGGGGCAGCTCTTTGCTTTCAATGTCGGCGCCGTCTTCCATGGCCTCGCCATCGATGAGGTGAACGGCCTTCTCTACGCGCTCGACTCCGGCGCCGATGCGCTCTTCTGCTATCAGCTCAGTTCTGGATCCAACTTTGGCATTCTGGGAAATATGTCAGGATTCCAGCGACCGAACGACGTCGTTTACGACCGCTCGCTGGGCTCGCCGCGCTTCATCGTCACCGATTCCGGACTCGACCGTGTCATGGTTTTCGACGGCGCGGGCAATCTCGACACCACTCTCGCCGACGCCAATACCGTTGGCGCGTGGGGGATCGCCATCGATCCAGGCAACGGCGACATCCTCTTTTCCAGCCACGACCGAGGGGAAATCCGCCGCTGGAATGGTGCCAGCAATGCCTCCACGCTCGAGCATTCGGGTCTCGACGGACCGCGCGGGCTCGGTTACGACCGCTGGGGACGGCTTTACTGCGTCGAGGGCGGCACGGGGAACATCGTCACCTTTGGTCCTGCGCCGCTCCCGACCTATGCGAACGCACCGGGGGGGCGGGATGTCGAGCTGTATGCCGAATGCGACCTGAACGGGAACCTCATACCTGACGAATGGGAGACGACGGCCAGCGTCTTCGCCTTCAATTATCGATTTGGGGACGATCCTGACAAGGACGGCAGGATCGTCGGGATCGAAGCCGCGCTCGGCCTCAAGGTCAACGACGGCGATGATGGCAACGGCGGACTCACCACCACCGTCGACCCGAATGGCGACATCACCGTCAGCCACCTGGCGCTGCGCAAGAACGACTTCGTCTACTCGGTGTACATCTCCGGCGACATTTCGACATGGAACCTTTTGCCGGGACTTCCTGCTGTCGTTCCCTTCAACGCGAACTACGACACCTGGAGCTACCGCTTCAACCTTGCCGACGTGGGCATCGCTTCCACGATCAGCCCCTTCTTCCTCCGCGCCAACGTCTTCACGCGTGAGCAATAACTCCTTGCCATCAGGCCCCACCCGCCCACGCTTCGCCGACTTTGAACCCCATGTTGGATCAGCCTTCGCGGTGACGGGCTCCGACGGGCAGAGGGCGGGAAAATGGACACTTATCAACGCCGATCCACTGGATTCCCCTGACATCGACGGTCTTCGGGATCTCGAGTGTTTTTCTCTCCTTTTTCGCCATGACCGGGAGACCCCCATCAGGGAACAAGGCTTGTTCGTGTTGCGCTGTGATGACAACATCGACTTCGAGCAAACCGTCTTCGCGATTCCCTGCAGCCCGACCGAGATGGCGGTAACGGTGAACTAGTCTATCCTAACAGGTGCACTTCAAATGCTGTGCCGTCGCAGGATCCCTTCAGCGTGTTCCCGGTGGCGTGGAGTGGGCCGTTGGTGAGCCTGGCCAGGGATTGCAGGCATTCCCCCAGCTGCACACGTGCGACTTTTGCGCGGAGCTGCACCGAGTTTTCAGCTACCAACAGTTCCGCCTGATACTGTTCTGACCACCTTCGGAGGGCGAAGGGCATTTTCGGAGTATTCGCCAAGGCGGAGGTGGCTGCCCCGACCGTCGTCAGTATGCCGAGGGAAAGAAAATGCCCGCGCTTCATGAAAGGAAGGCTATTGGGAGTGGAGGGAAGTGACAAGGGTTTTCCGCATCCCGGAGGAGGAGAGATTGCTGGCTTTTTGCCGGGAGAACGAGAGAATGTAAGGACTTTCGCCGTTCATTGGCGGTATCCTTGGAAATCCCCATGAGAAGACTTTTCCCTCTTTTTGCCCTTTCCGGTGTTTTCTTCCTTTCCGCCAACCTCCTCGCTCGTGAGTGGACGAGCAATGACGGCAAAACCGTCAGCGCCGACTACGTCAGCCAGGACGAAACGAGCGTCGTATTGCGACTCTCGGCCAATGGGAAAGAGGTGACCGTTCCCAAGGAAAGGCTCTCTGGAAACGACATTGAACACCTCGCGGTCCTGGCCAAGGCAAAGATGTCCCGCGCCATCGACATGGACACGACGGGACGGGCGAAGTCCCCGTGGTACTACGTTGTCGAAGCCGACGGTCTCTTCACGCCGCCGACCGCTGCCAGCGGCAAATGGGTGCGCGACCGTGGGCGTTCGGCGGAGACCCCGCCCCCGGCGAGCTTTCCCGTCATGGTCGAAGACGGCGTGCAACGGTTTATCAATGCGAGCACGCGGGAGCGCATCGTCGTTCTTGGAACGAGCGAATTCGAGCTTCTGGAACGGACCTTCAAGCTTCCGTTTTTCGAGAAGCTGAAACTGAAAGAGAAGCGGGCGCTCATGGCGATCCTCTCCGCGGCAAAGCTCGAGCACGGAAAGACCTCGCGGCAAGCTGTCAAAGAGGTCCTCGAATCGAAGGAGTTTCACGCCTCAAGCGACAAGGACAAGGAGCGCCGCCTCTTCGCCGCCGTGCGCACGAGCAGCCCGGACTTGAACAGGAACTTTGAGCTCAGTTCGTTCCAGGAAGTCGAGACCAACGATCGATGGAAGAAGGAAAGCCGCTACACCGCCTTTCAAATCGAGGATCCGGAGACCGCGTGGACGAATGAGGTGCGGGTGAAAGGGGTCGGTCGTGTGACCGTGCACAGCCTGCGCGAGAATGACGCCACCGGCCTCGAAGCGATTGCGAAGGGACTGAGCGCCCTGCCGCCGGAGATGGTGGAGTATCTCGAGGTCGTCAGCCTTCATTACAAGGGCGAGGGCTTCTGGTGGGGTGGCGGAAGCCAGATTTACTACGTCGCCCCGCGGGATCTCGAGTTCAACGGGCCGCTCGTTTACGTCATGGCGCATGAAGTCGGGCACTGCATCCAGGCACAGAAAGTGAAAAGCAGCTGGGATGAAGCGCTCGAGAACGGCATTGCTTTTCCCAGCGCCTACGGACTCACGAACCAGGCCGAGGATTTCGCGGAGTTCGCCTCCATCGTGACGCGGGCATGGACAAAACCGCAGGAGATGATCGAAATCGAAGAGGTTTTCCCCTGGCGCCACGAAATCTACACCCGCGCACTCGGCTACAGCCGGGCCAGTTCGAAGGGCGCGAGTTCGCGGTAGATCTCCGCGATCTGAACTCTCCGGAGACAAGGGAGTCCTTTACCGATAAACTGTCGGCAATGGGCACGACTCCTGACCGTGGACACTAACACTACTCCAGAATTACTTGCCCCCGCGGGCAACTGGGACTGCGCCCGCGCGGCCGTCGCGGCCGGAGCGGACGCCATTTACTTCGGAATGCCTGCTTTCAACGCCCGTCTCCGCGCGGACAACTTCACGGAATCCGATCTCGCGGAACTGATGGATTTTCTGCACCGCCATGGCGTGAAGGGTTTCCTCACGATGAACACCCTCATCTTCACCGGCGAACTCGACGCGGCCGCGCGCCAACTCCGACTCGCGCAGACTGCAGGCGTCGACGCTTTCATCATCCAGGACCTCGGCCTCGCCGAGATGGCCGTCCAGCTTGCGCCCGGCGTCGAAATCCACGCGTCCACGCAGATGACCATCACGTCCCCCGACGGTCTCCGCTTTGTCGAGAACCTCCTCCCGCTCAAACGCGCCGTCCTCGCGCGGGAGCTTTCCGTCGGGGAGATCCAAAAGTTCCATGCCGGCGAGGACGCGCCGAAACGGGAAGACGCCAAGTCGAGGACTCCCCTCGAAGTCTTCGTCCACGGAGCCCTCTGCGTCGCCTACTCCGGGCAGTGCCTCACTTCGGAATCCCTCGGCCAACGTTCCGCCAATCGCGGCGAATGCGCCCAAGCCTGCCGCATGCCCTACGAGCTCATCGTCGACGGGATGAAGAAGGAGCTGGGTGAGCATCGCTACCTCCTATCCCCGCAAGACCTTGCGGCCATCGATCTCATTCCCGATCTCCTCGCCGCCGGGGTGAAATCCTACAAGATTGAAGGCCGCCTGAAGTCCCCCGAGTATGTTGCCGCCGTGACCCGTGCCTATCGCAAGGCGCTGGATGGTGCTACCGGCATCGAAAAGGAAGTCGTGACTCCCGAGGATCACTACGCTCTCGAAATGACGTTCTCCCGGGGCTTAACGACGGGTTGGCTTGGCGGCACCAATCATCCGTATCTTACGCATGGTCGATTCGGGAAGAAACGTGGTCCCTTGTTGGGAACGATTGCTGCCATTGGGAAGTCCTGGCTCTCACTCTCGGAACGCACCGGCATCCCCGTGAAGGCCGGTGACGGCATCGTCATCGATGAGGGCCTTGATCGGAATGAGGAACAGGGAGCGAGGATTTTTCGAACGGAGGGGGAAAGGATCTACTTCGACCGCCGATGCCAGATCGATTTTTCCCGCCTCAAACCCGGCCAAGCCGTCCATAAGACATCCGACCCGGTGCTCGACTCGCGACTGCGCAAATATTGGCAAAACACGAAGCTCAAGGAAACGAAGAACGCTCTCCGTTTGACGGTCAGCGGGAGTCCAGGCCGCCCGCTCCGCGCCTCAAGTGAAGGCGTCACCGCTGAATCCGAACAAATACTTGAACGAGCGACAAAAAATCCCCTCACCACGGAGACCCTGATTGCGCAACTCGGTCGTCTCGGCAACACGCCCTACGAACTCGCCTCCCTCGACAACCAGCTCAACGGCGATTGCCACCTCCCACTCTCGCAACTCAACCACCTCCGCCGTGCCCTCGTCGAGAAGCTCGACCGGCAGCAGAACACCGTCGCCCGGCACCAACCCGAGTCGCCAGCGGCGACCTACACGCATTTGCTCCCGAAAATCGAGGAGCGTCCGTCCGTCACCCCGACCCCGACCCTCACTGTCCTCACCCGGACCCTCGACCAGGTCCGCGCTGCCCTGGAGTCTAACATACCAATAATTTACTGTGATTTCGAGGATCCCCGTCGCTACCGCGAGGCCCTCGGCCTTCAGTCCTCCATCGACAATCAAAGGTCCAAGGTCTACCTCGCGACGCCGAGAATCATCAAGGCCAGCGAACTCGGCTACCTCAAGCACATCGCTTCCCTCAACCCCCACGGTCTTCTTCTCCGCAACCTCGCCGCCCTCGACTACTACCGGGACAGCAACCTCCCCAAGATTGGTGACTTCTCCCTCAACGTCACCAACCCCATCTCCGCCCGCCTCCTCAGGGAATCCGCCCAACTCGAACGCCTCACCATCTCCTACGACCTCAACATCACGCAAGTCCTCGACTTGCTGGACAAGACGCCGCCGCACTGGCTCGAACTCACCCTTCACCAGCACATGCCTCTCTTTCACATGGAGCACTGCGTATTCTGCACCTTCATGTCCGAAGGCACCTCCTATAAGGACTGCGGCCGCCCCTGCGACAAACACACCGTCCACCTCCGCGACCGTGTTGGCCAGCTCCACCGTCTCCACGCGGATGTCGGGTGCCGCAACACCCTCTTCAACGGTCGCGCTCAGACCGGCGCCGCCTACTACCGACAGCTGCGCGACGCGGGCCTCTCGCATTTCCGCCTTGAACTGCTTGACCAGTCGCACGCAGAATCCACCCAGCTCGTCGAGCAATACCAGGCCCTCCTGAATGGTGAACAAGCCCCCGCCCAACTGCTCGAGCAACTTCCCGCCATGGCCCGGCTCGGCGTGACCGAGGGGACGCTGAAATAAGCCTACTTCCGCCTCACGAAGCGCATCTCCATGAACTTCACCCACTCGCCTTCCTTCGCACCGGGGACATGTAGAACGAGTACGCGCTCGTCTGCGCTCTCTTGCGTCACCGTGGTTTTTTGCTCGATCGGTTTCCCCGCCGCATCCTTCGCGTCTGTTATCCAAGTCGTCGTTTTGGTTTCCTCATCATACTCCCCCGTGAGTTTCGCAGCGTAGGGGCCTTGGTCGATGACAGTGCCGACGAGTTTCTTTTTTTCCAGGTCGTAGCCGACAATGGAGTGCAATGCCATGCTCTGACCGCCGAAGTTGGAAACCAGATCCGAGGCGAGCCAGTGATGCCCGAACGCGGTATTCGTTTCCACGCTCGTGAACTTGATGGATTCCTTGTCCAGCCCTTGAGCCCAGACCTCGCCTTCGGCGTCCCACACTCCGATGGAGCCTTTCAGCACCTCGAGTTCAACCGGAACGGTGTCCGCGTCCTCGGCATTGAGCGTCGAGGAGGTGAGGGAGAGGAGAACCGACGATAGAATCCGGAGTGTGCGCATGGTGTTTAGTCGGTGTTTTTCTTCTGCGAAGCAAGCCACGCTTCGTAGCTTTTGTGTTGATCAATGGGTGAAAGGAATTTTCGCGCCGGGTCGCCTTTGAGGAATCTTTCGAAATCAGAGAGAGCCGCCTCCGATCCGTCACCGGGCACCGTGGGGGAGGCGGAAAAGTCCGCGCGCCAGATTCCAATGAGGACGGTTCCGATGCCGATCCAACCGAGAAAAAATTGCAGGCTTGAGAGGGCCTGCGTGACGGTGACCCCAGTGCGGTCGTCCGGCACGATCTGCACCTTAATGAGGCCGGTGACAAGGGCAGCGAAAAGAACCCCAATGCCGATTTTGATCAGAGGGTGACGAAAAAGAGTTCCGGACATGGCGGCCATCATGCAATGAACAGCTCGCTCGAGCCAAGATGAAATTTTCGCAGCTTTGCCCGAGTGAACAGATCTCAGGTCTAGAACACCTCCTCGCCCGGCAACTTGGACGATTGCTTGACCCAGCGCTTGAACAGCTTCTCGTCGAAGTCATCGTTTTCAAAAATATGGAATTAGCGCACGGTTTCGTGCTTGGACTCAACCGGAGGCACGGGATCCAGCCGTCTTCCATTGTGGAAGGCGATTTTGATGTATCTCGTCAGGCACCCGAAGCTGAGGAACCAGCCCTGGTCTTCCATCCCGTAAAATGGCGTATTCCACCGCACCGCCTTGCGCACCACCTGGACGATCAGGGTATCCAGTCGCCGTCCGACTTCGCTCTTCCACTCCGGCATCGCCGCGATGTAATCCTGGACCGGCGCGTCGCCGTCGGCCTTGGTAATCTGGGGATTGCCGCCGGTGAGCATCTCGGGCTCCTACCGTCCCGATTCAGCCACAGCACGAGGCGACGGAACAACACTTGCCGCCCCCACCGGTTCGGCCCCTGCTCGGCAGCGAAGAAACCCCCCCGATGATGATTCGACGAACAGGTTGCCCGGTTTCCGGATGCTTGGTAAGGGCGTCTTCGATCATGCTCTGCTTCACTTCGAACTGGACCGGTTCCTCAGAGGCGCTTTGCGGAATCGTTTCGTAGATATAAGTGGGCATCGGGGACTTCGGGAAATCTAAACTCAATCAGGGGTGATGGGCAATTCACAATGTGAAGCGTTTCCGATCAATCAAACACGCCCCATGGATGCGGTCGTTTTTGCACAAGCCAAAGAACCAGCCAAAGGCTGCCAGCAATAGCCCAACTGCTACGAATCCCAAGAGGTTCCAGAAAATGGCGTAGGGCTGACCTTTGCTGCCCAGATTACTGATGAAATCATGAAAGACGTCGAAGTCAGAATGGAGAAGCCCGAATATACTGAAGGAGCCCACAAAAACTGAAACGGACAACAACCCGCACAGTGCGGTGAGAGTGCTCATTCGTCCTTGCATTCGCTTTTGGGATAACTTCGACTGCAAATTGATACAAGGAACTTGGTAGAATCGTTCATCGCGGAGTGGTATAGGATTGCTCTTCATCGGCCTGTTCGCTCCGTGTTGGGCTGTCCGTTTCTTCCGACGCAAAGCTGCCAAAAGCCAGAGGGAGGAAGAAAGCGATGCCTCCAATCACCAAATTATAGGAGAATGCCCAAGCAAAATAGTTTAGACAGTCTCTTCTGCTTCGCTTGGAAGTGATATTCAGTAATTCGCAAACCATCGCGAACACAAGAATGAGAAAAAATAGTCCTGCGCCGAGAAGCAAAATGAGCCCAAATGAGAAGAAGGCATGGTCCCAGCCTTTCTTAAACCAAGTAATCATCAACGCCAGACATGCGATCCATCCGACCGACGCAATACTCCAAAGGGCCCCGAGGATCATTCCGTTCCGCAATGAAACCGGTTTATCAGGGTGCGTCTCTCCTGTCATTTGTTGGGGGGAACGTCATAGTGCTTCCTGAAG
>JBCDLR010000061.1:0-15016 GCA_038745205.1 Verrucomicrobiota bacterium
AACACTAGCGCATATCTGTAGACGGTGCTCATGACCGCAGCCAACGCCTTTCGATTCCGCTGAGAAATCTTTTCGATCCTACATGCAATGGCGTCATGGCGACGTCACTGCGTTCCGTCGGCTTTCAACGCGACATTCTCAAACGACGCCATCGCATGTAGGATCGAAAAGATTTCTCAGCGGAATCGAAAGGCGTTGGCTGCGGTCATGAGCACCGTCTACAGATATGCGCTAGTGTTATTGGCGGCACTGACGTTCGGCGCATGCGCCAAGCCGCAGGCAAGCCTCGCGCCGACCGCCGAAAGCTGCGTGACGACGCGGCTCATATCCAACGGATGGCACGCCGATCTCGCCTTGCCGGTCGATGTCTTCCATTCGCGTTTCTTCGCCCCATTCGGGAGATAAAATCCACCTTCCATGCGGGCGCGGGCATTGAAGTCCTCGAAGCCTGGAATCGTCTTCTCGATCAATTCCCGGATCCTGTCGTAATCGGACGACAGGACATTCCAATCCACCGTCGCGCTGTTCCCGATTGTTGCCTCAGCAATGCCTGCGATGATCGCGACTTCGGACTTGAGATTCTCCGACGCGGGTTCAAGCCGACCCTCGGATTTCTGGACAATGCCCATGGAATTCTCGCAAGTCACAAACTGCGGGAATCCGTCCTGCAGGTCATATTCGCTGCGGCCAAGGCAAGGCAGGATGAGCGCCTCACGTCCCGGCACCAGATGCGAGCGGTTCAGCTTGGTCGAAATATGCACCGTCAAAGCACACCTCCGGAGCGCCTCCCCCGTGAAGTCGGTGTCCGGCGTCGCCTGCGCGAAATTACCGCCCAGCGCGAGCAGCACCTTCCCCGGCTCGCGGTGCATGGCCAAAATCGACTGCACGACGTCGTAACCATGCTCCCGCGGTGATTGGAACTGGAAAACCTCGTCGAGCCGGTCATGGAAGGCGGGCGGCATCTTCTCGAAGATCCCCATCGTGCGGTCTCCCTGCACGTTGGAATGGCCGCGCACCGGGCAAAGCCCTGCGCCCGGACGCCCGACCGCCCCGACTAACAGATGCACATTCGACACTTCACTGATGGTATCAACGGCATTGTGGTGTTGCGTCAGCCCCATTGCCCAACACGTGATCAGCTTTCGCTTCCCGGCGGCGACTTTGGCCGCGAGACGCTCGATCTCACTCCTGCCGATGCCGGACATTTCCTCAATGTCTTTCCATTCCGTCGCCTCAACCAGCGACCGGTATTCGTCGAGACCCGATGTGTGTTCCGCGATGAAGTCCTCATCCACGGCCCCTTTCTCAAGCAGGGACTTCGCCACGCCGCGGAAGAGGGCCATGTCGCCGTTGATGCGCACCTGCAGGTACTGGGAGGCCAGCGGAGTCGTTTTCCCGAGCATTCCCGAGATCTTCTGCGGATGGGCAAATGCAAGAAGCCCGGCCTCCTTGAGCGGATTCACGGCGACGATCTCGGCCCCGTTCTTCACCGCCGTTTCCAGGGCCGCAAGCATGCGGGGATGATTGGTCCCGGGATTCTGGCCCGCGCAAATGATGACGTCAGCTTCGTAGAAATCCTCCAGCGTCACCGTCCCCTTGCCAATGCCAATCGCCGCATTCAGGGCGGCACCCGATGACTCGTGACACATGTTCGAGCAGTCGGGGAGATTGTTCGTGCCGAAGTGACGGACAAAAAGCTGGTAAAGAAACGCCGCTTCATTACTCGCACGGCCCGAGGTGTAGAATATTCCATCGTCTGGTGATGGCAGCGCCTTCAACACCTCACCGATCATTCGGAAGGCTTCCTCCCACCCGATGGGTTCATAATGCTCCGCTCCTTCCCGCAAGACCATCGGCTCCGCCAGCCGTCCCTGTTGGTCATGCCAGTAGTCGGAACGTGCCGCGAGAGCACGCACGCTGAATTCGGAAAAAAATTCGCGCCCAATCGTGCGAGACATCACCTCGGAAGCGACGGCCTTGGCGCCATTCTCGCAGAACTCGAACGCCGATCGCTCATCATCCGGGTCCGGCCACGCGCAGGAGGGGCAATCAAACCCGGTGCTCTGGTTCAGTTTCGCGAGAGCGAGGTTCCCCCGCACCGGCCCGGCTGCCTTGAGAATGTGCTTCATCGACGACACGACGGCCGGCCGCCCGGTCGCCCACGTCTTGGGCTTGGTGACCTTGCGATTATCACCATGCTCGACGGGTGGGCGGTCTGGTTGATCGGAGTCGCGATTCATCGGGAGTTGAAGGGAACCGCAACCATCCGCCAGTCACCTTACGAAAACCAGCAAAATAGCGTTGATTCCGGATGATGGAGCCATGCGGCTTGCGGACGGCGCCGAAGCCGGGCTAATTGGAAATGCAGTGCAGTTTGTCGCCGACCCGGACAAACATCTTCCCGTTGGAAACGGCCGGCGTCGCGTTGACCGGCCCGTCGAAGTCGAACGTGGAGACGATCTTGTGCGTGTCACCCGCCTTCACGACCGCCAACTCGCCCTGGCGACTGATGCAATAGAGGTAGCCGTTGATGCAAACGGGAGACGCGTAGGCCTCCCCCACCGTCCGCTCATCCCAAAGGACTTCGCCGTCGGAAGCCCGCACGCAATTCAACATGCCGTTGTCCTTCAGCATGTAAAAATGTCCCTCGTAGCCAATGGCGGTGGGGACATAGGGAATACGGATGTTCAGGTCCCACGCAAATTCGGGGGCCGCACCGCCGACCGATCGCACGGCCACCCCCTGCTTTCCGCCGCCGCCTTGCCCCGCATGGGCGAAGATGAACTCACCGGTCAACGACGACGACGCGACACAACGGGAAGAAAAACCCGCGTCGAACTTCCACGCCACTTCACCCGTCGCCGGACGAACCGCCGTGATGCCCTCCTCCGTGCTGTTGAAGAGGAGAAGCGGTGGCGAATCAACGGGAAGAAACTCGATGGGGGTGTTGTAGGGCGCATGACCTTCGTGACCGCGTTGGACCCGCCATTTCTCCTTGCCCGTCGCCGGATCGAGGCCCGCGACAAAGGCGCCCTCTTCGTCCTTTTCGTTGGTGATGATGAGAACGCCTTCGCTGAGAATGGGCGATGCGGAACTGCCGTGCTTGGCGAAGTAGCTCTGGTCCACCTTTTTGCGCCAGACTTCTTCTCCATCGTGAGTCAACGCAATGACGTCCCGACCCTCCGAATCGGCCCAGGAAACGTAAACGCGATCCGGATCGCAGACCGGAGTGGACGCAGCAAAGCTGTTGTAGCGATGCTTGTGGTGGACGGTGAAGTTGTAGTTCTTCCGCCACAACTGCTTGCCATCTTCCACGCTTACGGCCACCACACAACGCTCCTCCCCGTCCTTGCCCATGGCAGTGAGAAAAATCCTGTCGCCGAAGACAACCGGGGAAGAAACACCGTCACCGGGAAGACTCGCCGTCCACTGGAAGTGCTTCTTCTCGATTTTCGTCGGGATCTTCTGGTCTTCACTGATACCTGAGCCCTGAGGTCCGCGGAATCGGGGCCAATTTTCGCCGGACGCGGACGAGCCGGCCAGAAGGGCGGCAAGAAGAAGAGGAAGAATTCGCATAACAGGAGGAAACCACCAAAATCCCGGCGAGGACACGCAAAAAATCGGATGTTGTGGAGGGCCGGAGGGCGTATTGATATCTCCCGTGAGCGAAACCAACACCATCCTCGAACAAGGGCCCGATGCGCGCGGCCATTTCGGCACCTATGGCGGAATGTTCGTGCCCGAAACGCTCATGGCCGCCTTGACCGAACTGGCAACGGAGTACGAAGCCGCCTGCGACGACTCGCTGTTTCGCCATGAACTCGACACGCTTCTTCGCGAGTATGTCGGCCGCCCCACGCCCCTGACCTTTGCCGACCGCTGGACGGAGCAACTGGGCGGCGCGAGAATCTACCTCAAACGGGAGGACCTGCTGCATACCGGCGCCCACAAGATCAACAACGCGCTCGGCCAGATCCTCCTCGCACGGCGCCTGGGCAAGAAACGGATCATTGCCGAAACCGGAGCCGGACAGCACGGCGTCGCGACGGCCACGGTGTGTGCGAAGTTCGGGTTCGAGTGCGTCATCTACATGGGCGAAGTGGATATGAAGCGGCAGGCCCTGAACGTTGCACGCATGCGCTTCCTCGGCGCGGAAGTGCGCGGTGTCACCGCCGGGCAGGCAACGTTGAAGGAAGCCGTCAATGAAGCGATGCGCGACTGGGTGACCAACGTCCGGGACACCCACTACATCCTCGGAAGCGCTCTCGGCTCACATCCCTTTCCCATGATCGTTCGCGATTTCCATCGCATCATTGGCGAAGAAGCACGGAAGCAAATTCTCGAACGCGAGGAGAAGCTTCCCGATGCGCTCGTCGCCTGTGTGGGCGGTGGCAGCAATTCCATCGGGCTCTTTCACCCGTTTCTCGGTGACGAGGGCGTGCGGATGATTGGCGTCGAAGCCGGAGGAGAAGGCATCAAGCCGGGCCGGCACGCCGCGCGTTTCGCCGGTGGAAAATTGGGCGTCCTTCAGGGAACCAAGACCTGGCTTCTCGCCGACGAAGATGGCCAAATCGAACTCACCCACTCGATCTCCGCCGGTCTCGACTATGCCGCCGTCGGGCCGGAGCACGCGTGGCTCAAGGAACAGGGCCGGGTCGAATACGTTCATGCGACCGACGACGAGGCGCTGCAGGCCTTTGAGGATGTATCGCGCTTTGAAGGCATTATTCCCGCCCTCGAAACATCCCACGGTCTCGCGCAGGTAACCAAACTTGCTCCGACGATGGACAAGGAACAGATCATCATCGTCAATTGCTCCGGCCGCGGCGACAAGGACGTGGCGCAGGCGGCCAAACACATCTTCGGGGAAGACGTCTTCGCCTAGGCAAGACCATACCGTCCGGGCGAGATGACACCGTCCGGGTCGAAGACCTTCTTCAACTCTTTCAGAATTCCCAGCGGGGACCCGATCACCTCCGCGGCGAGATCCATGCTTTGGATTCCAAGCCGATAAGGGTAGTGACCGGCCTCCGCCAATCGACGGTAGAGCGCATCGATGGCGGCATGCGCTTGCCTTGTTTTTGCTTCATCGCGCCGATCAAAAACGAGGTTTGTAATGCCAAGGACCGAGAATTCGTTTGCCATGTTCAAGGTAAGGTAAGGTGTAAAACCATATTCACCGAGGGTGCTCTCGATAATCTCCACTCCTGCGACGAGAGTGTCTCCTTGCAATGGAAAGACGGGAGCGCAGAAGAGGAGGCCGACATTCGACTCGTCCAACTCCACGACCCCGCCGGGAATCTCCAGCCCCAGGGCCCAATAGGGACTCCAGAGCGGGCTTACCACGGGCTCGCCACGGGTGAGCCGAAGGAGTTCCGACTTTGCGCTCAATACCGCCTTCTCTTCAGGCGTGTCCGACGCCAGCCCCCGAAGCGAGTCTTCGTCCAAGCGTTCCACCTCGGCCAGTTTCGACATCCCCTCACGGACCCTGACGAAGACATCCTCCACTTCCACCTCCGATCCCTCCACGGCCGTCACGCCACTCCATCGACGGTAGGGAAGCTGTTCGAGCAACTCCGCAACAATCTTCCGTTTCCGCGAAGCATCGCTCGGCTCCTCGAGAACATCGAGAAGAATGGGCCCAAGGGTCGTCTTCGCCCGGTGCCGATTCCCGATATGCATGATGCTGGTAAAGGCGCCTTCCCTGCGAAGGCGTCCGAGTTGCTCAAAAAAATCCGCTGCTTCAGCCTCTTCCCTCATCGCCACCATCATCGCGGCATGGCACGGTGGCTTGGGCCGCAGGCGGAGGGCCATGGCCGTCACAATGCCGAAATTGGATTGAAAGAAAAGATCCTGTGTCGAAGGGCCGAGACCGGCCGGATAGCGCAGGGAAGTGGAAGCCCGCTCGTTGCCCCAGAACCCGGTCCGGATCATCTCCCCCGTTCCCAGCATTACTTCAAGGCCAAGCACGTCGTCGGGCCGCAAACCGGCATAGCCGAACCCGCGCTCGAGCGAGTTTCCCACAATACTTGTTTCAGGTCCCGCACCCGTGGCGTTGAAGGCCAATCCCCTGCGGTCAATCGCCGAAAACAGCTGGCCCTGCGTAACTCCCGGCTCGATGACGGCGACCGGAAAATCCAACCCGATCTCCTCGTCGTTACGAATGCGCGTCAACCGCGAGAGATCCAGGACGATGCAATTGTTAGTGACCGGCAGGGAAGACCCGTACCCCCAGTTCTTTCCGCAGGAGACAGGGTAGAGGGCCACACCAAAGCGTCGCGCTTGCCTCACAATGTCACCAATACTTCCAGCTTCACCCGGCGCGATGCGGCCGCGAAAGGGTCGCTTAATTCCCGAAACGTTCGCGGGACAGGTCTCTTGCTCCCGCTCGACCTCCGTCGTGGGGTTCTCCTCCATTCGACCCAGAAAACCACTGATATCCGTCTCAGACATGCGATTTATCGTGCATTAATCTTCGAAATGGCGTTAGGACCTTCCGGTATTTTTTGAAGAAAATTACACGTATAGGGTTATGTTCGTCATTCAACCCTTTTGCGCGCGTCATCGTGTCGGCGCGCAACCTCAATCCAATCATGATGGGTGGGAATCCATGCCGCGTCGCCTTGACCGGGCTTGGCGTCATTTCGCCGAGTGGAATTGGCCTGCCCGCGTTTTGGAATTCCCTGCTGAAGAGAAAAAGCGGCATCGGTCCGATCACCCGCTTTGACACGACTGGACTCAAGGCCCGGATCGCCGGGGAGGTCGATGACTTCGTTCCGGAGAACTTCATTCCCACCGAGTTGAAGCCGCGGCGCATGGCACGGCAGACCCAGTTCGCGCTCGCTGCGACGAAAATGGCACTCGAAGATGCCGGCCTGGAACTGAAGGGCTTTCCAGACGCCCACCCGGTCACCCTCTCGATTGGCTCCTCCACCAACGACATCGACACGGTTTCGAATGCCGCGATCACGATTCACAAGCGGGGTATCCACAAAGTCAGTCCCTCCATCATCACCACCGCCACGGTGCAGTCCACGGGTGCTCACCTCGCCGCGATGCTCGGCGTCCCTACGGATGTGAAATCCGTCTCGACCACGTGCTCGTCGGGGACGGATGCTGTCGGGCTCGGCATGGACCTCATTCGCGCGGGCAAGGCGGAAATTGTCATCGCCGGCGGGACGGATTGCCCGATCACACCCGTTCCCTTCGGCAGCATGGCCAAAGCAGGCCTCTGCGCGACGGACAACGATCATCCCGGCTCCGCGGCTCGGCCATTCGACAAGGACCGGGAGACGGGCGTCATCTCGGAGGGATGTGGCATCGTTATCCTCGAGAATCTCGACTTTGCCCGGGCGCGAGGCGCAGAGCCCTATGCAGAACTCACGGGATTCAGCACGCGGACGGATGTGGATGTGCAAAAGTCAGGATCCGGATTCAGCGTGACAATGCAGGAGGCTCTGGGGCATGCTGGAAGAACGAAAGAGACCGTCGACAGCATATCCGCTTGGGCACCGGGACATCCTGAGATGGATGTGGTCGAAACTGAAGCGATCAAGGAAGTCTTTGGGGATTGGGCATATCGCCTCGCGGTCGTCTCGATCAAGGGACTCATCGGAAACCCATTTGGCGCCACCGGCGTTCTCATGCTGATCGCCGCCGCCCTCTCGCTCAAGAACGGGATCCTCCCGCCGACAGCCAACTGCGACGAGCCGGATCCGCGCTGCGACCTTGACTACGTGACGGACGGCACGCGGAAAATTCCCCTCAACTGCATTCTGATGAATTCCCACGGCGTCGGCGGCGGGAACAGTAGTCTGGTAATCGAGCGCTGCGCCTGATGACTCCCCACGAGATATTCGTCCTCACGATCATCGCGCTGAATCTCCCCCTGGGGTTCAGCGTGTGGATGGCGAATTTCCGGCAGGCCCCCAACCGCCAGTTTTTCGTTTTCTGCGTGAGCCTCTCCCTGTGGATTGCCGCACTCTTTTTTGCCTTCCGGTCCACCTCGGTGGAAACGGCGAAGTGGATGATCCGCGCATGCTTCGCGACGGGAGTTCTGGTGCCGATGGCGGGATTGCTCCTTGTCGACTCGTTGCAATCGCGTCCATTGGGATTCCTTCAACTATTGGTGCGGCGCCCGCTGACACTGTTGACCACCCTGACCCTGGCCTCCCTCGCCCTGTCACCATGGTTACTCTCCAGCGCCACGATCCAACCGGACGGAATACCGGAGCCGCAGTTTTCTCCGCTCGTCCTCCTCATCGTTGGATTCCACCTCGTCATGTGGGGTTACATCATCGCCCGGAGCCTCCGTGTCATTCGCGACTTCGATGACGAGGTTGCCCGCGTCGAAGCCCAATACGTCGCAACCGGCGCCTGCACGGTCTATCCTGTCGGGCTCGCGTTCTCCCTCGTCCTCCCGATGCTTCAGGGTAATTCCCAGATCGTCGCGGTCGCCCCGTTCACGGTCCTTGTCCTCACTGCCGTCGTCGCCTTCGGGATTTCCACGCGAAGCCTCCTCAGCGTCTCGGTTTTTGTCCGCCGATGCACCTCCGTGACGCTTCTCTCGGTCTTCCTCGCGTCCGTCTACTGGGTCTCATGGACGGCCGCCAAGAGCCTTGCGGGACTGCTCGAATGGGACCCGGTCCATTTCCCCCACGTCTTCGCCGCCGGCGTCTCGCTCGTCGCCTTCGCACAATTGCACGCCATCCTCCAGCGCTTCGTTGAAACCGCCTTCGCCCACATGCTTCGAGGAATGCGCTTCGACGCCAAGAATCTCCTGCAGCAGGCCGACCGCGAATTCTCAACCTTCCAGACCAACGAGGACCTGTTCCAGCGCCTCGCGAAATACATCAGCGAAGCCGCCGGAACCGACGACATCGACTTCCAATTCGCGGATTCCTCGCACAACAATCATCCCAACGACCCACGCCCTCAAAAGCTTCGCCTGAATTCCCTCAACGCGTGGTTGCGAGACAAGAAAAAGCCCCTCGTCCTCAGCCTCGCTTCCCGCATGGGGGATGACCCTCAGCTCGGCGAAGCGGCCGCCGACCTGAAAAGCTCCGGTTATGCCATGGCGGTCGGCGTTCGATCCAACCAGCGCTACCTCGGGACCATTCTCGTCGGTCGCCGGCTCTACGGGCGCTCTTACGAGAACGAGCGACTCGAAGCCGTGCAAATGCTGGCCAACCAGTTCGGCAAGGCCCTCGAGAATGCCGAGCTCTATTCAAAGGTTCAGAATGACCGCATCTACTCGGTCACCCTCCTCGACAACCTGGTGAGCGGTGTGGTCGCCGTCGATCGCGAGGGAAACATCACCGTCATCAACCAGGAAGCCGCGCGCGTCCTCGGCGTGGACGGGAATGACAAGTCCGTCGCCATCGAGGATCTTCCCTCTCCGGTGAGTGAATTACTCCTCCGCACGCTCGAGGGCGGTTCCCGCGAGCGCGACCTGGAGGCGGAACTTGACCACGGGGAAGACGTCATCGTGGCTCGCCTGGGCGGCGCGGTCTTCTCCAGCGAAGCCGGAGAACGTCTCGGCGCCCTCGCTGTCATTCACGATGTCACGCTTGAGAAACAGCTTGAGGGCCTGATCCGCAACCAGAAGAAATCGGCCATCGTTGGCGAGATCGCCGCTCACCTTGCCCACGAAATCCGGAATCCGCTCACGGCCATCAAGACATTCGCGCAGATCCTTCCCGAAAGGCGCAGCGACAATGCCTTCATCGACAAGTTCAGTGGAATCGTCCACGAGGAGGTCAACCGTATCAACGGCATCATTGGAAACCTCCTGAACTACGCGAAACCCAAGGAAGAATCCTTCGAAGAGCTCGCCGTCCACCCCGTCATCGAAAGCGTTTCCGAGCTTCTCCGCGCCGATTTCAAGAAGAGCAAAGTGACCCTCATCACCGAGTTGCGCGCCGAGAACGATACGATCATCGGGAATTCCGACTATCTCCGCCAGATCCTCATCAATCTCCTCCTCAACGCCAAGGAAGCCATGGAAGGAAAACGCGGGGAAATCCACATCGTCTCAGACTTGATCGACCGCGTAGAGAGCCGGGAAAAGGACCTCCAACTCACCATCCGCGACAACGGCAAGGGAATGCCTTCAGAGATCATCGAGCGGGTCTTCGACCCGTTCTTTACGACCAAAAAGAGCGGAACCGGCATAGGCCTTGCTTTGACAAACTCGCTGGTTACCAAGCAACAAGGGGATATTTCGGTCGAAAGTTCACCGGGCGCCGGCACCATTTTCACCATTCACTTTCCTGTCGCGGATTCTCAGAACATCTCGTTGTCCAGCGGTTCCTGGTCTTCTCCCTAACCCAACGACGACAAGACAGATCATGTCCATAGCCTCCCGAATTGACCGTTGTCTTGTCTTTTCACAAGACCACAAGTTGCGTACGCGCCTCTCCGGCTGTCTGCAGGAGGTTGCGGAAGTAGCTGTCTTCACGCGGAAGGTCGACCTCTCGGACGCCCTTGAGCAATTCAACCCCGCCATCATCATGGTGGACGCGCTGGCCGACGATTCCCGGGAGGTCCTCGCTGAAATCCTCGAGTCATTTCCTCTCTGCCTTGCCATCCTCCTCGGAGAAGAGCGAAGCACACCGGTTCTCGACGCCGAGGGACTCGGAGTCTTTGCCGTTGAAAGTCCGGAGTGTCCGCGAAAGAGGCTGCGCCGCCTGTTTGAAATGGCGAGGCGCCATCTCCATGTCCTTGTCGACCGTGAACAACTGCAGCATCGAGTTTCCTCGGAGACCGCGAAGAGGCGGGCTGCCCCCGCAGTGCGCGAAACGCGACTTTGCACACCAGGCCCGTTTGGCATGACAAATGACATGGATGAACTCCTCAACCGGTCCCTCCACTGGATGCGGGAGTGTCACTCGCTTGGCTCCGTCGCCCTCTTCCTGCAGGAGCCCACGAGCACCGCGCCCGGATACGGTCTGCGTGCTGGTATCAAGAACCCTCCCGAAGTCGCACGCCTTCTTTACGAGGAAACTCATCCGCTCGTGAAATGGCTACGACTCCATCCCACGGTGATTCATCGAGACCGATTGCCGGAAATCATGGTCCATCACGCCAATGCCGCCAAGGCCCTCGAACGCGGACTTGGCGAAATGATCGCGGAAGCCATCATTCCCGTCTACGGGAACTCCGACTTCCTCGGCTGGCTCGCCGTCGGGCACAGCGCCGATGGATCGAGAATTCCGGAAGTGGAGCTGGCACGGATCTCGCAAAGCGCGGACTACCTGGGAAGTGCGATCGAGCGTTGCGTCCTGCACAACGACATCGAGAGGCAGAGAAAATTCTCGGAAACCGTCCTCGATGCCCTTTCCATCGGTGTCATCGTCACCGGCGGCAAAGGAGAAGTGGCTTGGATGAACCAGGCCGCCGCGGAAATCTGCATGGTCAACCGCAACACGGTGACAAAGCAGTCGGTGAGCAGGCTGGGTTCATCCTTGGCAGGCTTGTTAGGACGGCAGCATGAAGTGCAAGGTCGATCCGTGGAACAGTTCTGGACACACCCGCAATCCAAGACCGACTACCACGTCGTCGTCCATCCCACGGAAGGTAAGGCGGACAATCACGGCGTCTTCGCGATCATCCAGGAAGCGGACCGCAGGGAATCTTGGAAGACGGAATCGGGAAGCAAGGTCCCCTCTCGCGTCGAGGCTCGCACCTCGACCGTTTCCACGGAAATCCGGGGCCCACTTGTCGCCATCAAGACGTTTGTCCAGTTGCTGCCAGAACGATTCCGCGAAAGGGAATTCCGGGAGCAGTTTGTTTCGGTCGTGAATCAGGAAGTGGAAAGACTCCACGAGCTCAGCAAATGCCTCGAGGGGCTCTCCCTTCCCGAGGACCGCAAGCCGTGGCAGGCCACCGAAGCCGGGGAGATCCTGCGCCTTGCCATCGACGATGTTTGCGGAACCGGGAAAATCAGTGAGACCGAAATATATGTCTCCAGTGAATCGGGCATTCTGCTTCGCCTCGACGAGCCCGAGACCTTGACCGGCGTCCTTTCCACCATTTTCTCCTTTATGATCACCGGCCCCATGGCTTCATCCCGTCCGCGTCTCTGGGTCGAAACGTATCTCGAAACGGACGAAAAGACCGGCTCCTCCTGTGTTTTCTCGTTCCGTGGCGAGGGCGCGGCAAAACTCGATTTGGGCGCTCGCGAAACTTCAGAAATATCAGCTTCGAGCTGGAATTCCCTAAAATCCAGAATTGCCAATCTGCAGGGTAGGGTCAATTTTGGGTATAACAAAAAGAGGTCTTACGTTACGCTACAGCTGCCAACCCACTGATTTGACCATGAAACACATTCTCGTCGTCGACGATGAAGATGCCACCATTGAATCCTTCAAGGCCATCTTCTATGACCAATACATGGTGCATTCCGCCACCTCGGTTGCGGAAGCAAACACGATCCTCGGCGAGCGCCGCGTCGATCTGCTGATTCTCGACCTGATCATGCCCGAAGTGGACGGGATGGAGTTTCTCCAGCAGGTGCGCGTCAGTTATCCCGACCTTCCGGTCATCATGGTCAGTGCGGAAACCTCGACCGAGACCACGGCCGAGGCCATTCGACTGGGCGCGTTGGAGTTCATCACCAAGCCCTTCGACATCAATGATGTGCGTACGATTGCAGAACGGGCCCTCGCGTCAGCGGTGATGCAACGTCAAATGGAGGCCAACCGCCGCGAGAATCTTCGACAGGGAGAGCCGCAATGGCTCCTCGGTGAATCCGCCGTTATCCGAAGGCTTCAGGACAACATCAAGCGTATCGCGAGATCCGATGAACACTGCCTGATCCTCGGCGAGCGGGGGTCGGGGAAACAGGCCGCAGCCCAGCTTCTCCACGACGAAAGCGCCCGCTCAGGCCAGCCGTTCATCTCCCTGCAGTGCATCAGCCTGCCGGACAGCCTCGCCGAGGAAGAACTGTTCGGGCGCGACCCGCTCAGCGTGGGCAACGGCAGTGACCGCCAGATGGAAATGCTCGGTCGCCTCGACCTCGCCTTCGGAGGGTCCCTCCACCTCGGTGACGTCCAGTCCCTGCCGATCATGGTGCAACGAAAGCTCCTCGATGTCGCCAAGGGGAACAGCTTCGCCCGGGTCGAGTCCCTTACCCCGGTCATGACCGACGTTCGCTTTCTCGTTTCCGCTCCCGACGACGCGTTCGAGGATGACGGCAAGTCGAAATACAACTGTCCCCTCCACGAGAACTTCTCGGGAAACGTTCTCGAAGTCCCGCCCCTTCGTGAAAGACGGGAAGACATCCCGCTTCTCGCCTATTCATTCCTCAATCGCTTCCGCACACTGAGCAGTTCCTCCGTTGCCGGCATCGACAGCGAGGCCATTGAGCTCCTCCAGGACTACAACTGGCCGGGGAACGTGAAGGAGCTCTCCAATGTCATCGAGAGCGCCGTCTACTCCTACGGTGACGAAAAGTCCGTCACTCCAGAGCACCTCCCCCGCGAAATCCAGTCACGCGAAATGCCCGCCACCGTCGGCAGCGTCGGCACACGCACGCTGGAAGAGCAGGTTGATTCTTTCCAGCGGGGCATCATCATCGACGCCCTCCGCAAGGCCAACGGGGTGAAGAACCGCGCGGCGCGGATACTTGGAACCACGCCGCGGATCCTCAATTACCGCATTTCCCAACTGAAGATCGAGACGACCGCGAAGTAGATGGGACGAGACTCCCTGCCAATGGCACCGATCATTTCCGGGCCGGCATTCTTCCCCCCATCCAGCGCTCGAGAGCTGCGAGCGCGTTCTCTCCGTCCTTGTCGTGGAGGATAAGGTGAAAACTCTCCCGGGAAAAGAACTTCGCTTTGTCCCGGGACGGAATCCCCTCATAAAACTGCTCCACTTGTTCCGTGGAAGTGAAGACATCATTGCCCGCATGAATGAGGAAGACCGGGTGCTCTAGCTTCTTCGCCGCGCCCGCCGCGGATCTCACCAGCCGGTCCACCGCCCGCAACAACCGCAGCGTGAAGTGCGACACGTAATGATCTGTTTTCGCCATCTGGCCTGAATGCGTCGTGTCTGAAGTCACTTTCACCGCTGCTGCGCCCTCGTCACCGGCCAGCGCCTCGAACGAAACCTTCCAACGGGGAACAATCGTCCCCACAACATTAACTAACAATCTCACAAAAAGCGGCACCCTTTCCCGGTACCCGACCACCGGAGAGGAAAAAACAATGCCAGCCACGGCGGCAACGTTGCCCTCTTCCATGTCATCCAACCCGTGCAGGACAATAAGCGCTCCCATGCTCTCCCCGAAGAGAAACACCGGAACCTCGGGATGCGCCCGACGCACATGCCCGACGAAGGCGTCAAGGTCACGGTACCACCACTCCACCGACCTGATATCCCCGCGCCGGCGCTGTTCCGGATCGTTCCCCTGTCCCCGCAGCTCCGAGGCATAGACCGCCACGCCCCGGCGGCGGAAAAAATTTCCGAGCGGGCGAAAATCATCCGCCGCCCCGCTCAAGCCATGCACCGCAACGAATACAGCCTCGAGGCCGGCCTTGTTCTCCGGCATCCACACGGTGAAAGGAAAGTTCGCTCCGTCCGGAGCAATCCAGCGATCGCCGGAAAGCGTCCCCTCCTGCTTGATCTCGCCATTGGCCACTTGCACAGAGCCGTTCAAACCAAGGAGACACCCGGCTGTCAAGACGCACCGGCCAAGAAGGTCCTTCATCGCATCTCCGGAATTCATAAAAAAAGCTCGCGCCAATTGAGGCTCGCGACAAGACGGGAATTCCAGCCGGTCATTGACGTTTCGCCAATTGCGGGGCAGTTTGAGTGCTATTTTTAAAAGTCTCCCCGCCTATGAAACCGTTTATTTTTTCCCTTCTTATCCCCACCGTCGCCCTTTTCGTCACCGGTTGTGGATCGGTGAAGAAAGTTGCCGGCGGGGTTGGAAACGTCGCGGGCAAGGCCCGGTTCTGGAAGGACAAGGAAGACACTGGAGGCGATGACTACACGCTGGCCGGAGCACAGG
>JBCDLR010000062.1:0-14827 GCA_038745205.1 Verrucomicrobiota bacterium
CCGCTGAGCTACTGAGGAATTTGCCCTTTTTGGGGGGGGAACTTTGCATCATTCACTCGTTCTCGTCAAATTCAGAGATCCGAACCAACGATCCGCCGCGGCGGATTAAAAGCCACCCGCTCTACCGCTGAGCTACTGAGGAATTTGCCTGTTTTCAAGGTGCGCAAGGCTCCAAGGCGGTTCCAAAGTAGGCTTTGCTCGACCGGGGCCGCGGTCAGATACCCGTTTTGACGGTGAATGTGTAGCGGACGAGGCCCGACGCTCTCTCTTCGTCGCGGGTGACGCCCGCCTTCAAGAGATCCTCGAACATCTGCTCTTCCATCCGGTAAACCGTCGGGTATTGCTCCGCGACCTCGAGGAGAAGGCTGTGGTATTCGACGATCTGCAGGCCTTTTTCCCGATGATATTCGACCACCGAGAGGTGCCCCTCCGCATCCCGCAGTTTCGCCAGGGATGTTGCCCGCTCAGCCACGCTGTCCCCTTTCAGTTTCGACGCATACTTCTTCGATAGCTTTCGGAAATAGGTAAAGAGGAGTTTATCGGCCGCATTCCCACCATAGGTCTCCTCGACAGACTGAAGGATCTCCAGAGTCAGGTCATTTCCAACTTGGGGAAAAAGGTCATCGAGCTTGTGCGTGAGCCGATACGCTTTCTCCGGGCGTCCTATCTCCTTTGGCCGACGCCACGTGTCCAAATACCCTCTCTTTTGCATCTCCACGCAATGCTGTTTGACCCCCATATAGCTCATTTTCAGCTGCTTGGAGAGCTCTGCCACCGACATCCCTGTCGACCGCTTCAAATGGGAAATAATCTCGTACCACTGGGGTCGAGCAATATCACGTAAAACTTTTGAAAACATGGGTAAATGCTTGGATTTCGTCTTGGTTATGACAATTACACGAGAGCTTAAGGAAAGTTACTTGTCAATGTCTGCTAAGTATTTTTTACGAATCACGTAAAAACCTCTTGATTATCAATGATTTCCGAAGAAGTAAGAAATTCACGGGAATTGACTTTGCCTATCTCTCTCCTACTGTCAGCGCTTGGATCGGCGATGCAGTTTTTTGCACTCTGCATCCTTTTATGCCCACATCTGCCCAACATCCCGACTACGATTTCGTCTCCCACGCGCCCGGCTATTGGGCCGCCGAGGATAACCGCCAATGGGACGATTGGAAATGGCAGCTCCGGAACCAAGTCACGTCGCTGGAACGCCTTGAGAGCCGGATCGTGTTGACGGAAGAGGAGCGGAGCGGGGTCCTGCTATCCGGAACCAAACTGGCCCTGGCGGTGACCCCTCATTTTTTCAATCTCATCAATCCCGAGGATCCCGAGGATCCGATTCGCCGACAGGTGATTCCAAGAATCGAAGAAACCTGGGAATCAGATTACGAGATGTCTGACCCCTGCGGTGAGGACAGCCACATGCCGGTGCCGGGACTCGTGCATCGTTATCCGGATCGCGTCCTGTTCCTCGTGACGGACCGATGCGCGTCCTATTGCCGCTATTGCACGAGAAGTCGCGTCGTGAGCGGTGCGGGCGAGCAGTCCCTCTCGACGAATTTCGATGCCGCCTTCGATTACCTCGAGAAGCACACGGAGATTCGTGACGTTTTGCTTTCCGGTGGCGATCCCCTTCTCCTTTCAGACGCGCGGCTTGAGAAGTTCCTCTCCCGCCTCCGGGCGATTCCCCATATTGAATTCATTCGCATCGGTTCCCGTATCCCGGTCTTTCTTCCGCAACGCATCACGCCGGAACTTTGCAAGATGCTGAAAAAATACCATCCGCTCTGGATGAGCGTGCACGTGAATCATCCGCGCGAGATCACGACCGAGGTCAAGGAGGGGTTCGAGCGGCTGGTCGACCACGGCATCCCCGTTGGCAACCAGAGCGTCCTTCTCCGGGGCGTGAACGACGAATTGGAGACCATGCGGACGCTCATTCACAAGCTCCTTCGCTGCCGCGTGCGCCCATACTACCTGTATCAGTGTGACCTCATCCAAGGGTCCTCGCACCTCCGGACATCAGTCTCTAAGGGCATAGAGTTGATCGAAGGCCTTCGGGGTCACACCACCGGATATTCCATACCGCAATTTGTCATCGACGCCCCGGGCGGCGGCGGGAAGGTTCCGATCAACCCGGACTACGTGATCCACCGGGACAAGGAGCGTGTCGTCTTCCGGAATTTCGAGGGCAAGGTTTTCGAATATCCAGAACCTGTTCTTCCTCCGGCCCCTTCCGCTCCCGCGAAGTCGCAGTGTGGCGCCTGACGGAAACAGTGGAGCCGGAAAGGCTTGCCTCTGCTCCCCGTTTGCGATTTGATTCAAGGAGTGTCCTTTCTCACCGCCAAAGAACGTCTCCTCATCGCCGGGATCGTTTCGCTCTTCGTCTTCGGAGGCGCGGTGAAATTCTTCCGAGGGCAGAATGCCATCGCCCCCACCGACAACGTCCCCCAAGAAGAGCAATCGCCGCAGCATGAGTGACGAAGTGAAGTTCGAGAATGCTCTCGAGGTTCTCATCGACGGCGGGTCCCCTTATCCCGCCGATGCCTACCGGTTTGTCCGCGACTCACTCATGCAGTCGATGAAGAAAATCAGGCGCAGCGAGTCCGGGCGTGAACGCCACGTTTCCGGCCCCGAGTTGCTTGACGGTTTTCGCCGGAAAATGCTCGACGACTTTGGGCCGATGTCCCAGTCAGTACTCGAGACCTGGAACATCTCCTCAACCGGGGACGTCGGTCGAATCGTCTTCCAGTTGATCGAGGCCGGGACGTTTGTCGGCTCGAGAAAGGACTCACGTGAGGATTTTGAAGACGTCTTCGACTTCACCGAAGCCTTTGAGGAACCCTTTCTTCCGCAGTCGCAGCGAGGAAAAGGCGCGTTCTCGTCGGACTAGGCCCCTGCCGTCACCGGCCACGACGCGAGAAAATAGCCCCGAACGCGAGAAGCAGGAGAAACGCGGGACCCGGCTCGGGAACCACCGCGACCTCCACGAGAAGATCAAACCCGTCAAAACGAAGCGGATCATCGGTGAAGATGGTGCTGACTTGACCGGCGGTGAGTTCGTGGCCGACCACGGGGACGTTGAGGAGATTGTTCGTGTCCGTGATGTGATCGAGCCCCAAGTTGTGAACCAATTCATGGGCCGTCACACCGGCAATGGCCTCCAGGCCTGCGACGCCGAAATCCGTGAGCAAACTCGGATGCGCCGAAACGGCGGCCCCTTCACCATCGACGATGGCGATCCCGTTAATGCTTCCATATCCCGGCGCGAGCGCGCCCGGTACCGCATTAACAAACCACATGTTCACCACTTCCGGCACCGTGTTTACAATCCCGACAGGAGTCAGCGGCTCAAACTGATTGAGTTGTCTGGCCGTGGCGTTGTAAAGAAATTCATTCTGGTAGGTCTGTGGCACCAACCACTCCACATCGATTCCCGCCTGCGACATAATCGTGTCGATGAAACCCTCAATCGTCGCCTGCTGCGTTGAATCACCAAAAAACGTGGCGGGGATTCCTGCGTTGCCGCTGACGATGATCGGGTTGATCGTCACCGTGTGTGTAATCGGTTGCGGAGGAAGAACCGTGAGAGCGGACCATGCATTTCCAATGCAAAAAAGTGAGCTAAGAGTGATGAGCCTCGCGAGATGCATGAGAGGGCTTTAGCGATCTCTATTGCCATATCAAGGAAAAAACTTAAGACATACTAATATTTAATTTTTCAAAAATTGTGATGCACGACCAAAAGATCACGGCTTCGGAATCGTCAGGGCAATCGCCGCTTCTCTTTCCCCCCTCAAAGGCAAGCGTTCACATGCTCTCCAACGGCATTACGGTAATTTTAAAAGCTGACCACGCCGCTCCCGTGGTCAGCTTGCAGGCTTGGTGCGAGACCGGGAGCATTCACGAAGGCGACTGGCTCGGCGCGGGCATCTCGCACTTCCTTGAGCACATGATCTTCAAGGGGACTGAGCGCCGGTCTACAGCGGACATCCCGCAGGACGTGCAGGCGGCCGGCGGCTCCATGAACGCCTACACCTCCTTTGACCGCACAGTCTACTACATCGACGGACCTTCCGACCAATGGAAGCCTTGCCTCGACGTCCTCACTGACATTGTCACCAAAGCGGCCGTCCCCGAGGAGGAGTTTGCGCAAG
This sequence comes from Verrucomicrobiota bacterium, assembly GCA_038745205.1. Lineage (GTDB taxonomy): Bacteria > Verrucomicrobiota > Verrucomicrobiia > Verrucomicrobiales > DEV007 > JBCCWV01. The sequence continues at coordinate 4,161 of JBCDLR010000062.1, forward strand.
AGCAGGAGGTCATTCGACGGGAAATCGCCATGGGGAACGACGATCCCGACAGCACCCTCAGCGAACTCCTCTTCTCCACCGCCTTTGTCTCGCACCCGTGCAAGTACCCGGTCATCGGCCATCGGCGGCTCTTTGACCGCGTCTCCCGCGATGCGCTCTATCAATACTACAAGAACCGCTACTCGCCGGAGAACCTCTTTTTCGTCGTCGCCGGTGACATCGAAGGCGACGACATCCTCACCTTCCTTGAGCAAAGCGCCGGGAAACTGCAAGCCCAGCCTTTCCAGGATCCGGCCCTGCCCGTCGAACCCCGCCAGACCGGGCGGCGCGTCGTCCACCGCCCGTTTGCAACGGCCGTCACAAGCATGGGCATGGCCTGGCGCATTCCCACCCTCGATCACCCTGATTCCCCCGCCCTCGACATCCTCGCTTCCATCCTCGGGGAGGGGCGCTCATCACGGCTCTATCGCGAGATTCGTGAAGAAAAGAAGCTCGTTCACGGGATCGACGCCTATTCCTACGCGCCCAAGTTCGCTGGCGTCTTTGTCATCAGTGCCGAGTGCGAACCGGAAAACCGCGATCCGACCATCGATGCGGTTGTCGATCTTGTCAGGGACGTCCAGGACGCCGGCGTAACCGAAGAGGATATGCAAAAAGCTTGCAGCCGGATCCTTGCCACCCAGTTCTCCACCCTCTCCACCGTGAGCGGCCAGGCAAGTGACCTTGGATCCAACTGGCACGAGACGCGCAATCTCGATTTTACCCGCGATTATCTCCAGGCTCTCCAGGACGTTTCCCCCGACGATGTTCGCGAAGTTGCGCGGAAATACCTCGTCGATTCCGGTCTCTCCATCGTTTCCCTCAATCCGATGGCCGACGAAGCCGGCCCGTCTCCATCCGCGCCGACGATTACTTCATCGAAGAAGAGCGAGATCCAGAAGACGGAACTCGCCAACGGCCTCACCCTGCTCGTGCACGAGAACCGAAAGACGCCCCTCGTCTCCATCGCGTCCACTTTTCGGGCGGGGCTTCCGGGGGAGACCCGGGAGACCAACGGCATCTCACAGCTTTGCGCCCGCACTCTCCTGAAGGGCACCACGGCGCTTTCTGCCGACGAAATCTCCTCCCGGATAGAATCGGCGGGCGGCTCCATTCGGTTTTCGGCCGGCAACAACAGCATGGGAATAGGCGCGCGCGTTCTGCGTCCGGACCTCTCCAACGCCCTCGAAATTCTTTCCGACGTTGCGATGAACGCCAGCCATCCCGAGGATGCCCTGAATCGGGAACGAGAGGTCCAACTCGCCTCTGTCCGCGAAAACGCCCGGCAACCTTTCCCAACCGCCGTCCGCCAGCTCCGTGAATCCCTTTTTCCCGATTCCTCCTTCGGCCTGAGCCGTTTTGGAAGCAAGGAGTCCCTGCCATCGATTACGCGGGAGGCGGTGAAGGCATTCAGGGAACAGCACTTCGGAGGGAAGAATGGCGTCATCACCGTATTTGGTGACGTTGACGCCGTGGAAGTCAGTGACGAGGTCGCCGCGCGGTTTGGTGGCCTACCGGTCGGGGAATCCCGATACCGGGAAGTCTCCCCCATCCCTCCATTGCGCGAGAACTCCGTGTTGGAGACACGACTCGCCGAGAAGGAACAGGCCGTTATCACCATCGGCTTCCGCACCTGCGCCCTCGACCATGCGGACACGGACGCTCTCGAGGTGATTGATGAGGCCTGTTCGGACATGGCGTCCCGGCTCTTCGCCCGCATTCGGGAAGAACTCGGCCTCGCTTACTACGTGGGCACGTCGCAGTTTCCGGGCCTGCACGACGGAGCGTTTTATTTTTACGTCGGCACCGATCCCGCTCGAGCGAACGAAGCAGAGAAGGAACTCATCGGCCAAATTGAATCTCTCGTAACGGAAGGGGTTCCCGAGGATGAGCTGGCGAGGGTCAAGGCCGCATACCGCGGAAAAACGCTACTCGAACTCCAGTCCAACGGCGCCTACGCCCAAACCACCGGACTCGATGAGCTCTTCGGCCTCGGCTTCGACCACTATCAGAAATCGCTCGCAACCATCGAATCCCTCGAGGCGGAATCGGTCCGCTCCGTTTGCGAGAAGTATTTCGCCGCGCCCCATGTCATCTCCCGCGTCCTCCCTGAATGACAGGCCTTAACCTCTGACCTCCGCCTCCCGGCATGAACGTCCATCACCTTGAGTTGTTCTATTTCGTCGCCAAATACCGTGGCATCACCGCCGCCGTCCGGGCCATGCCTTACGGCATCCAGCAGCCTGCCGTCAGCGGTCAACTCGCCAAACTGGAGACCGATCTCGGAGTCAAACTCTTCAACCGCCGCCCCTTCGCCCTCACGCCCGAAGGCGAGGAACTTTACCGCCACATCGAACCGTTTTTCAGCGGACTCGACAACGTCCGCGCCTCGCTCACCGGCGAAGGCCGCCATCACCTCCGCGTTGCCGCCTCCGCCATCGTTCTCGCGGAGCACCTCCCAAAAGTGCTCAACCTCTTTCGACGCCGGCACAAGGAATTGAAACTCACCGTGCGCGAGGTCCCCATCCCCGAAATCGAGGTCCTTCTCGACCAGCAGGAGATCGACTTCGGCATCTCAGCCCTCACCTCGCCTCCGGAGCCCCCGCGGCGAAGCCTGCCACTGCTCAAGTTGAAACCCATTCTCCTCGTCCCTGCCAATTCGAAGCACAAGTCACTCAAATCCGTGCTCGCGGAACGGCAAGAATCCGACTTTCCCTTGATCTCCCTCCCCGCCGCCGAACCCCTTTCCCGCATCTTCCGCGAGGAACTCTCCCGTCGGAAAACCGTCTGGCCGCCCTCGATCGAAGCCAGTTCGCTCCGCCTCGTCGAAACCTACGTCGCCAGTGGATTTGGCGTTGGTGTGAGCCTTCAGACCCCGGGACGGCAGGCGGACAAGCGCGTCCGCATCGTTCCCCTGCCCGGATTTCCCCTGCTGGAAATTGCCGCCGTATTTCAGGGGAAACTCAAGCCCCTCGCCGCCGAATTCCTCGCCGAAGCGAAATCCTACGCCAACAGCCTTGTCCGGAAGAAGCCATGATGGCGACTGATTTTGGAGTTTGATTCGGGGGCTGTTTGGCGGCTTTATTAGGCTGTCGTATGTTTGGTCGCCTCCTTCCGTTTCTCAGTTCCGATGTCGCCGTCGATCTCGGGACGACGAACACCCTCATCAACCTCAAGGACCACGGCATTGTTCTGCGTGAACCCTCGGTCGTCGCCGTGAAGGACGGCTCTTCCGAAGTCCTTGCCGCCGGTGATGAAGCCAAGCGCATGCTGGGACGCACCCCGCAGAACATCCGTGCCGTCCGTCCGCTGCGGGACGGCGTCGTCGCGGATGTCGACATCGCCCGCGACATGCTCCGCGCCTTCCTGCAAAAGGCCCTTCCCGGTCGCATTTCCAAAATGCGCATGATCGTCTCCGTGCCCTCCGGAATCACCGAAGTGGAAAAGAAGGCGGTTCAGCAAGCGGCCCAACAAGCGAGCAACGCCCGCGAGATCCACCTGCTCGAGGAACCCATGGCCGCCGCCATCGGGGTTGGATTGCCCGTTCAGGAAGCCGCCGGAAACATGATCATCGATATCGGCGGTGGCACGACGGAGATCGCCCTCCTTTCGCTCTCCGGCATCGTCTTCAGCCGGGCAACGCGCGTCGGCGGCGACGACATGGACGAGGCCATCCAGAATTACCTGCGCCGCGCCTACGGGTTGTCCATCGGCGAACGCACGGCGGAAGAAATCAAGATGCGCATCGGCTCCGCCGCCCCTCTGAAAAAGGAGCTTGGAATGGACGTCAAGGGACTCGAACTCATCTCCGGCGTGCCGAAGACCATCCAGATCAACTCCGCCGAAATCCGCGACGCGCTCGAGGAACCCCTGCGCGCCATCATCCAGGCCCTCCGCACCGCCCTCGAGCGTTGCCCGCCCGAACTTTCCGGCGATCTCGTGGATCGAGGCGTCATGCTCGCCGGCGGCGGGGCCCTCCTCCGCGAAATCAATACCCGGCTTTCCCGGGAAACCGGTCTTCCCGTGCACACCGCCGACGACCCCCTCAGCGCGGTGGCCGACGGGGCTGGAAAGGTGCTCGACGAACTCGTTTTCCTGAAGAAAGTCACCAGTATGGACGGCTGACCGCCGGTTTCCTCCCGCTGCTTGATCCATCGTGTCCTTCAATCGCTTCAACCTCGTCGCTTTCCTCATCTTCATCGCCCTCTTCGTGGGCGTGATCATGTTGCCGACCCCGCAGACGCGGAAGATCCAATCGACCATCCTCGCGCTTTTCGGATTTGGAACGAAGACCGTCCACGGCGTCACCGCCAATCCCGACGACTACAACGGCATCGACCTGTCCCCGGAAACGCTCCTCGAGGATCCCAGGAAACTCGCCCGCGACTACGCCACCCTCTACAAGGAATATGGCGAGATGAAAGTCTGGAAGGCCGAAGCAAAAAAGTTGGAAGCCGACAATGCCCAGTTGCGCCGTGCCCTCGACTTCAAGCGGGAATACGAAACAAGCCTCGAGATCATTGCCGCCCGCATCATCGAGCGACAGGCCTCCACATGGTGGAAAACCGTTCTCATCGACCGTGGCGAAAAACACGGCGTCTTTCTTGAAGACCCCGTCGTGGCCGACAACGGAGCCCTCGTCGGGAAGATCATCCAACTCGCCCCCGACACCTCGCGCGTCCTTCTTCTCACCGACGAGGCCTGCCAGGTCTCGGCCCGCATCCAGGGGACCCAGGAAAAGGGCATCCTCTCGGGTTCGCGCGTCACGATGTCTGATCAAACCCCCGAGCTTCGCCTCAAGTACCTCTCGAAGGACGCCTCCGTCCCCGTCGGCGCCCGTATCTTCAGCACCGGCGTCTACCGGAAGGACCTCGAAATGGAACTGGGCGTCTTCCCCGCCAACCTTCCGCTCGGCACCGTGAAGTCCTTCCGCAAACGCGATACCTACGGCGAAGTCATCGTCGAGCCGAACGTCGACTTTTACTCCCTGACCGATGTCTTCGTCATTCAGCCGCCGCGGGAAAAACAGACCGCCCCTCCCGCAAGGCCCTCCACGCCTACCAAGGCCATTCCGGTCCCCTCCCCGCTCCCGGTCGGCACCGAGTGATCTGTCCCGATGGCTTTTTGCGCTTACGTATTTCTCATTTTGCTGGTGACGCTGCGTCTGCACGATTTCGTCCCCCCGTTCGCGTGGGGATACGACGCGAAACTCATGCTCTTTCCCGTCGCGTTTTATGCCGCCGCCGTCGTTGTGCCCTTCCCCGTCATGCTCTTGTTCGCCTTTACAATGGGCCTGCTCTGGGACGGGCGCTACGCCGTCATCACCGGAAACGAGCAAATCGACCTTGAGTTCGGGTACTCGATCCTTCTCTTCGCCCTCATGGGCTCCCTCATGCAGGGCATCCGCCCCATGTTTCGCCGCGGAAGGTGGGAACTTCCCGTCCTCATGGTGGGGATCGCAACCATGTCCTACCTCGTTGTTGAATTCCTTTTCCTGAACTTCCGCCGGGGCGAGTTTTACTTTCCCAAGGAAATCTGGTATAAAATCTGGACCTCGGCATTGCTCTCGGTTCTTGTCGCCCCGTTTTTTTTCCTCGGACTGCACTGGTTGGCGAAAAAAACGAACTTCAAGATCCGTTATGAAGGACTATACCGCTATTCCCAGAGCCGGACATGAACCTGCAGAAGCGCATCCGCCTTTACCTTTTATCGCTCGTCATCCTTGCCGGGCTCGGCGCCCTTCTGACGCGCCTCTACTCGGTGCAGATCGAGCAGCACACCGAGTTCGTTGACCGCATTCCCGCCAAATCCGAAGTCACCGTGCGCATTCCCGGCGCCCGCGGCGAGATCAAGGACCGCAACGGCATCACCCTCGTCGACAACCAGGTCAGCTACCAGGTTCTCTTCAACCTGAAGGAAATCCGCGAGGACTATACGAAAAAGATCAGTAAGGACGTTCCGAAGACTTCCTATACCGTGGCCACGGCCAGCGGCCCGCAAAAGCGCACCGAGACGGACATCGTCGCCGTCGTCAAGGAACTCGTCATCCCCAGCCTCGCCGAGTACGGACTCGACCGCGCATTCAACTCCGAGGACATGCAGCTTCATTGGCGCGACAACGAGGGACTCATCCCCTACGCCTACGCCGATGACCTCAGCTTCGAGGAATTCGCGACCTTCGCCGAGCACAGCCTCGACTTCCCCGGCGTCTCCGTCTCCATCAAGGCCAAGCGCCGCTACCTTTACGATTCGCTCGCCTGCCACGCCCTCGGCTTCGTCCGCCTCGCCGACATCAAGCGGGTTCCCAGCAACGAACGCCGCGCCTACACTTACTATGTTCCCGACGACTACGGCGGGGACGGCATCGAGAAGACGCGCGACGACGACCTCCGCGGGGTCCCCGGCCGGCGCGTCTTCGCCAAAAACGAGAAAGGGCGCATTGCCGAGGAAATCACCTCGAAATACATCGAGCCCCAGCGCGGCTCCGACGTCCACCTCACGCTCGATGCCCGCATCCAGTTCATTGCCGAACGAGCCCTTCGCGACGCCAATCAAGGCAAGGGAATCGGACGTGGTGCGGCCGTCGTCGTCGATCCCAATGACGGCGCTATCCTCGCCATGGCCTCTGTCCCCTCGTTCAATCCCAACAAGTTCATTCCGAAGATTCAGCCTGAAGACTGGGACAAGTACCGCCTGAATGAAGTCCGCCCCCTCATCAACCGCGCCATCAAGGACTTCGCCCCCGGCTCGACTTTCAAGATCCCCGTCTCCTTTGCCGGATTCCTCGACGGGTCCTACCGCCGTCCCTTTTCCTGCTACGGAAGCGTCACCTACGGCAACACGAGCATGGCGTGCTGGATCGGCGCCAAGGGCGGCTCCCATGGCAGTCTCTACCTCCGCGACGCCATCATGCGTTCGTGTAATTGCTATTATTACAATTTCGGCAACGCCACCGGCATCAACAACGTCCTCAAGGCCACGGACCTTTTCAGTCTCGGCAAGAAGTCCGGAATCCCCCTCCTTGAGGAGGATTCCGGCCGCGTCCCGACTCCGAAGTGGCACCGCATGACCGAGGGCTGGGGATGGGGAGACGCGCAAACCGCTCTCGTTTCCATCGGCCAGGGCGCGACCGAGGCGACTCCGCTGCAAATGGCCAGCGTCGCGGCCACCGTCGCTTCCGGGGGTGTCAACTTCCAGCCGCGCCTCGTTGAGCGCACGATCAATGCCGCTGGCAGTACTACCGAATTCCCCCCCAAGATCCGCCACAACCTCGTCCAGGCCGGAATCGACAAGTCCATGGTCGATATTGTCCGCAGCGGCATGTATGACGTCGTCAACACCGCCGGAGGCACCGCACGGCGGGCCCAGTCGCAGCTTGCCAAGCTCAGCGGAAAGACAGGAACCGCCCAATTCTTCCGCTCCGGTGAGCCTGACAATCACGCCTGGTTCATCTCCTTCGCCCCCTTCGACAACCCCCGCCTCGCCGTTTGTGTCTTCGTACAGGGCGGAAAAGCCGGCGGTGTCGTCGCCGCGCCCGTGGCAAAGAAGATCATCGAGGAGAGCCTCCTCATGTGGGATAGTGAGGATTTCGAGATCGAATTGGCCGCCGTTGCCGAAACCGAGGGAAATTTTGACTTTCTCGAATACGTGAGTTTTGCTGATGAAATTCCCGAAGATGTACTTCTTGCCGCCGCCGATGAAGATGATGGTAGCGCTGTGGCTGCTCGCCAGAGCATTCCAGTGCAGGTGGCTCGGACTGTCACGCCCACCATCGCGAAACGACCTGACGCCCGCGGTTCCAGCTCAAGCGGCTCGGTCACACGCCGGCGCGCGTCGAGGTTCCGAGGGATTTTTGGCCGCCGCTGAACGGCTGGCGGAAATTTTCGGATTGAAATTCGGATACCACCCTTTGCGGATCGCACGGGTTCCCGCTCTCGCGAACCCCGGTTCCTGCGCCGCACGACAACCTCTTACTCTAACATTTTTACGTAATGCTAAAACGCTTCAAACGCTTTTTCGGCGGAAAGGACTCCGACCCGGAACAGAAAATTGTCATCAATGTCGAGAAACTCGAGAACCGTGTCGCCGTCCTCAACGGCGGGGTCCTCGATGAACTGAGCATCGAACGCTCCGAAGACGAGAATATCGTCGGGAGCATCTTCAAGGGACGCGTCAAGAACATCGAGCCCGGGTTGAAGGCGATGTTCGTCGACATCGGCTTCGAGAAGAACGCCTTCCTCCATTTCTGGGATGCGATTCCCGCTGCCATCGACGACGAGATGGAAACCGTCCAGCGCCGCGGGAAGAAGAAGCAGCAAAAGCGCATTCAAGCGAAGGACATCCCGAGCATTTATCCCGTCGGCTCCGAAGTGGTCATCCAAGTCACGAAAGGTCCCATCGGCACGAAAGGGCCGCGCGTGACGACCAACCTCTCGCTGCCCGGCCGCTACATGGTTCTCATGCCGCTCACCGACCAGTTCGGCATCTCCCGCAAGATCGAGGACCCGAAGGAGCGCCAGCGCCTCCGCAAGATCACGGAGCGGCTCTCCGTCCCCGAAGGCATGGGCGTCATCCTCCGTACTGTCTGTGAGGGCGCGCGGGCCCGCTACATCGTCCGCGACCTTCAGATGCTCCTTAATCAATGGGAGGAAATCGTCGAAATCCGCGAATCCAACAAGGCTCCCGTCTGCGTCTTCGAGGAACCCGCCCTCATCGAGCGCACGGTCCGCGATTTCCTCACCGACGACGTCGGCGAAGTCCTCTGTGACGACGAGGAGACCGTCGAACAAATGAAGGAAATGGCCGGGGAGATCTCCCGCCGCTCGAAAAAGCGCATCAAGTATTTCCCGACCCAGGAACCTATCTTCGACCGCCTCGGCATCGAGCGCCAGATCGCCAATGCCTTCCACCGCCAGGTCTGGCTCCCCTGCGGCGGCTACATCGTTATCGACGAGACAGAGGCCATGATCTCCATCGATGTCAACACCGGCCGGAACAAGGGCAACAAGAACAACATGGACAAGATGATCCTCGAGACGAACCTCGAGTCCGCCGACGAAGTCGCCCGCCAGCTCCGGCTGCGAAACATCGGGGGGCTCGTCGTCGTCGACTTCATTGACATGAAGAGTCGCAAGGACCAGCAGGCCCTCTACCGCCGAATGCGCGAAAACCTCCTCAACGACAAGGCCAAGACCCACGTCCTCCAGATCTCGCAGCTTGGCCTCATGGAAATGACCCGGCAACGCCTGAACGAGAGTCTCAGCACCTCCGTTTACGACTCCTGCCCCTACTGCGATGGCAAGGGAACGATCAAATCGACCGTGACCATGAGCGTCGAGATCCAGCGCCAGGCTGCCGCCTTTCTCCAGCGACCGCGCCCGGACCTCCACGACCTCGTCATCGTCGTTCATCCCGACGTCATGGAGCGACTGCGTACTGCCGACGACCAGCACCTCGTCGAACTTCAGCGCAAGTTTGAGGGCCGCCTCACCTTCCGCAGCGACCCCAACTTCCACCGCGAAAAGGTCGCCTTCATCAGCGCCCAGACGGGCAAGGAAATCGAGCCGTAAGACCGGGAAGCAGGAAGCGAGGGCGGTAGTGACCAAAACCACCTCGCCCGGACCTTGCGGCGCCTTGCCGCGGGAGCGTGGATGTCCACATCCGCCGCGCCAAGCCATTATTTCGCCCAGCGCCGATCTCGCCCCCAACCCGTCAAGAGACTGACCATCGTCACCACGAGGCACCCAACGGAGAAAGAGTCTCCCACCTTCGCATAAACCGTCGATCTCGGCGCATTCGGCACGGCAATCGTGTCCGCCATGAAACCGCGGATGAACGTCGCTCCCGTTTTCGGATCGGCAATCACCCGCTCCCCGGCCACTGCCTCGGCTCCCCGGTGAAAGAGACTTCCGATTTCGTCCACCACCGCCGAAACCCCGTTGTTTGTCGATCGCACCATGGGCCGGCGAAGTTCGATGCAGCGAAACTTGGCATTCGCGAGGTGCTGGGCTGCGGCTTCGGTCTCTCCGAACCAGCCGTCATTGGTGACATTGACCATCAACTGCGGCCCTTCCCGCACGAACTTCCGCGTCAATCGTCCCACCGTGTCCTCGAAACAAATCATGGGGATGACTTCCACCTCCGAATTCGCAAGCGGCAACGGCTCCGTTTTCTGCCCCGCATCGAATTCCAGTCGCATCACCCTCTCCGCCAACCACCGCGCCGGCGGAAACCAGTCGCGCCCCGGGATGAATTCTCCAAACGGCACCAGGTGAACCTTCCGGTAGACTTCGAAGTTCTCAACCTCGCCATGATGGATCGCCATGGCATTGAAGTCCCCTTCGTCGAGTGCGTCCTCGTTCACCCCGGTGATCAGACAAACATCCTGCATGGCGAGCAGCGGATTCATCACCTCCTTGTGAAAGTACATGCCGTCGTAGAGTGGAAAATAAAGGGCGCTTTCCGGCCAAATGACGAGATCAAATTCCGCACTCTCCATGTTGAGCCGCGTCAGGTCGTCGTAGACCCGGTAGTTCTCATGCACCTTGTCCGGGTCCCACTTTTGCCCCTGCGGTATGTTTCCCTGCACGATCAGCGCCCTCAATTCCGTGACGCCCTCAGGTAACGGC
>JBCDLR010000063.1:0-14488 GCA_038745205.1 Verrucomicrobiota bacterium
CCCCACATCCAATTCCTCCTTTGAGCGGAGAACCTGGACTTTCAGCGTCGGTGTGAACTTCTCAACCTCGCCCGCCCAGACATCGAGGACGGACTTCGGGCACACGACGAGAGAGGGCAGGGGCCGGTTTCCATTCTCAACCTTGGCCCGCAACCACGCGAGCCACGTGAGGGATTGCACGGTCTTACCAAGGCCCATGTCATCGGCGAGGATACCGCCGAAATTGTTCGCCGAGAGATAGGCCAGGAAATGAAATCCCTCGACCTGGTAGGAACGAAGGTCGGCAGTCACGAGCGACGGAACGTTCGGCCGGACGCGGAGTGTCACCTGGTCGGAACGCTCGCAAATGCGATTCCAGGCCCGCGGATCGAAGACCTCCTTGGCCCGCGAGTCCGCCAGTTGGAGCGCATGCATCCGGTGCGACTCTTCGGAAAGGTCAAACGGGTCAAGGCCCAGCCTGCTGACGGCCTGCATCTGCTCCTCCTCCATGTCCAGTTCCAACCGCAGCCAACCGCCCTGCTTCATCCGGACAAAGCTCCCGCGAGCCGCCACGAGCGAACGAATCTCCTCCTGACTCAGATCGTGACCTTCCACCTTCAGAACAATCTTCAGGTCGAACCAGTCAATCTCTTCGTTGACGACTTCGAACTTCAGCGAGGCCTTGACGGGATCGGCGAGAAGCGACTGCAGGTTCTCGTCGAGTTCGAGGGTCACTTCCGCGGGCAAGCTTCGCGCCCACTCGGAAAACCTCTCGGGAAACTGCTTTGAGACCCGCGCCTTGAACATCTCACGGCTTGGCTCCCACGAGACGTTCAGACGTTCGAGGATGACCGGCATGCGATAGAGGATGCGGCGATTGAAACGGAAAATTGTCTCGCCCTCGCCCTTCCCACGCTGGTCGATCCTCCAACCATCGCGGTCATAGATCTCCTTGCGCCGGCCCGCGGCGTCGGCGGCCGCGATGTCGAGAAGCACGTGCTCGCTGTCCGCGCTTGAAATCTTCTGCGCGAGTTCGGCGCGCACCGTCACGTGCATTGTCTCGTCGCGTACCCGGTCCTTGAGCGACGGCGGAAGTTCGGCGTCGATGCGCCCGAGGAACTCGACTCCCGACTCGCTTGCCAGCACCATTTCCGGAATCTCGTATCGCGGCATTACCTCGGTTTCCTCACCCCAGAACCTTGCTCCCCGGAAGACCGTATCGTCGGCGAGATAGAGCGATTCGGCGCCACGCAGGAGCCGGAGGGTGTAAGGAACACGTTCTCCTTCGGCGGTTCTCAGCTCGATGCCCGCCCCCGCCTCGGCGAGACCCGCCTCCATGGCCGCCTTGTCCGCGTCCACGCATTGCCAGCGCAGGGGGTCTTCGACGAAGACAAAGGGACTCTCGTCGAGCGTGACCATGGAATCCCTCAGCTCTTTCTGCAGGAAAAGGCGATTGAGGAACCTGCCGTTCTCTTCGTTTTCGAGGCGAACCTCGTCTGCTCCGGTCTGCTGCCGGTGCGCGAGAAAATGCATCCAAAGGAGAGCACCTTGATCGCCGAGAACGAGGGCTCCCAAGTCGTGCAGCTCCAGCAGTCTTGCCAATTCAACCTCGGTTCCAACGCTGGCAAATGAATCGGCGCCCTCTTCCTTCCATTGCAAAACGGCTTCGCTCGGCTTGATGAGGAGACGGAATTCCCCCTGCACCGGCAATTGCGCCGGCGCCTCCGCGTTGAGCTCGCTCATGCGATCCTCCCATTCGCCGATCTTCCTCTCGTCCTCCCACGACTGCAGCTTCTGGCGAATGGCGTCGAGGTCCGTCACCGGACGAAGGAATTCCGGTGGTCGAAGCCCCTTCTTGTCGAACGCATAGGCGATGTAGTTCCAAAACTCGACGATATCCTCAGGTGGCGTTGGCCAGAGCTTGAGCGGGTCGTAGCTCGCCACTTCCCACTTCGGGTTTAATCGCACGAGGTCGTGATCGAAAAGCTTCTTCTCGATCATGAAGCGACGGAACCGCCGCTCCAGCTTGTTCAGGAAACCGTCCTCACTCGGGGTCAATTCCCGTCCCAATCCATCTTCCAAAATCTCCGGCAACGATTTTTGGCCGACTTCATTCGGCGCCTCCGGCAAGTCCTCCCCTCGTTCGATGCGCTCCAGCATCGTCGCGACAAGACTCGAGCACTGGTTACCGTGCGATGAGGTCGACGTTCCCACCCACTTGTTGTCATTCAAGGTCAGCGTCGTCTGGAAGACCTGACCGCGATCCACCTCCACGCGCCCCTGGACATAGTGGTGGTTCCCGAAAATCTGCGTCACACACCCGTCCTTCTGGAGAGCCTCGCCCTCCTGCCTCACCTTTTCGGGAAATTCGTTCAGAAAATTGAGCGTAGCTCGATCGAAATTCATGGCAGCGACAGCAATATCCACCCGCATTCCCATGGTTCATTCCAAGGTCGAGGGCGAACCCGTCCTCTAGCACCGAACCCTCGTTGTAGGCAAATTACGATTTCGAATATTTCGCGAAAATCCTCGATTTCTCCGGGGATTTTCCCTTTTCGCCCTCCGGAATTTGAAAATCTAATTGATTAATAGTTATATTTAATATAACTTCCATAATATTAGTTCACTTCGAATCCGGACTCTTTCATGGCAAAACTTGTCGCAGCTGGCGGACACTTCGTCGAACTCACCCAGGCGGTAAACACCGTCGGGTCGGACACGTCCACCACCATTCCCATCTCCGCGGATCTCGGACTCGATCCGGTGCATTTCTCGATCACGCTGAGTGACTCGGAGGCCGTGGTCACACCCGCCGCCGGGGCCCTCGTCCTCGTCAATGGTTCCCCGGTCGGCGCTGAACGCCAGCTCAACGAGGGAGACAAGATCCAGGCCGGTGCCCTGGAGCTGAAATTCGAGCCCGGCCCGGTTCCTGTGGCGACACCGGAAATTTCTCCCAGCCCCCTTGCGAACCCGGAATCCGCTCCCGCTGCGATCATTCTCCAGGAACCGGCCTCCGTGGATCCAATGCCCCTGGAATCGACTTCCTTGGATCCGAAGCCTGCAGAGCCGGTCGCTGAAGACGCCGCCGAGCCCGCGCCCCCGGCGGAATCAGGAGAACCCACGGCGGACGATTCTTCATCCCCCGCCACCGTCACCGATCTCTTCGCCGCCGGTCCAGTCGCGATGGAAGCCCCGGTGGACGAGTCTTCAAAAGGAGGCCTTACCCGTTCGCTTCTGGTAAAGGTCGGGACAGGACTCTCCGTCGTTGCCATTCTTGCCGCCCTCGGCGTGCTCGGATGGCAAAATCGCGGACTCGCCTCTGACTTGCTCGTGACGCTCGGCTTCGGGAGCCGCGACCACAGCCACTACGTGGAAAAGTATGCCCCTTCAGGCTCGATCGTCGCCGGCACGTTGAAGCCGCTGGATCTTTACCGCGCGATCACCCGGCAATTGTCGACGATGACCAACTTGCCAGTGCCGATCAGTCCGACATCGGCCAACGACAAGATGAAGGAAGAACTCGGAGTCAACATCTACGATTTCGAAAAGATCTCCTTCATCGGCAACGTCGACGGCGCGCTCACTGTCGTCATCAGCTTCAAGGGAGAGATCCCCGGGCAATTTCTCGACAAGATCGAGAACAAATGCAACACGACCTACAAGTCGGGAGGCCTGAACGTCTACGGCACGAACCTGCCGAACGGAGGCAATACCGAAATCGCATTCGTCGACAGCCACAATATCGTTGCGGTTCTCAATGGAACCTTTGACCAGCTCGTCACCGAGGAAGCGACACCACAAACGACCTTGCTTCTCGAGCAACTCGGTGCCGCCGACGGGTCCATCGTCGTTGCCGGTCGCATTGGCCCCATCGTCGACGACCTCGAAAACCAGTTGCTCGAGTCCGGAATTCCCATCCCTGCCAGCCAGTTCAAGACGGTGGTCGCGCAGACCCGGGCCTTTTTCAAGGACATCGATTCGATCGTCGTGAGCACGACCCTTTCCGAGGAAGCGAGCAAAGTTACGGCCGACATGTTCACCAAGCCGGGAGCCTCCATTGACATCGCATCGATCACCAGCCTCTTCCAGGAAAGCAACGCCATGACGCAGGCCTCGGGCGCATCGCCGCTTCCCGCAGCCTCCCTCGCGCAAGCCGCGCAGATTTTTGAGGCAGCGAAGTTCACGCCTCTGGAAAATGGCATCCGCTTCTCTCTCGAGATCAGCAACGATCAATTCAACGAATGGCAGAACCCCTCGCCGGAAAGCCAGCAGGCCGCTCTTGAGGAGGAAATGTCCCGGCAGCGGGAACTGCAGGAAAAGCTGCAGCAGGCGGCTCTTGAGCAGGGAATGCGGGCCGAGTAATTCGGAGGAAAGGTCAACTCCCCTCGCTGACGTGTGCTATGGGTGCCCATGTTTCGCGGCTGCGTCACCCTTGTCACGGGCCTGGCCTTTCTTGCTCTCGCCTTCTCGGTTTTTTTCTACCTCGTCATCTGGCCCAAGGAGAAAATCCGCCAGACGACGGTCATTCTGCACGAATTGGAAAGAGCGGAAAAACAGTTCCGGGAAGAGATGGAGGAACCCCTGCCCATCGCACCTGACGGTTTCGCCGCCGCCCTGCTCGGAGACAACTCCCGGGACAAAGCCTATCTCGGCACGAGGCAGATTCCCCAACGCGAGGGAAGATTCACGGACTTCTGGAGACGGGATATCGTCATCGAGAAATCCGGCGGCAAAGGACGGCTGACCTTCCTCTCCATCGGTCCGGACGGAGAAAAAGGGACCGACGACGACCTCACACCAGCGGATTTCCGGACACATTTCCCCGAACGTAAAGACCCGGAAAATGCCGGCGAAGAGCCGTAGTGGGCTTGTTGCATCGCCCGTCCCCGCTATGGTCACGAACCGAGTGAGATCATGGAAGAATACCACCGATTACTGAAACTGGTCATGGAGCACGGAAAAGACCGTTCCGACCGCACCGGAGTGGGGACGCGTTCCGTCTTCGGCGCGCAAAGCCGCTACTCGCTCCGCGAGAATTTCCCCTGCCTGACGACCAAGAAGCTTCATTTGCGCTCCATCATCCACGAACTGCTTTGGTTTCTTCAAGGCGACACGAACATCCGGTATCTTCACGAAAACAAGGTCTCCATCTGGGACGAATGGGCCGACGAGAACGGGGATCTGGGCCCCGTCTACGGGAAGCAATGGAGACGGTGGGAAACACCAGCCGGAGAACCCATCGATCAGGTGCTGCAGGTGGTTGAATCCATCCGGACCCAGCCCGAGAGCCGACGCCACATCGTCAGCGCGTGGAATCCGGCCGACGTCCCGCACATGGCCCTCCCCCCCTGTCATCTCCTCTTCCAGTTCTACGTGGACACCGAAGCGGATGAACTGAGCTGCCAACTTTACCAACGCAGCGCCGACCTCTTCCTCGGTGTCCCGTTCAACATCGCCTCCTACGCGCTTCTGACCCTGATGATGGCTCAGGTCTGCGACCTGAAGCCGGGCGACTTCGTTCACACCTTCGGCGACCTCCATCTCTATCAAAACCATTTTGACCAGGTGGAAGAGCAGCTCTCCCGCGAGCCGAGACCGCTTCCGCAAATGAAACTCAACCCGGAGATCAAGAAGATCGACGGCTTTCGATTCGAGGACTTTACCCTCGAGAACTACGATCCCTGGCCTCACATCAAGGCCACGGTCGCCGTCTGATCCATGAGCGGCACCCCCGGAGAGTTGCGCCCGCTTCCGCATTGGAGCGCCGTCGTCGCGATGGACGAGAACCGCGTCATCGGGAAGAACGGCACGCTCCCCTGGCACCTGCCCGAAGACCTGAAGTTCTTCAAGAGACTCACGACCGGCCACGCGATTGCCATGGGAAAGACGACCTTTGAATCCATCGGACGTCCACTTCCCAACCGCCGCAACATCGTCGTGAGCACGACGATGGAATCCGCTCCGGAGGGATGCGAGCTTGTTCGCTCCGTGCAGGAACTCGCCGCCGTTGATGCCGGGACCGATCTCTTCGTCGTCGGTGGGGCGCAACTCTACGAAGCGACGCTCCCGCTTTGCACCGCGCTTTACGTTTCCCATGTCTTCGGTGAACACGAGGGGGACACCCACTTCCCCATCTTCGAAGATGATTTCGCGCTTCTCGAAGTCATCGAGACCTTCGCCGACTTCGAAGTTCGACGATACTTGAACCGGAAGGCCGAATCCCGCTAGGCCCGCGAGACCTTTCGCCCGAATTCAATCCCCCGGGCGTCCATCCACTGCCGCGTTTTCAAGACTCCGGCGAAAACGAGCACGGCGACCGGAATCATCCACCATCGAAACCACGGTCCTCCGGCCGGGGCCGTCGAATACCGGAAAACCCCGCCCGGAGGAGAGTATGCGTTCCCCTTTTTCGTCAGGACCCGCAAATTCAGGAGCGTGCCGGGTTGCAGGCGCGTGATGACCGCGGTGACGCCCCGTTCATCAAAAGTCTGCTTCACGTTGTCGGGAAACCGATACCAATCCGGATAGACCACCCCCGTTTCCTTGTAAACCCTTCGCACTTCCGTCTCGACGACATACTCGAACTCCTCCCCCCGCTTCGCGTGCGGCCACCATATCGTCAATGTCTTCGGTGTTCTCCCAAGCAACTTGACGATCGGGACAGCGGGTAATCCGGGGTCGAAACTCAATTCGCGCGACCACGTTTTCGAAAAATCCCTCGCCCGCTTCTGCATCATCGCCCGCATTTCACGCGGCGCGACCCTGATCTCACCAGCCCGGTCTCCGAGGGACGTCAGGTCTTCCGGCCCATCGGCGAGGGAAGACGTGGAACCCGCTTCCCTTCTATCGGTCGGCAAACGTTCCGTCACCCGTGGCCGGGGCTTCTCTGATTCATCGCGCTTCGGCTCAGAGATCAACGCCCGAACCGGAACTCGGATCCCGTCCACTTCGGCGAGGATACGCAGCGTGCGGGAAAAGTCTCCGGCACTGGATGTATCCAGTCGCACGGTAAAACCTAGTTCCTCTCCGGGCTTCACTTCCCTGCTTCCGGCGCCCTCGAGAATCGAAAACGGGGGCTCGATTTCAGCAAAAACAAAGACCGGATCCCCGCCCTGGTTCCGCACCGCCAGCGTCCGTTCGACCTCTCGGCTGCCCTTCTCAAGGCTGAATTGCAGGCCGCGCTCCCCGATCGGACCAGTCAGGGCAAGGATAGCCGGCATATCGTCGGCCATTATCCGAATCTCCTGCACATGATTTCCCGCCTGCGCCGTGACGACCCCCTGGTAGGCGAGCTTGTCCGAGACCGGAATTGAAAACTCGATGGGCATTTTTCCCTGCGGGGGAATGGTAACGGCTTCCCTGGCCGCGACACGCTCACCCGATTCCAGCGTGAGGGTCATCTCCGATGACATCTGGTTCTCTGCGACCACTGTCCCGGTCCGCATCTTCTTGGAGGTATCCCAGGCCAATTCCAGACGTCGCGGTTCGATCTTGACCGGGGCAAAGGCGACCCCGCTCAACTTGATCAGAGCGCTGTCCAGGTCCCGCTGAAAAACATACTCGTCATAATAACTCTTCGCTTCCTCGGGGACAAAGTTGACCAACAGACGCGTCTGCCCGGCAACCGGCACAAAGATTTCGGGATTCTCACGCTTGAGGAAAAATGGCGGAGGAAACGTGATCACCCCGCGGAATTCCGCCGTTCCGACGTTTCGCAACGTGATGGTCTTCAGGGCGCTTTCACCAAGCGGGATCCTCCCGAAATGCATCGTGGGCGGAACTTCCAATCGAGCCGTTGGGTCCACGATCTTGACCTTCACCGTAGCCATTGGCGAGAACACCCCTCCCGGTTCCTTGGCCGCATACTGGAAGTAGTCCTCGGTCACGTTGCGATCCAATGGGGGCGTATAGGTGACAATGGCCGCCGTATTCCGGTCGGGGTGTCCCTCAGGGGCGGAAACCTGTCCCTGCAACGCGTCCGTCGTCAGCTTGAAGGTCAGTCTCCGCCGGACCGAAGAGGCTGCCTCCAGCAAGACTCGCGTCGACTCGCCGCGAAGAACCTCCACGGCCTTCGGCTTCGCGGAAGGAGCGAGCTTACCCGGGACATTGATTCCACCCTGCGCCCGTGACTCCGTTGCAAGGCACAACGCGATCGAGCCGCCCAATACTAACACGCGCAAATTCATGAAGAGGGCCCGGAAATTAGCCCCAGTCGGGAGAACGGTCAAAAAATCCTCCAAGCGTCAGGAACCCACGTTGAGACCGAGGAGACGGCGACGCAAAAGGTCGAGCGCCGCCTGGGAAGCGCGAATCTTGAAGGTTTCGCGATCGGCGCGAAAAACCCGTCGCACGACGACGGTCTCGTCCTCCTTCGAGGCCAGTCCCAAAAACACCGTTCCCACCGGTTTCTCCTCCGTCCCGCCGGTCGGACCGGCAATTCCCGTCAGGGACAACCCGTGGTCAGCACCGGAGGCATGCACCGCGCCTTCCGCGAGCGAGGCCGCCACGGGCCCACTTACGGCGCCGTGCTTCTCAATTAATTGCGGGTCGACTCCCACCAGCCCCGACTTTGCTTCGTTCGCGTAGGTCACGAAGCCGAAACCGAATACCTCGGAGGAACCCGAGACCATCGTCAGCCGGTGAGCGAGAAACCCTCCCGTGCACGACTCTGCGGTCGACACGGTTTCTTCCCGCTCGCGCAGCAAGTCCTCCACCACTTCCTCCATCGTCCGCCCGTCGGAAGAAACAAGGTTCGCCGGAAACGTCCCTGCCGCCCGCTCCGCCGATCCCTCCAGGGTATTTCCACCGCCGATCAGTCGCACAATGACGCCCCCGTTCTTCAGGCAATACCCCGTCTCGATTCCGCTCTCCGGCCCAACGACCTCATCCACCCGCGAAGCAAGATCCGACTCCCCGACGCCGTAAAAGAACAGATTTTTCCAACCCACCTCCTCTTCAGCATCCACCCTTCTCGAGAGGACCGGCAAAACCTGTTCAACAAACATCGGCTGCAGTTCCCGCGGTGGTCCGGGCAGAAGGTAGATATCCGGGGATCCTTCCAGCAAACCTGCCGGAAAATGGAGCCCCGGCGCCGTCCCATGCGGGTTCAACAGCACTCTTGCGCCCTTCGGCACCATTGCCTGCCGCCGGTTGATCGGTCTCGGCGTTTTCCCCATGCGGGCGAACCGCTCCTCAATCATCGACATGACGGATTCGTCGAACTCCAGCTCAAGCCCGAGCAACTCCGCGGCCGTCTCCCGCGTCACATCATCCATCGTTGGCCCCAAACCGCCCGTGACCAAAACCACATCCGACCTTCCCATCGCTTCCTTCAGCGCCACCGCAATCGGTTCACCATCCGGAACCGCCACCGCCCGCTGCACACGAAGACCGAGCTTGAACAATTCCTCTCCGAAATACGCCGGGTGCGAGTTGATGACCTGACCAAGCAAGAGCTCCGACCCCGTGTTCAGGGTCTCAATGCGCAACGCGGCCATCACTCAGGCTGCAGCATGCACCTCGCTGCTCGACTCAAAGGCAACAATCCGCGCATCCGACCAAAGGTCCTCCAACGCAAACTGAGCGCGCTGCTCGGAATGAAACACATGGGCAATGACATCACCGTAATCGATCACGACCCAGTGACTCTCCGGGGTCCCCTCCTTCGAGTAGGGTTCGAGACCATGATGCTCACCAATTTTCTCGTCAATCTCCCTACGAATCGCCTTGAGATGAGGCATGGAGGTGCCAGTGCAGATGACAAAATAATCCGTGATGCTGGAAATCCCCCGCAAATCAAGAATCCGAATATCATCCGCCTGCTTATCATCCGCGCGCCGCGCGACTTCGAGGGCAAGTGCTTCTCCTTCGATCAAAACAATATCAGGTTACGCGCCCGGCCAAGTTCTCCGAACCCCGGACGTGAGGAATTTCCGCAAATTCCTCGCTTCGGCAAATCGAATTTCGTAGCAAAGCTGAAACAGCCCAAATGCGGGAGTCTCCCACTCGACCAAAGACACCGCCGGAACGGGGCTGCCCCCTATCCGACCGACGCTCCTTCCCTGGAACATGGCAAGCCCCGGAGAATTTCCGCACTCCACATCCTTCGTCCGCTGATCCAGGATGGACAACGCCCCGACCCGCACCGACCATCACCGCTGATGGATGTTTCCCAACTCCTCCTCATTGGCGTTCCCGGCGCGGAACTCGACACGGAAACCGCCGACCGCCTCCACCAACTCCAGCCCGGCGGGTTCATCCTCTTTGGGCGCAACATCGAGTCACCCGAACAGGTCCGGAAACTCATTGACGGCCTGCGCGAGCTCTCCGAAATCGAACCCGTCATCACCATTGACCAGGAGGGAGGGCGCGTCTCAAGGCTTCGTCTCATCGGAAAGGAACCGCCGAACGCACAGCAGCTCCGTGAGAACGGCGACCTCGATCTCATCAGCCGCCACGGCAAACTCACCGGGCAACTCCTCCGCCTCTTTGGATTCAATCTCGACCTCTGTCCTGTCCTCGACATTTCGTGGAATGGCGACGAAGACAACTCATTGCGCGGTCGAACGTGGGGCCTAGACGCCAACGAAGTCATCAGCAATGCCGCATTCTTCAATGGCGCGATGAGGCATGAGGGCATCCTCAGCTGCGGGAAGCACTTTCCTGGCTACTCCCGCGCCGCCGTCGATGCCCACCACGAACTTCCCGTCATCGACCGCACCCGCGAGGAACTCGAGGCCGAGGAACTCGCCCCCTTTCGCGCCATGCTGCCCGATCTCGACAGCATCATGGTGTGCCATTCCCACTACCCGAGCTTCGATCCCGAACGCAATCGCTGGCCCGCATCACTCTCCGAGAACGTGATCAACGGCTATCTTCGCGGACAACTCGGCTACGAAGACGGCCTCGTCATGACGGACGATCTCGACATGGGCGCGATCCTCAACGAGGTCACCTTCAAGGACACGATCCAGTCCGCGGTGAAGGCGGGCAACGACATGGTCATGATCTGTCACCGTCTCGACCTCGGCGAAGAGGCCGTCAGCCATCTCGGAGGGCTCTCCGACGGGGTGCTCGAGGACGCGACGGTCCGCCTGGAAAAATTCAAACTCCGGCTTGCCGGCCCGCGCCTGTGGTCAATGGACGAATTCCAGCGTATCAACAACGAGATCTGGCAACTCCGCGTCGACACCCTCGGCGAAGAGGGCGCCCTGCGACTCAGCGAAGAAGATGGCAAACGAAGTCCTGTGGAATTGTACTGATAAAACGAAAAACCCGGTGTCTCCGCGCTCCTGCGTGAGACCTCTCTCTTCCATCACGAAATGCTCGAAGACATCAAGAAACTCCTCATCATCCAGGATCGCGACCAGGCCATTTCCAGGAACGAGAAGGAACTCACCCGCCTTCCCGGTGAAGAAGAACTCGCCCGGCAAAAGCTGGCGGGAGACAACGCCGCCGTCGAAACCGCCGACAAGGCCGTCAAGGAAAACGCCATCGCGATCAAGAACCTCGAGATCGACGTGGAGACGCGACGGGACACCATCACGAAGCTCAAGACACAGCAGTACGAAACGAAAAAGAACGAGGAATTCCAGGCCCTGACGAACGAGATCGAGCGCTACGGGAAAGAAATCGAAAAACTGGAGGACGAGGAACTTGAGCTGATGGAAACCGCCGAGACACTGAAAGCGGATCTTGGAAACGCACGGGAAAAGCAGGGTGAGACGCAAGAACTCGTCGACGAGGACCTTGCCCAAATCGACCTACGCAAGAAAAACCGCGAATCCGAACTGGAGGAACTCAGGAAAGATCGCGCCGAGCTGGCAGGCGAGATGGACGAGGCCACCCTCGACCGCTACACGCGGATTTTCGCGAAGAAGGGCGACGCGGCCGTCGTCCCGTTGAACAACGGCATCTGCGGCGGTTGCCACATGAAAGTTACCAACGCCACGTTCAGCGCGGTGAAGAACGAAAAGGAGATCGCCTACTGCGAACAGTGCGGACGGATTCTCTACTGGGGAGACTAAGCGCCGACGTAGTCTCGCTTCGGATTCCGGTCATAGTAGAGGATACCTTCCTCCCACCTCAGGTAGTCCATCAGCAATTCCACCTCCCGGTCACTGAGATTAGGGATGACGAACCGCACTCCCCTGAACTCGCCGGTTCCTTCCAACTCGCCGGACCCCTCGAGCGCCTCGCGGAGGACCACACGATTCACCACGCTTCGAAGCGAAGCGTCCGGAGGCGAGGGAATGGCCCCGGCGGCGATGGCCGAAGCATAGACTGAAGCCACACTCTGAGCATCCCGTCTCGCCTTTGTCTCTTCACTCTCGGCGGAAACCACAAATTCCTCCTCCTTTGGAGCAGAGGCTATGAACACGATCACCTTGATGTCCCGATTCCATTCGAGGTATTTCATCGCCTCGAAGATGGATTCCTCGTCAAGGTTTGGAACAGCAAAGCGTGTCTTGCTGAATTCACCCGCGCCGTACACTCCCGTCGAAACCCTTCGCACGGCTTCTTCAAGATCGCGGACATCTTCAAATGCCTCCGTTCCTGCCGCCTTCGCCGCCGCGCAGACGGAAGCAATATTCTGGGCGTTTCGCATACCGGCACGCTCGTTGGCGAGCTGATGCACGAAATCGGGAGCAACCGAGGCCATCAATTCGGTAAGCAGCGCGGACTCCTCTTCTGCGAACGAATCCCTGTCCGAAGCTCCTCCATGCTTCATGACAAAGCCGCGGCCTTACTCCCACTGGAGGAATTTGCTGATCCCCATAAACTGAGCATCAGTCATCCTCGGAACGCGAAACTCAGTCCTTTCAAATTCGCTTCCGACGCCACCCCGCACCCCCCTCTCCACGAGGAAGACGGCCGTCTCCAGATCGTGTGCCTCCTTCAACTCGGCGGAGCCGGCCGCGATGGCCGCATTTCCGACAGAGGCTAGATGCATGGCCAGCCTTTCCACGGAGGAATCTTCCTCGCGGTTCGCCAATTCCTTCATCCGCTCAACGGGCACCCGCACGTCTTCAAAACTGGTTTTGACCTGAAGGCGCGCAACCCCTCCCTCCAACTCCAATTGCACTCCCGTCATGAACTTGGCCAGGGATTTTCCCAGAGGAGTCCTGTCTCCGCCTACCCGCGAGCGAACGCTCTCAAGCGCATTTCTGAAGGCCTGCAGTTTCAAGTCCGATGATGGGCCCGCAGTTTCCGCTTCGATCCGAATTGAGACTTCGCGGGTGAAATCAAAGGCGAGGCAGCCCTCCTTGAAATCCGATCGAACGCCAATCCCCATCAATCCTATATCGGGGAACTTCTTGAAGTCAAAATAGGCAATGGTCGCTTCATCCCCCCGACGAAAAGCCTCAAACGCCGGGTTTGTGCGGTTCAATGGAGTGAGGGCCTTCACCTCTGCTGCAGGCCCGGCCACAACGGTCTTGTCGTCCAGAATCCTGACCGCATAGGGAGCAACCCCGAGGGCCGCAAAGGCGGGAATCTCCCCGTAAAGCCTACCCTCCCATTCTGCCCAATCCATCTCAAGACTCATACCCGCCGCCCTGGCAACGAATTCCTCCAGGGCATTCTCCCACGCGGCATCGTCCAACGGACGATCAATGCGCATGAACTCCACGTTGTTTTCGAAATTCCCGAGAATAGAGCCTCCGCCGGTACGGGCGAAGATCAGGGAATGGCGAATACCGGCTGACCCGATTTTATCAGGGACCAACTCCTTCACATCCCCAATTCCATACTTCGTGAGGGCCTCCGGAACCCACGCCGTGATCTTTTCCAGGGTGGCGATGGTTCGAGGTATGTCGCGGTAGTGATAGACCATGCCGCGGGTTGGCACCCATCTCTCCAAGTCCGAGAGAAAGATTTCCTTGTCGGTTCTCTCTTCCGCCGCCTTTTCCGTCCCTCCGCTTTCATCACCAGCAGGAGCAAGGACTCCCTGGATCCTGGCGATTGGTGATTCCGAATCCCATAGAAAAAAGGCAACCGTCGCGAACACTCCAAGAACGACCGTCCCGATAGTTGCTCCAATCACTAAACCACTCCTTGCCATCGAAGGACTCTTCGCCACGGCGGCGTCTTCGGACGTCTGACCGAACTGGAGTTTCTTCGCAGTCGCGTCGTCTTCCAGAACGTCTTCCTGCGAAGGGCCTGCCCCGTCCATGGTGACGGGAGTCTCGGCCGCCGGCGAGGTTGCTGTTTCCTGGACCTCGTAGCGCAGAGCAAGTGCTCCTGCCTGGATGAGATCGCCCGGCTTCAACAGGTAGATGCCCGACAAAAGCGAGCCATTGATCCACGTCCCGCTCACCGACCGGAGATCCTCGATCTCGCAACCCCCGCTCGTTCGCCGGATACAGTAATGCCGCTCTTCCAACCCAAGACCTCCACGAACAGGAATCTGGACCCCCGGGCCCACGCCCGCCACATTCTCGCCGAAGGCCAGTTCGATGCCGTGCCCAGACGCAGCAACTAGACGTTCCATCTATATAATTTATATAAA
>JBCDLR010000064.1:0-14476 GCA_038745205.1 Verrucomicrobiota bacterium
ACGCGAGACGCCGATCCCGGTTTATGCGGAGATGGGGAGTTTCAATCCGCAATTCGTTTTCAGTGGGAAGCTGGAGTCGGAACCGGAAGCCTTTGCGAAAGCTCTCTTTGCATCAATGACGATGGGCAACGGGCAGTTCTGTACCAATCCCGGGCTGGTATTTGTGCCGGAGGGGGCGGGAACGGAAGCGTTTCTGGATAATTACCGGGAATTGATCGCCGCGACACCGGGGAGTGCGATGTTGAATGCGGCGGTTCAGACCGCCTTTGAAACCGGACTCGGCAAAGTTGCGTCGCTCGATGGCGTCAACGTGTTGCGCGGGGAAGTTTCCGGGAACGGTTGCCAGGTGGGTCTGGCGTTGGCGACCCTTTCCCAGGGCGTGTTTGAGGCCTATCGCGATGTCCTTGAAGAAGAGATCTTTGGGCCAAGCGTGGTTGTCGTGGTTTGTCCCGACGAGAGGGGATACGCGATGCTGGCGGAGGGATTTCCGGGGCAACTTGCCAGTTCCGTCCACGGCACGGAGACGGATCTGGAGGGCGCAGGCGAGTTGATCGAAGTTCTGTCCGAATTTGCCGGGCGTGTGCTGGTCAACGGTTTCCCGACCGGCATCGAGATCTGTCACGCGATGCACCACGGGGGGATTTACCCTGCGGCCACGAGTGCGCAGTTTACTTCGATTGGCCTCGCCGCCATCGCGCGCTGGGGTCGGCCGGTTTCCTACCAGGGATTGCCGGAAAGCCTTTTGCCGGAAGCGCTGAAAGAGGGGAATCCCCTTGAAATCCAGCGATTGGTCGATGGAAGGTTGGAATAAATGCGGGAACTGCAGTATCCTAATCAAAGCAGGGTGAACCTCACGCAGCAGATTGTCGCCTGCCTCCTGGCGATCGCATTTCCCTTCCATTTTGCCGTGGGAGCGACTGCTGGTGGATGTGGTGGTGCGGCGAATCCAAATCCGTCGGAGTCGTGCTGTTGTTGCGTCGGTGGAGACAGTTCGGAATTGCCGGAAGATTCAACCTGTGATTGCGTTGCTCCCGAGGATTCTGATGTTCCCGCAAAGAGGCTTTCCCTCAAGGCATCGGAAGTCGTCACGGAACTGGCGGCTCCCACGTGGAGAATTGCAAAGTCGAATTCCTGTTCCTTCGGGGATCTTCGCGGACTTGTTCCGGTCAGTTCCCTTCCGCCACCTGATTCATTGGCGAAGACCTTCTGCGTTTATCTGATTTGAAGTGACCGGCGGGCACCATGCTCCGCCCTTCGGTCATTTGTAGCTGCTGCGCCTATCCGGCACGGCTTGTCAGATAAATATCCACGTAGAAAATCCATGAAAATCAGGAGCGGCGCTCTCATCGGAGCGCTCATTTTCGTCGCGATCCAGGAATTGATCGCGCATCCCGTCGCGTTCAAAGGCGCGAACCAGTGGCGCTTTGACTTCTCCGATTCGATGCAATCGGCGGAATTGTATCACAGTTACACGGCGGACAAGGCCTTTGGAATGCGATACCTGCGCTTCGACGATCATTCCACGGAGGACTCCTTTCTTGGTGTGCAGCACAACTGGCTGCTCCATCGATGGAATCTGCCGGATGCCCAGGCGAATCTCTATGCGGGAATCGGCTTCGGCGCAGCGCAGTCAGAAAGTCACGATTGGTCGCCGGGAGGCTTGAGTTTCCTACAGGCTGATTGGGAGACGAGGCGTTGGTATGCCGCCTGGAACTCCACGGTCCTCTATGCTCAGGAATTCACGCATTGGAGGAATGTCTCTGCCGTTGGCGTGGCTCCTTACAAGGCGGAATACGACCAGCTGAATACCTGGTTTCTCTTCAAGGCAGAGCACACCACTGAATTCCACGATAACGAAATCCAGTTCATCCCCACACTCCGGTTGTTCAAGAAGAACATCTTCGTTGAAGCCGGCGTCAGTTTCGAGGGCGAGCTGAGACTTAGCTTCATGATCCATTTTTAGGCATGGGGCAAAACCCACTTCAAAAAGAAAAAAGCAAAATGAAAACACTTACCACAAGCATTGTCCTGATTCTCGCCGTTGCCGGAATGGCTGTTGGTGCGGAGAAGGAAACGAAACATCGTACCGTTGTCACGACCGTGAACGGCATGGTCTGCTCATTCTGTGCCCAAGGCATTGAGAAGCACTTCAAGAAAGATCCTTCCGTGGCCAAGGTTTATGTGAATCTTGGCAAAAAGGCAGTCGTCCTCGAGGAAAAGAGCGGCAAGAAGATCGCGGATGAGTCCATTAAGAAAGCGGTAACGAATGCCGGCTTCAAGGTCGTCAGGATTGAGCGGCCGACCAAGACTTTCGATGAAGTCGTAAAGGCCGTGAAAGCGAAAAAAAGCTAGGAGCCTCCGGTGACGGCCTTCGGAGGCACCGCTGCTTCCGAGGGTCGAGCCACCCTCCCTGACGTGAAAGAATCGAGCCGACCTTCAATGCTCATGACGTGGCTGAGTCTGTTTACCAGCAGCACGACCCTGTTTTGCTGCGCCCTTCCCGCCTTGTTCGTCGCCCTCGGTTCCGGAGCAGCATTTGCATCACTACTGGGCGTGTTTCCCTGGCTGACGTGGTTTGGAGAAAACAAGGCCATCGTCTTTCCCATGGCCGCGGTAATGCTGACTCTCTCGGGAATTCTCCGATGGAAGTCGAGGAAGGCGCCCTGTCCGGCTGACCCGAAGCTGAGGGCTGCTTGCGCAGGAAGTCGCAAGGTTGGTGGTGTCATCTATTGGACATCCGTTGCGATCTTCCTCGTCGGCTCGTTCTTTGCCTTTCTGGCGCCCGTATTACTTCTCTAAGCAGAATATCCTAGATGGATGGCCCCGCCGCGCTCACCTCGTCGCTCGTTCCGCTTTCGAAGTCTCTGAAGTTCTCGATGAAGAGGCGGGCAAGATTGGCGAGGGCTGTGTCGTAGGCGGCGGGATCGGACCACGTGTTGCGGGGTTGCAGGATCTCGCTTGGGACATGGGGGCATTCCGTCAAGGTGCGGAAGCCGAAAACGGGGTCGACGTATTTGGGGGCGGTGGCAAGGGTGCTGTCGCAGATGGCGTTGACGATGGCGCGGGAGTAACGGAGACGGATGCGCTCGCCCTTCCCATAGCCGCCACCACTCCAGCCGGTGTTTACAAGCCAGACATTGACGTTGTGCTCCTGCATTTTTTTGGCCAGTAACTCCGCATATTTGGATGGGTGCCAGACCATGAAGGGAGCGCCGAAGCAGGCCGAGAACGTAGCGGTTGGTTCGGTCACGCCGACCTCCGTCCCTGCGACCTTGGCCGTGTAGCCGGAGATGAAATGGTACATGGCCTGTGCGGGCGAGAGCTGGGCGACCGGCGGCAGCACGCCAAAGGCGTCGC
Source organism: Verrucomicrobiota bacterium (assembly GCA_038745205.1). Taxonomy (GTDB): domain Bacteria; phylum Verrucomicrobiota; class Verrucomicrobiia; order Verrucomicrobiales; family DEV007; genus JBCCWV01. The sequence continues at coordinate 3,358 of JBCDLR010000064.1, forward strand.
AGGTGAGGAAAATGATGTCGGTCGGGTGGCCGGCGATGCAGGGAATGCGGGCGTTCGGAATGTGTTCGATGGGGTAGGCGCCGCGGGTGTTCTCCGTGATGCTCGTGTCGGTGTAATCAACGTGTCCCGCCTCGTCGGCGAGAACGTTTTCGAGAATCGCGCCGAAGCGAAGGGCCTTGTAAATGTCGGGTTCGTTGGCTTCGGTGAGCGCGATGGCTTTGGCGTAGCAGCCGCCTTCGATGTTGAAGACACCGTCGTCGCTCCAAACATGTTCATCGTCGCCGACAAGTTCGCGGTTGGGGTCGGCGGAAAGCGTCGTCTTTCCGGTTCCGGAGAGGCCGAAGAGGACCGCAGACTGGGCGGTCTTGGGGTCGGCAGTGACGGAACAATGCATGGAGAGTTGCCCCGCTTTCGGCATGAGGTAGTTCATGACGGTGAAGACACCCTTTTTCATCTCGCCAGCGTACTCGGTGCCGAGAATGACCATCTCGTTGCGGGCGAAGCAGAGGTCGATGGAGGTGCGTGAGGTCATGCCCTCGGTGAGGCGGTTCGCGGGAAAAGTGCCGGCATTGAAGATCACGAAGTCGGGTTCGCCGAAGTCCGCGAGTTCTTCCTTCGTCGGCCGGATGAGCATCGTGTGCATGAAGAGCGCGTGGTAGGGGCGCGAGCAAATGACCCGGATTTTCAGCCGGTATTTCGGGTCCCAGCCTGCGAAGGCGTCGACCACGTAAAGCTGGTCGCGCGTGTTCAGGTAGTCGACAGCCCGCTCGCGATTGATCTGAAAGATGTGTTCATCGAGGGGGATGTTCACCTTCTCCCACCAGATGTCGTTTTCCGTCGACGGCTCCTTCACGACACGCTTGTCCATGGGGGAGCGACCGGTCTTGTCCCCTGAGAAAGCGATGAGCGCGCCGGTGTCGGAGATGCGCGTCTTCTTCTCAAAGCGGATGGCCTGCTCGTAGCAAAGCGGCGGCGGGACGTTCCGGTAGCAGTCTTCAACGTCGATGCCGTATTGGTTCAGCGGGAGTTTTTCCATGGCGACGCACCCTAGCGAAATTATGGCCATTGCGAACGGCAAAGTCCGGCCGCGCGGACTTTTTTCGTGACGGGGCGATGTCTGAACGCTCCTTTAGACAGGTGCCGAAGACCCTGATTCTTTCCCTTGTGCTCATGGTGCTTTCCGTGCCGTGGTGGTTCACTGGCGGCGAGGAGGCGGTCTTTCTCGGGATGCCGGAATGGGCGGTGTTTGCGGTCGCAGGCGGGATCGTCTATGCCTGCGCGGTGGCGTGGTTGATGGGCGCGGAGTGGAGGCGGGAAGGGGAACGCGGGACGGAGGAGGACGATTCGTGAGCCTTTTCGCCGTCGCGCCCTCGTCCCTCGACATTGTCGGACCCTTTGGAGCGGGATTCCTTGTGTTCTACGTGTGTTCGTTGCTCTTTATCGGCTGGTTAGGGCATCGGGCGAAAAAGGAATCGTCGCTCGCGGACTTTTACCTGGGCGGACGCGGACTGGGAATTTTCGTTCTCCTGCTTACGCTCTACGCAACCCAATACAGCGGGAACACGATGCTGGGATTCGTGGGGAAAGCCTACCGCTCTGGGTTTTACAACCTGAGTGGCGTCGTCGCGATGATGGCCGTCATCGGCGGGTTCGTGGTTTTTGCGCCGAAGCTGCATCGTCTTTCTCATCGGCACGGATTCATCACGCCGGGGGACTTTGTGCAGCACCGGTTCGGCATGCGGGCGCTCACAGTGGCGGTGGCGTTGCTCGGGATCTTCGCACTGGGAAATTACATCCTGACGAATCTCAAGGTGCTGGGTCTTCTCGTGGAGAACATCTCGGGCGGGACGGTCTCGTTCGCCGTGGCGGTGGTGGTGTTGAGTGTCATCATGTTTGCCTACGAAGCCATGGGCGGATTGCGGAGCGTGGCCTGGACGGATGTGATTCAGGGCGTGATCCTGCTCGTGGGCATTCTCGGTGTCTTCGTGGCCCTGCAATTCCACTATGGCGGACTGCCCGGCGTCTCGGACCAGCTGGAAGCCTCGCGACCGGAGATCTGGGCGGCACCGACGGCGACGGAAAAGGTCACATGGCTGAGCACGCTTCTCATTTTCTTTTTCGGAATCTCCATGTATCCCCACGCCATCCAGCGGATTTACGCGGCAAAAAGCGGAAAGGTGCTGCGGCGTTCGTTTCAAATCATGGCCTTCATGCCACTTTTCACGACGTTTCTGGTCGTGATGCTGGGAATCATGGGCATTGCCGTCTTTCCCGGCCTCGACCAGGAAGGTGCGGGCAGCTCGGATGAAGTGACCCTCTACATGATCGCCGACCTTATTGAGAAGACGCCGCTTCTCCTGCCGCTCGGGATTCTCTTCCTCGGGGCCATCGTCGCGGCGACGATGTCGACGATTGATTCCGCGCTCCTCGCCATGTCGTCGATGATCACGAAGGATATCTATTTTCCGATTCGTCCCGATTCGAGCGACCGTCACCTGACGTTGATCGGTAAGGTGGTTTCGGCAATTCTCATGGCGGGAGTGGCCGCTCTCACCATTGCGCTGCAAGACCTCACGATCTGGCGCCTCATGGAGATCAAGCTCGAGGTGCTCTGCCAAATCGCCCCCGCGGTGATGCTCGGAATTCACCAGCCGCGGCTGCGGGCAGACTCCGTTTTTGCGGGCTTGATCGTCGGAACGGTGATGGCCGTTTCACTTGCCTTCGAGGCGTTTGAATTGCCCAGCAAACCGCTGGGAGTACACGCCGGGGTCTGGGGGCTGGCGGCGAACCTGGCGGTGATGGGAATCGTGCAGGTGCTGCGTCCTGCGGGCCTCAAGGATTGATCGGCCGCACGGGAAGGCCATGATCGGCGAGCGCTTCTTTGGCTTCGGCGACAGTGTACTCGCCAAAGTGAAAAATGCTCGCGGCGAGAACGGCGTCTGCCTTGCCCTCGGCGAGGACGTCGCACAGGTGCTCGAGGTTGCCTGCGCCGCCGCTGGCGATGACGGGAATCTGCACCGCTTCGCTGATCGTGCGGGTGAGTTCGATGTCGTAGCCCGCCTTGGTCCCGTCGGCATCCATGCTCGTGAGGAGAATTTCGCCCGCGCCGCGATCTTCGATCTCCTTCGACCATTCGACGGCATCGCGTTCGGTCGGCGTGCGTCCGCCGTGGGTGTAGACGGTCCATGAGCCGGAATCATTGCGCTTGGCGTCGATGGCGACAACGATGCATTGCGCGCCGAAGGCGACCGATCCCTCGCTCACTACTTCGGGCCGGTTCACGGCTGCGGTGTTGACGCCGACCTTGTCCGCTCCGGCCAGAAGCATGCGCCGCATGTCCTCGACGGTGCGGATACCTCCGCCAACGGTGAGAGGCATGAAGCAACGTTCCGCCGTCTTTCCGACGACATCGACCATCGTGTTGCGCTCGTCGGACGAGGCGGTGATGTCGAGGAAGACCAGTTCGTCCGCACCCTGGTTGTTGTATTCGACGGCGCACTCCACGGGATCGCCGGCGTCACGGAGATCGACGAAATTCGTGCCTTTGACGACGCGACCGTCGGTGACGTCGAGGCAGGGGATGATGCGTTTGGCGAGCATGCGAGGCAGAACGTGGCGTGATGGTCGCGAAAGGCAAGGAAGTGAGAGCAAATCCGGCCTGATGGCCTATATTTCTCCCGTGCTTGAAGAATTGGCTACGCCGAGAATGGAAGTGACGGGGGAGTACTTGCGGGTCGTTTCGTGCGGAGCGGGAATGGCCATGGTGGCATGGTCCGTGCGCTCCGGCGAGTTTCTCGAGTTGCGATGCCGCTGTGACGGGGATGGCACGCTGCGGATTTTTCCCCTCGAAGGCCGCAGCGGTGCGACCTTGGTTCAATTGGAACCCGCCAATTCGCAATGGGAATACACCGTCGGCACCGGTGGCCAGGCCTTCCGAGCTCTCCTTTCCCCCCAACGCGTGTCGCTTTCCGGGATCGACCCGCTCCTCCCGTCGATCGATCCCTTTGCCCGCCAGTAAGTGAGTTCCGCGTCCCTGAGATCCGATCCCGACATCGAGGCGTTCATGGAGTTTCTCTCCGTGGAAAAAAACGCGTCGGCCAATACCCTTCGCAATTACGAAAAGGCACTCGATGGTTATCGCGGTCGTGAAGGCTTTGGGGGCTGGAAGCGGGAAACGGCTGATGATTTTCGTGCCTACCTTTTCGCCCTGATGAAGGATGGATTGAAGAAGACGACAATCCGTCTTCGCTTTGCCGCCTTGCGCAGCTTCTACAAGTTTCTTTCACACCGTCGCGGCTTGAAGAGAAATCCGTTGCTGGAAGTGCAGTTGCCGAAACTGGACCGGCCTCTGCCGGTGGTCCTGACACTGAAGCAGGTCGAGGAACTCCTGGCCTTGCCCTTCAAGATTGAACAGCCCAAGCAGGCGCCGTCATGGGCGGCGGCACGCGACGCCGCGGTGATGGAAGTGTTTTACTCAACGGGAGTGCGGCTTCATGAACTGGCAGCGATGGAGGTCGGCGATATCGATGTCATCTCCGAGACGGTTCGAGTTTTTGGAAAGGGAAGGAAAGAACGGATTTGTCCGTTGGGCGCCCATGCGATCAAGGCCCTTCAGCGATACCGGCATGGGGCCAAGGTCGGGGAGGGCCCTTTATTCCTGAGCAAGCGGCGCACCCGCATCACGACCCGGGCCATCGCCGATATTCTGAAGAAGTACCTCGAAAAGTCGGGTATCCCCATCCGCGTGAGCCCGCACAAGCTTCGTCATTCCTTTGCCACTCATCTTTTGAATAACGGCGCTGATCTCCGGGCTGTGCAGGCCCTTTTGGGCCACGCCAGCCTCTCTACAACGCAGATTTATACCCACGTCAGCACAGAGCGAATGAAGGAAGTCTACGACGCCGCCCATCCGCGGGCCTAGGTGCCTCAGACTGTTCAAAAAGAGGCACTTGGGAGACGGGAATTCAGGTTTTTTTGGCAATTCCGGGAGTTGGCACGGGGCGTGCTTTTTGTCCTCCCGTCTCGGGGAGAATCCACCCCTAATCACCTCACCACAAAAGCGAAAACTAAAAATAACCCAATCCACCACCACTCTATGAATAAACTCACTAGTAAGACCAAGCTCCTGCCGGGCCTTTTCGCCGTGGCACTGGCTTTTTCGTTCCTGGGTTCCTCCCCGGTTGCCCTGGCCGAAGATGAATATAAAGGCGACTATGATGCTCTCGTCGCGGAGCAGGGCGATTATGCCTACGCCTTCGATTTCTTCACCGTTTCGATGCTCTGGACGGTTATCGCGGCCGCTCTCGTCTTCCTCATGCACCTCGGCTTTGCCACGCTTGAGGCCGGCCTGACGCAGAAAAAGAACTGCGTCAATATCCTCTTCAAAAACTGTTTCATCATCGCGATTGGCATCGTGACCTACGCCATCCTCGGCTTCAACACCCACTACCCGGGTGATTTCAACGGCTACTTCAGCATTGGAAAGCCGATTGGAGACCTGAATGCGGATGGAGGAAGCACCTTCGGATACGGTGGTGTTGGCCTGGCCATGACAGGTTATGGAGACTTCATCTTCCAAGCCATGTTCGCTGCAACGGCGGCCACGATCGTCTCAGGAGCCGTGGCGGAGCGCATCAAGCTTCCCACCTTCATGATCTTCGCGACAGTGCTCGTCGGTTTTGCCTACCCGGTTGTCGGTTCATGGCACTGGGGCGGTGGCTGGCTCGGCACCCTCAACGGTGGCAACGGATTTAAAGACTTCGCCGGCTCCGCCGTCGTTCACGCCTTCGGAGGCTTTGCTGCACTCGCGTGCGTCATTGTTCTCGGACCTCGCAAAGGCAAGTACACTGCAGATGGCATCAAGCCGATCCTTCCGCACAACATGCCTCTCGCCGCGATTGGGGTTTTCCTCCTTTTCTTCGGCTGGTTCGGATTCAACGGCGGTTCCGTCCTTTCAGCTGCTCCCGGACCTCTCGGACTTGTTTTCACCACCACGACTCTCGCTGCCTGCACGGGTAGCCTTGGTGCGATTGCCGCTTCGTGGATCGTCTTGAAGAAGCCTGACCTTTCCATGGCCCTCAACGGTTTCCTTGCCGGCTTGGTTGGTATCACCGCCAACGCTGACATCGTCAGCGCCATGGGAGCGCTCGCTATCGGGTTTGTTGCCGGTATCATCGTCGTCTTCTCCGTCATCTTCTTCGACAAGATCAAGATTGACGATCCGGTTGGTGCCATCTCCGTCCACGGAATCTGCGGTATCTGGGGCATCCTCGCTGCTGCGATCTTCGAGGTCGTTCCGGAAGGTGGAGAGAAGCAGTTCGGAATCGTTGGTCAGCTGACCGGCGTCCTTGCTGTTGCCGCCGCCGCCTTTGTTTTCTCCTTCGTTGTCTTCTTTGTCCTGAAACTCATCATCGGTGTCCGTGTGAGCGAGGAAGAAGAGGAAGAAGGACTCGACGTCGCCGAGCACGGGGTTCCTGCCTACGGCGCCGCGACAGAATAAGCTTTGTCTTCAGCCAAGGGGTAGATAGCGAAGGCGCCCGCTCCGAGTGGGGCGGGCGCCGCTCTTCCCCTCAAAAAATTCGAAAAGCCCGGGAGCGAATGCTTCCGGGCTTTTTCTTTCTTCAGAAAGGCCGGGAAATCATCTGATTTCAACCGTCCGGCCCATCAGGGGGTGCCCTTCAATCACGCCCTTCCCGGGAACCTCGACCGCTTCGAGATGGAGTTGATCCCCACCCTTGTCGAAGTAATCACTTCCTATTGGAGTCGAGATCACCTGTTGAGACGAGTCCCTTCCGAGCCATCGTAGTGAGACCATGAAACTCCCCGTTACTATTCTTCTCACTTTTCCTGTTTGGCTTTTTTCTTCGCCGGTCGACGAGACGGCTCCGCTCGAACGCATTGCGCATGATTTCGAACTCGCCGATGGGCCGTCGTGGGATGGCTGGTCCCTTGTCATTCCCGACGTCAAAGCCGGTGCACTCTACCGCTACACACCGGCGAAAAATTCCGTGACACTGCTGATGAAGGAAGCGGGACGTATCAGCGGGACCTTCTTCAATCATGGTCGACTCTATCTCTCCGACAACAGCAGTGCCCGCATCTCGCAGCTGGTGGGAAAGGACAACAAGTCGCGCCAAGCCAGGGTTCTCCACTCGGAGGACGGCGAAGTGAAGCCTCCCCGCAAGCCGAATGACCTTGTCGTCGACAACAAGGGAGGAGTCTACTTCACGCTTACCCGCCAGAACGCCGTGGTTTACATTGCGCCGGACGGGACAAGTCGTGTTGTGACGGAGGAGGTGGAGACGGCGAACGGCATCACTCTTTCACCGGATCAGCGGACTTTGTATGTCGCATCTTTTGTGCCGAAAGAGATCATTGCCTTCGGAGTTTTGCAGGATGGGTCGTTGGAAAACCGGAAAGTGTTCGCGAAAATGGACGATGGCGATGCGAAGGGAGCGGATGGCATGTGCATCGACCGCGCGGGCAACGTCTACTGCGCGGGAGCGACGGATATCTGGATTTGGAACCCCGAGGGGAAATTGATCGACAAGATCGCGTGTCCCGAGCGCCCGATCAACGCCACCTTCGGCGGTCAACGCGGGCGCGATCTCTTCATTACCGGGTTCGGCGGCCTCTACGTCCAGAAGATGAAGGTGGGTGGATTGCCTCCGCATCCCGCGTTGGAAGAAGCCGACTTCGATTCCAGGAACGGGACGCGGCCCTCGACGGTGATTGGCGACGACATTAAATCACATCTCGACGTCGTCTACGCCGAAAACGGAACGCGGAAAGTGCTCTGCGATATTTTCCGGCCGAATTCCAAGGCGGAGGAAACCCTTCCCGCGGTGGTGACCATCCACGGTGGGGGATGGCTCAACGGCGATCGCATGAAGTTTCGCGCCATGGGCCTGGAATTCGCGCGCCGGGGGTACGTTTCGATGGTCATCGACTACCGTTTGGGCCATGAGGCGCCATTCCCGGCAGGGATCGAGGATTGCCACGCGGCCGTCCGGTATCTTCGGGCCAACGCGGACAAATTCGGAGTGGATCCCAATCTGATTTTCGGCGTCGGAGGATCGGCGGGGGGCCATTTGGTCGGCTTGTTGGCAGTCTCGGCTGACAACGAGGAACTTCACGGTAGCGCCGGGAACCCCGGGATCTCCTCGCGGATCGCCGGAGCCGTCGTCATGGCCGGGCCCATGGAAATGACGACCGGGTCGGTGGCCGAGCGATCGCTTTCAAATCCCGATACCTCGAATTCCAATGCCTGGTTGCGCAAGACGATCGAGGAAGCGCCAGAGCTTTACGCCCTCGCGGATGCCCACCTGCAAATCACGGAAGACGACCCCCCGATCCTGTTCATGGCCGGGGAGTTTGACAAGCCCGAGCGCAATGAACCGTCACGCGAGAAGCTTCGTTCATTTGGCATCGAAACCGGAATCAAATCCTACGAGAAAGGAAAGCACGGGTGCTGGAATCAAAATCCCTGGTTTGACCAGATGATGGCGGACATGGATGATTGGTTCCGGAAAGTCGCACAGACTTCCAGCCGGTGAGGGAAGGCAGGCAATGCGTGAAAGTAGCACGGACACTCCTGTCCGTGCCGATAGGCATTATGGCGTGATCTCCGAGTTGATAACTCTTGTCGCCAGAGTGATGGATTGACTCCCTGACGGTAATTGCGTTGCTACCGTCCCGTAAGAGACAGGAATCAATCCGTTTTCTTGGTGATTACAGATGCGAGGTGACTCCAGTCCCTTCTGGAATCAACGGAGATAATGTTGTTCCTTCGCTTCCATTCGAGGCGCAGATGGGCAAGTTTATCGAGACAAGAGGTAGGCAATGAGTCGGCCAGGCGAGAAGTAACGAAGTAAGTGGTTCCGTCCTATCGCCAGTGAGGGAGAATTCGCTGAAACATCTTGATGCGGAGGTCATTGGACAATCCGCGGGAACCTTTAGCTTCAGGCATGGAAAGGACTTCGTAGTCTTCGCGCATGAAACATCTCGCCAGACTGAGTACACAGACAGGAGTGTCTGTGCTACTGTCGCCCTCGCCGACCGCGATCTTGAGCGGTGTCCTCGGGCGTCAAACCGACGACGATGTCCCACTTGGCGGTGAGTTCGCCCGTGGTGGAGCCCTTGAGCGGGACGAAGTCCGCGATCATGGCCGCGACTTTCCTGGGTTCCTTGACGCGATTGAAGAGGAAGTCCCGCTCATTCTGCTTTTCGCCCTTGATGTAGAGCTGGCCAGTGAGCAATCGGTCTTCACCCCGGGAAACGATGACATGAATGTGCGGCGTTCGGCCGACGTAGGCAACGGGCTTGATCGTGCGGAAGTAGTAGCGGCCCTTCGTGTCGGTCATGAAACGGCCGTATCCCTGGAAGTTTTTGTCGAGCCCACCTTTCTGCCCGTTCCGGCCCTTGGAATGGAGGTAGTTCCCGTTCGCATCGCATTGCCAGATTTCGACGAGGGTGTTGCGGAGCGGGTTACCTTTGACGTCGAAGACCTTGCCGTGCAGGTGCGTGATTTCTCCAACAGCCGGAGTCAGGGAATCGGTGATGACGATGAGATCGTTGTCGGTATCGAGGGGAAGCTTGTCGGGATAAAAAGGCCCCTCCGTCTGGCGAGGGGTGAGTGTTAGCGCCTCCGCGAAAGCTCCGGCCGATGTGAAAAAGGCGGCGGAACCGAGGAGCGAGCGCTGGATGAAATCGCGGCGGTGCCGGTCGGGATGGTGGGTGTTCATGGGAGTTCGGGTATTCTGTTTATCGACAATTGAACCATGAACAATGGGTAAAGTCTTGGTCTTTCGGGCGCCTTATGATCCCCGGGAACGAAACAAGCAGGGCGGAAGCGGCTTGATTTGTACGCCAAGCGCAGCCTTTCGGCATCGCGCCGGGAGACCGCGATCCACCCTTCTTGATTCGTGACGAGACTTTCGAGTCACTGCGCCCACTCGGGAGTGCCGAACCAGTCGTGCATTTCCTTTTCGAAGGGAGCGACGATTTCGCGAGGTTCGCGGATCTCGCCACGATCATTGGTTTCGACGATCCAGGTATCGAGGGCGGCGCGGAGGCGGAGAAGCGCTTCCTCGTGCGCGGGGTCTTTCGCGAGGTTGTTGATCTCATGCGGATCGGACTGGGTGTCGAAGAGCATCTCGTCGGGGAACGGCTTCATGAGGTCGGCGGGCGGGCCGGTGAGTCTTCCGGCGGCCAGGAGCTCGCGCATGAGGGGCTTCACGAGGAAGCACTTTTCCTTGTAGCGATTCAGCGTCGGGAAGCCTGCGCCGGGCGTGAAGTTTCTGATGTAGTGATAGCGGTCGTCGTGCACCGAACGCATGCGGATTTCAGTCTCGTCGATGCGGTCGCGGGCGGCGAAGGCGTAAGACCGTTCGGGGTCGGGATTATCTCCAAGGAAGAGCTGGCTTTGCATGAGTGCCGGTTTCTCGATGCCCGCCATCCAAAGCGTGGTCGCGGTGATGTCGAGCAGGCTGATAAGGCGTTCATCGACGGTGCCGGGTGTGATCTGCTTTGGCGCCGGGAAGTTCTTCGCCCACTTGATGATCAATGGAACGTGGAGGCCGGAATCGAACGGCCAATGGATGCCGCGGGCCTCCAGGCGGCCGTTGTCGCCGAAAAAGATGACGATCGTGTCGTCAGCAACACCGTCTTCTTCGAGTTGCTCAAGAATCCATCCGACCCGGACGTCCGTGCCGGTGACGGAGTTCAAATACCTGGCCCATTCCTCGCGCACCACGGGATGGTCCGGGTAGTAGGGAGGGGGAGTGACGTTTTCGGGGGTTGCCACTTTCGGATGCCATTCCTCGCCGACCCAGACGACGCGCTCCTTCTCCGCCGACTTGCGGTCGTAGATGTCGTACTCGGCTTCCGACATGTTGATTTGCGCAAAGAACGGCTGGTTGCCTTTCAGGTCCGCCCAGTCCTTGGTCTTGTAGAGTTCACCTTCATTAACGAAATTCAGGTCGAGTTTGCCGGTTCCCACCTCGCGCTTGCCGATGTGGGTGATGTTGGCCGTGATGTATCCGACGTCCTGCAGGCGATGCGTGATCGGCCGCACACCGGGAGGGAGTTGGTAGTCGTCGTCGCGGTGCGAACGCATGTG
>JBCDLR010000065.1:0-14289 GCA_038745205.1 Verrucomicrobiota bacterium
CCGTCACGCCAATCTTGACACCCTTTTCGTTGTTTCGTGTCACGAGCCCGTATGCCTTCAACGCGGCGAGAACCCGGTACGCTTTCCCGCTCAAAGCATCGAATCCCAAAATCCGCACCGCCCTCGGCAACGGAACGAGTTCGGTCCCGATTTCCTGGTGGAGGGTGCGCGCGTGCTCGACGGCCTTTTTCAGAGGGATGAAGGGGAATTTCGGACTTCGGTTTTTCGACGGATTCGGTGCTTCTTTGGATTTCATGAGCTAATTATTGAGTTAAATTTGCCTTTTGCAACTTAAATACGCCAGAAAGCACTATTAAACCAAAGTTTTAGCCCCTTGCTCGGGCTAAATGACATGAAATCACCCCTTGTCGACTTTGCCCGGCTAGCGGTCCACCAACCTTGACCAGCCGCCGAAAACCCGTAAATTCCCCGCCCTTGAGTTCGCGGGCCATTGAAGGCGCCCCGGAAACCGCGCCCGCTGCTCTATCTACTACCTGCTGATCCCACCCGGCCGGGGCAATGTCGGATCCGATTAACGTCACAACCTAACCACTACAAACCCAATCCATATGAGCACCGAAGCGCTTTCCGCTTTGATCGACCAGTCATTCCGCGAGTTCCGCGAAGGGTCGATCGTCCACGGCACCATCCTCGAAATCCAACCGCAGTTCGTCCTCGTCGACATCGGTTACAAGTCCGAAGGTGCCATCCCGATCTCTGAATTTGAAGACGAGGAATTCGACGTGGGTCAAGAAGTCGAAGTTCTCCTCGAGAAACTTGAAAACGACGAGGGCATGATCGTCCTCTCGAAGGAAAAAGCCGCCCACAAGCAAAACTGGGACAAGATCGCGCAAGTCTTCAAGGACGGCGGCCTCGTCAAGGGCAAGGTCAAGTCCGTGGTCAAGGGTGGCCTCACCGTCAATGTCGGTGTCGAAGCCTTCCTTCCCGGCTCCCAGATCGACATCATTCCGCCGAAGGACCTCAACGTTTACGTCGGCAACGTTTACGAGTTCAAAATCGTCAAGCTCAACGACGAGCGCAAAAATGTCGTCCTCAGCCGCCGCGAAGTCATCGAGGCCGAGCGCGCTGAGCAACGCCAGAAGTTCCTCGAGACCGTCAACCCGGACGACAAGGTCACGGGCACGGTCAAGAACATCACCGACTTCGGTGCTTTCGTCGATTTACAGGGCATGGACGGACTCCTCCACATCACCGACATGAGCTGGGGCCGCATCAACCACCCGAGCGAGATGCTGACCATCGGGCAGAACCTTGAGGTCATCATCCTCGAGGTGAACAAGGAAAAAGAGCGTGTTAGCCTCGGTCTCAAGCAGCTTAGCGAGAACCCTTGGGAAAACATCGAATCCCGCTTCCCCGTTGGCCAGACTGTCGGCGGCAAGATCACGAAGCTGGTCCCCTACGGCGCGTTCGTGGAAATCGAGGAAGGCGTCGAAGGCCTTATTCACGTTTCCGAACTCTCCTGGACAAAGCGCATTACCCGCCCGTCCGACGTCCTCTCCCTCGACCAGGAAGTGCAGGCCGTCGTTCTCGGCATCAACAAGGAAGAGCAAAAGATCTCCCTCGGCGTTCGCCAGCTCGAGCCGAACCCATGGGACGAAATCGAAACACGCTTCCCCATCGGCTCGAAGATCAAGGGCCAGATCCGCAACCTCACCGCTTACGGCGCGTTCGTGGAACTGGAAGACGGTATCGACGGCATGATTCACGTCTCCGACCTCAGCTGGACTCGCAAGATCAACCACCCGTCCGAAATGCTCAACAAGGGCGACGAGATCGAAGCGGAAGTCATCGACATCGACAAGACCAATCAGCGCATCAGCCTCGGCATCAAACAGCTTGAAAACGACCCGTGGAGCGAGATCGACACCCGCTTCAAGGTCGGCGACCTCGTCAACGGCAAGGTCGCGAAGATCGCCACTTTCGGCGCCTTCGTGCAGCTCGAAGACGATATCGACGGCCTCGTCCACATCTCGCAACTCAGCGAGGAGCACGTCGGCAAGGTCAAGGACGTCGTCAAGGTCGGCGACGAAGTCGAAGCCCGCGTCATCAAGGTCGACAAGATCGAGCGGCGTATCGGGCTCTCGATCAAGGCCGCCACCTACTCCGAAGAGCAGCTCAAACAGGAAACCGCCGCCTTCGAAGCTCTGCGACCCAGCGCCGACCTCGTCGGCCTCGACCAGGCCTTCCGCGCCGCCGAGGAATACCGCCCCGGCGAAGAGTAAGAAGCAGTTTTTGCCCCTAACTTGCAATCATCGGAAAAGCCCGCGAGTCCCCCCTCGCGGGCTTTTTTGTGTCCGTCCATCGCGTGAAAGCCGGGCATGACCACGGCAACTACTCTCGTGGAAATTGTTTTCCGGTCCTGTGGGGTCTCAAACAAGCAGCAGCCATCCGTCCTTGATTCGTCTGTCGGTTGCCGTTCAGGCCGGAATCCCGCCTGCATCGGGTTGGCTGATCTCGAACCCCTCAGACTCTTCCCACTTCCGAGCGGGAGCGGTTTCCGAACAACTCCTCTCCTTTATCGGGGTTCCAAGAAGAACGACCGATGAAACTCTTCCGCCTTCCCTTGTTCGTCCTCTTCCTTTCCGCGACGGCTTCCGCGCCGGCGCAGGACGCGGCCCGGCGGTTTCCACAGTTTGATCAAGACAGCGACGGCAAGCTGACACCCGAGGAACTCCCCTATCCGAATCTTTTCAAGCGCCTCGACACCGATGGTGACAATTGGGTCACGGCGGAGGAAGCGCAGGCCATTGGAACGCGGGGCCATGGACAGGGCGATGACACCACCCCGCCCGCCAACCTGGAAACCCCGGCCAAGCTGATCGACGCCAAACCCCGCGAACACGGGGAAAAGGCTGCGAAAGCGGGGTTGGATCCCAAGGTTCTCGCCGAGGTCGACCTCGCCATGCAGGCTGCCGTCGCCAAGAAGGAGGTCTCCGGCGTGATCGGGCTCGTTCATCGGAACGGCCATCGCGGTTACTTCGAGGCCTTCGGGTCGCAGGACATCGAAGCGCAGAAGAAGATGCCCCTCAACGGCATCTTCCGGCTGCAAAGCATGAGCAAACCGGTGGTGACGGTCGCAGCTCTCGCCTTGTTCGATGCCGGGAAGTTCCAACTCGACGACCCCATCGCCGAACATCTGCCGGAATGGGCCGAGCCGAGGGTATTGGAAGGCGGTAAGCTCGTTCCCGCCCGCTCGAAAATCACGCCGCGCATGCTCATGAGCCACAGTTGCGGGCTCTACTACGGCTCACTTCCCGGTTATCCCTTACCACGGAAACGCCAACCCCATCTTGAAGCCCACTCCAGGCTGCTCGCGACGTTGCCGTTGAAGTACCACCCGGGGGAAGGCAACAGCTACGGAACAAGCATCGATATCCTCGGTCGGTATTGCGAGGTCATCGCCGGGAAGCCACTCGACGAGGTGGTCCGGGAATTGGTGCTCGATCCCCTGAAGATGAACGACACCGACTTCTGGGTGCCAACGGCGAAGGGCGACCGCATTGTGCAAATCTACCGTCAGCCTGAACCCGGCACCCTGCAACGGGGCCGCCCGGCGTCTCAATTGACAGTCAAACCGACGATGTTCCTTGGCGGCCAGGGGCTATGTGGAACCACCGCCGACTACGCGCGCTTCTGCCTCATGATTCTCAATGGCGGCGAGCTCGACGGCGTGCGCATCCTCAAGCCCGAGACCGTGGACATGATGTTCGTGAATCAACTCGAGGGTATCGGAGAACGCTACGGGCTGGGCGGGGCGGTCAATGGGGAAGGCAGTTATGCTTGGGGCGGTGCGAACGGCACGCAGTTTTGGATCGACCGTGAAAACGACCTGTTTGGCATTTTCATGGTCCAGACTCAGCACTACCGAGCGCCAACTTCTGCGACGTTCCGGGGGTTGGTCACTGAGGCGGTCGCTGTTTCCGGCCTGTAAATGGAATCAATTCCCCGCGGTTGGCTCGATGTTATTTCTAAGCCTGCAATTCTTCGCCCAGCCTGACAATTCGATGATCTCCTCACCCCGGCGCACAATGTAGTGCACTGCGGGCGAGAGTCCCGATCTCGCCACAAGCTGATACTGGGGAATCGTCCGCACGCGCACTCCGTTCAAGGCAAGGATGACGTCGCCCTTCCGTAACCCGATGAGTCCCGTCACCTCGTTGGTTGTATCCACTCTCAAACCGTCCGGAATTTCTCCCGGCTCGAAATCCTTCATCTTCACTTTCTCGGGTTTCTCCGGAAAGATGGCTTCGAGCGGCAGTCCGAGCTTTCCGGCGGGATCATGGTAACGCATGACGAACTGTGGAGAGTTGTCGCCATACCGTTCTTCGATCGCATCGGCTTTCTCCTGCGCCTTCTCCAAGTTACCCGTCTCGATGAAAAACAACATCGCCGTCTCAAGGCCGGAGTAGGAGTAGACAAACGCCATATCCTTGGCCAATCGTCGCGCCTTCTTCTTTTCTCCATTCTTCAGGTAAGAGTGCACGAGGAATCGGCTGCTGTGAGAGAGCGCCACCGTATTAGTCGTTCGGGCAAAGGCCTTCTCATAACTTTCCGCCGCCGCTTCCAACTTGCCCCGATTCAACTGATACTCCCCCAACTGCATGAAATAATAGGGACGCATCTCGCACAGTTGCTGCATGGTTCCAATATATTTCTCCTCATCCGGCCGGTGGAGCGCAGCGAGCTTTGACATGCCGCTCGCGTTGTAATTGAGGATTGGCCCGTAGGCCGCCACAAGCTCTGCCTCGCCTTCTCCACTCACTCGATACCTCCGATAAGCAAGGGTGCGATTCCATGGATCCGATTTCGAGTACTCCTTCAAGGTCTCCAGGGGAATCCCCCGGACATCGAAAAAGCCGAGCCGCGAGCTCGCGCTGTAGAGCGTTTCCGGAGGCAAGATGGTTGTGAACCATTCTTCCATCTCGGGAAGCGGCACTTTCCGCTCGAATTCCAACCTATCCCATCCGAAGCTCTGTAATAGTCCGAACGTCACCAGATAGGGCCGCTTCTTCGCAAACTCACCTGCTTGCCTCAGCGACTTATTGTATCTCGCCTGACTCGCGCGGAGATAAGGCATCGCCAGCGGCCCCATGCTGAATTTCCCCACAATAGGAACCAGGGATTCCTCCCACTCCTCCGCGCTAAGCCCCAGTTGCCGTTCGATCCAGTAGACAACAAGTCCCGCAAGGTGGACAAAGTGCCGCTGGAAGTAGAGCCCCCATTGGCCGTCATCGATGACGCGGAAGCTCTTCCCCTCAGGGTCACTCATGGAACACCACGGTTCGACATTGACGATTTCGGCCAGTTTTTCCGGTTTGGCGAACAATCGATCGCCCCTCGGAGTGTCGAACACTTCCCCCAATTCCTTCAGCTCGTAAGCGAGGCCGAAATCGTTCGCAATATGACCCACACCCACCGAAAAGCCCCTTCCATTCAACACTGACCTCACCCCGTCCGCTGTCTCCGCAAGAACTTCATACTCCCGCAAAATCGGGATCGCCTGGTCTGCATCCACATGTCCGCAATAGGCGCGGAAATACGCCATGCCTTCAATCGCGGACGGCGGCTCCTTCCCGTGACCGGACCTCCAATCCTGTGTGATCAGTACCTCCGCAGCGTTGCACCAGGACTCGTAGGCATTCCCATCCGGCGCGTTTTTTCGAAGGTTCTCAAGCAACTCAAGGGCCCGGGTTCTCTTCCCAAGGTGAAATTGGAGAAGGAATTCCGCCCAGGCGCCGTCGTAGGATGCTTCCTTTTCTCCCCGCAGGTAATCCGCGACCACGAGGTGGACAGTCATGCGGCAAAGCGCCATCCTCGTGTCTGACCATAACCCGCAATTCTCCCGCAGGGCGAAAATTCCCTGCAACAACGCCGCTTGCTCATGCGCAACGAAGTCCTCCGGTTGCAATTGAAGGCGTTCCGAAAGCTTGAGATTGACCTTTTGCAGGTTCTCCACGCTGGGGTTGACCAGAAGCGGCAAAATGGACGCCCGCTCCGGCAATTCCCTTCTCTCCGCCTTTCGCGCCAACTTGGAAAAGATCTCCCCATAGGCGGAAGGATCCCAAACGGGGCCCTCGAGTTCGATCAAGACATCGTCCCGCCGGGCATCTTGATATTTCCGTCCTTCCAAGCGCCGAATCTCGAAGCGATCAGCCGTTTCCTTCGTCAGCCGCCCCGCTGCTCGCCGAAGATCTTCCATGATCACGGAAACCAACCAGGACTCCTCATCGATCGTCCTGACATCCAGTTTTCCGCCAGCAACCTCCGGTTCATCCGAGATACTCAGAGCCAGGGAAAAAGGAGCCGCGCACACGCTCCATCCAACAACACACATCACTGATAACCGCCACTTCATTGAAGTAGGGTATTCACATCAGGCTTGTCCCCCAAGAAAAAATTTCGTGACGTAGGGAAAGCCAGCCTGAGAATGGCCGGCGGAGGACCGAACATCAGGATCGGGTCGGATTCCTCTAATCCCCCGTCGTTCTAGACTGCTCGAATAACCACTCGTGAGTTTCCTCGTCGGAGAACACTTTGCCGGAGATCAGATGACCTTCGCCCTTGAACTCGGTGTATTTGACCTTGCGGCCGCCAGCGTCTTCGATGGCCTTCACAAGGTTCTGGCTTTGCTCAACCTTCACGGAGTCGTCCTTCTCTCCATGAAAGGCCCATATGGGGATGTCCTTGAGCTTTTCCCCGTTGTTCGGACTTCCGCCACCCGCCACGGGAATGCCGGCAGCGAAGAGCCCCGGTTCGCGGGAGAGCAATCCCCAGGTGCCATACCCGCCCAAGGAAAAGCCACACAAGTAAACCCGGTTCCGGTCGACCGGCGCCTTTGCCATCAAATCCTTGATGAGAGCGATGACGTGGTCGCCGGGTTCGCCGGTCCAGTTCCGGTCGGACGGGCATTGCGGCACGACAAGGATGGCCTCGCGCTTGTCATAGAATGCAGGCTTCGCGAAATTCCTGACATCACCACCAAGCTGGCTTTCGTTGTCGACGCCCCGCTGCCCCGCACCGTGAAGGTAAATGACCAATGGATAGCTCCCGGTCGCCTTAAAGCGCTTTGAGGCGTAGAGCCGGAACGGCAACTCCTCCGCAAAGACCATCTTTTCCCAGTCACCGGTGAACTTGGAGAAGTAGGGACCCTTTTCAATTTCGTCCGGTCGTGAACCCTCGGAGAGCCGGGCCTTGACGTAGGCGCGGTCGTCCTCGGAGAGTTTGTCGAGTTTCAGCGTGAACCTCCGCCCATCGGATTCACGTCGGATGGTCACTTCGGATTCCGTCGCGCTGACAAATTCGGCCTCCAGTGTTTTTCCGTCCGCAGACGTCCACGTACGGGAGTTCGCGTGCAGGCTTACAGCCGTCAGCACGAGAAGCAGGATGGTGAAGGGCGTCGATTTCATGAGAATTCCTCCTGTTTAACACGGATTTGCACCCCGATCCCACCCAGAAATTCCCTCGTAAGGAAAGGACGCCTCCATTACATTTACCACTGGTTCCACCGTCCTGACATGGAGTTCCCCCGTTTCTTCATCGCGGCCGCGATCGCCGGTCTATGCTCCGCGCCCCCCTCGGCGTGGTCTCTCGATTTTACTCGGGATGTCCTCCCGATTTTCGAAACCCATTGCTTTGAGTGTCACGGAATGGAAAAGCAGCGTGGAGGCGTGGGGCTGGCGACATTTCACCACGCGCAACAACCGACTGATTCCGGGGAGCCGTTGCTCATTGCCGGAGATCCAGTGGAGAGCGTGCTCGTGCACATGATCGAGGAAGACGCAGAAAAGAGGATGCCGCTCAATGGCCCTCCTCTTTCCTCCGCGGAAATCGAAACGATCAGGAATTGGATCGCCAGTGGTGCGCAGCGACCGGACGACGGCTGGCGGCCGCCGAAACACTGGGCCTACGAAAAGCCGGTTCGACCATCCGTGCCGAAGCACGAGAGGGATCAATGGGACCGGAATGAAATCGACGCCTTTGTCCTGGCCAGGCAACAGGAACTTGGCTTTGCACCGAATCCCGAAGCGGAACCCGCGCAGTTGCTTCGCCGCCTTTATCTCGACCTCATAGGCCTGCCGCCGACGGTCGAAGAAGTGGACGCGTTTCTTGCCGATTATTCCGACGCCGCCTACGAGCGCGTTGTGGACAGCCTCCTCGCCCGGCCACAGTTCGGCGAGCGCTGGGCGCAGCATTGGCTTGACCTCGCACGCTTTGCCGACAGCGAGGGCTACCAACGCGACGAATACCGATGGGTCTGGCCTTACCGCGACTGGGTGATCACGGCCCTGAATGACGACATGCCGTTTGATCAGTTCACGATCGAGCAGATTGCCGGCGACCTGCTCCCGAAACCAAAGGAATCGCAGCTCATCGCTACGGGTTTCCACCGCAATACGCCGCTCAACCTCGAAGCGGGGACGGACCCCGAATCGGACCGTTACCTCCAGATCGTCGAGCGCGTGAATACGACCGGTACGGTCTGGCTCGGCACGACCATCTCCTGCGCCCAGTGCCACAACCACAAGTACGACCCCTTTTCGACGAACGAATACTACGAGCTTTACGCGTTTTACAACGGAACCGCCAATGAGAGCCGCCAGACTGGAGAGGCGATGGGGATGAGCGGCATGGTTTACATCGGCACCGATTACGACATGCCATCTGCCAAGGCGATCCGTCCCATGCGCAATGAAAGGCAACGACGTCTCGACGCCGCCAAGCTGGAGCTTTCCTCAATGGTCGATCCGGAAATTGGAAAACTCCGTGATGACGAGGAGGAGTGGAAAAAGCTGGCTGGAAACGTCCGCAAGTCGATGGCGAAGGACCCCATGGAAAGGAAGGCTTCGGACCTGAAACTCATCGTCACCAAGGTCTTCAAAGGCAACAAGGAAGCCAACGCCCTGCTCAGGACCGTGACCGACATCGAGGAGGAAATCGTACCCTACGCGAATCCCTCCGCCCGCATCATGAAGGACACTGAGATGCGGGAAACGTTTGTCGCCAAGAGGGGGGACTTCCTCTCAAAGGGCACAAAGGTCGATGCGGCAACACCCGACATCCTCCACGAATTCCCCGTGGATGCCTCGCGCAACCGACTGGGATTGGCGAATTGGTTGGTGTCACCGGAGAACCCGCTCACGGCCCGTGTGACCGCGAACCGGTTGTGGTCACAGGTCTTTGGCACCGGCATCGTCACGACCCTCGACGACTTTGGAACGATGGGAGAAGCACCCACGCACCCGAATTTGCTCGACTGGCTCGCCATTGCCTTCATCGAGGACGACGCCTGGTCGATGAAGCGCTTCATCCGGCGGATGGTTCTCTCCAGCACTTATCGGCAGAGCAACGAAGTGAAACCCGGCGAACTCGCGCAGGATCCAAGCAACCAGTTCTACTGGCGACACCCCGGACACCGCCTTCCCGCGGAGACCATTCGCGATAACACCCTCGCCATCAGCGGCCGCCTCTCGCCCCGCATGGGCGGCCCGTCCGTCAAACCCATGCAACCCGATGGCGTGTGGCGAAACTCCGCCGGAGCCGGGCCCAATTACTACGTGCCTTCGGTCGGGCAGGACCTCTATCGCCGCGGTATTTACACGCTCATCAAGCGGCAGGCTCCGTTTCCCGCGTTTCTGAACTTCGACGCCCCCGACCGTGGCGCCTGTGTCGTCCAACGCACGCGCAGCAACACGCCCCTCCAGGCGTTGACGCTGATGAACGACCCCTCGTTTGTCTCCATGACCAACGCCTTTGCCAAGCGCATCGCCGCCCATGAAGCGGAGACCGATCGCCAACGCATCCACTGGGCCTTCCGCACCACCCTGGCTCGCTATCCCACCCTTGAAGAGCTCGACATTCTTCAAGACGTCTTCGAGCAGGGCAATGCCGCGAAAAAGAACAACGACCATGCCGGCTGGTTCGACGTCGCGAGCACGCTCTTTAATCTGCATGAGACCATTTCGAGGCCGTAGACAATCCCACTTCCCGAACAAACCACCCCCTTTCGGACGATGAATTCCCAACTTCGGCAAAACAACGCTTCCTCTGCAAGCCGCCAGAGGCGAGACGCGTTTGCTGCGATGCACAACCGCCGCACTTTCCTTTCCGGCGCCGGCATGGGAATGGGGAGCCTCGCCTTGAATTCACTGCTCAGCCCCAACTTGCTGGGTTCTACCGCTGCCCGGACACACCTTCCGGCGCGGGCGAAGAACGTCATCTTCCTCCACATGGTCGGCGCGCCCTCTCAGCTCGACCTCTTCGACTACAAACCGAAGTTGCAGGAATACGATCGCAAGCTCGCGCCCGATGAGTTCGTCAAGGGCAAGCGCTTCGCCTTCCTGCGCGGCCACCCGAAGCTCTTGGGCACGCCCTACGAGTTCAAGAAATGCGGCCAAGCCGGCACTTATATCTCCGAGCTCTTCCCCCACCTCCAGACCGTCGCCGACGACCTGTGCGTCATCCGCTCGATGCACACCGAGGAATTCAATCACGCGCCCGCGCAGATGCTCTTCCACACGGGGCTCAACCGGCGCGGCAATCCGAGCATCGGATCGTGGGTCGATTACGGACTTGGCAGCGCCAACGAGAATCTTCCTGCCTATGTGGTGTTTTTGTCAGGCTCCACCCCCGGGGCGGGCGCGTCCCTCTGGAACAACGGCTTCCTTCCCAGCGTCCATCAAGGGACACAGTTCCGTTCGCAGGGTGAGCCCGTCCTCTTCCTGGAAAATCCGAAGAGCGTTGACCGGAGCCGGAGACGCCGCATCATCGACGGCGTGCAAGCGCTCAACCAGATGAACCACCAGCGCATCGGGGACCCGGAGATCGTCACGCGCATGGAACAGTATGAAATGGCCTTCCGCATGCAGTCGAGCGTGCCCGACCTCATGGCCATCAACGACGAGCCGCAACACATCATTGACCTCTACGGCGACGGCGAATTCGCCCGCCAGTGCCTTTACGCCCGTCGCATGGTTGAGCGAGGAGTGCGTTTCGTCGAGCTTTTCCACGCCCAATGGGATACGCACAATAGCCAGGACAGGCGTCTTCGCACTCTCTGCAAACAGGTCGACCAACCCATCACCGCGCTTCTCAAGGACCTGAAGCAACGCGGCTTACTTGACGA
Source organism: Verrucomicrobiota bacterium (assembly GCA_038745205.1). Taxonomy (GTDB): domain Bacteria; phylum Verrucomicrobiota; class Verrucomicrobiia; order Verrucomicrobiales; family DEV007; genus JBCCWV01. The sequence continues at coordinate 11,144 of JBCDLR010000065.1, forward strand.
TACCGTCGTCATCTGGGGCGGTGAATTCGGCCGGACTCCCATGCTGCAGGGCGACGAATCAAAGGAAAAATGCGGTCGCGACCACCACAAGGAAGCCTTTACCATCTGGATGGCCGGCGGTGGTATCCAAGGCGGCCTCAACTACGGTGCCACCGACGACATGGGCTACTACGCCGCCGAAAACAAGGTCCACATCCGCGATTTCCACGCGACGTTGCTTCACCTCTTGGGTATTGACCATGAGCTTTCGACCTTCCGCTTCCAGGGCCTGGATCAACGCCTCACCGGCGTCGAGGAAGCGCACGTGTTAAAAGACATTCTGGCGTAACGCGGACCGGTCTTCTTTTCCATCCACGAGAATGGCAGAAGGGCGCGAAGCGAGTTTTCGTGGTCAGCCACCTTTTGACTCAAAGGAGACGATCAAAAATCGATCTTGAAGCGCGGCGACTGCGAAAGGAACTGCTTCGGATTCTCGAGGATGACCTTGTCAATCAACGCCTGCGCGTGCTGGCGTTTGCGCATCTCCAGCGCACACTTGATGACGGCGAGCGGGTCTGAAATTCCCCAGTCACAAGCTGAGTTCATCCAGATACGTTCATTCCCGAAGGTCTCCAGCATGTCAATGGCGCGGGCGGGCGTGCATTTCGATTCCGGGTAGAGCGTCATCCCCGCCCAGAAGCCGGCGTCGAGGACGAGGCCGGCCGTGTGCTCTTCCACGTGGTCGATGATCGTCGTGTCCGGATCGACGCCCGCGTTCTTCAAGGCATCAATAATGAGCCGCGTCCCCTTCAACTTGTCCTCAAGGTGCGGAGTATGAATGAGAATGGGCAGCTTGAATTTCAGTGCGAGGTCAACGTGTTCTTCGAAAATCGCCAGCTCGTTCCTTGTGTTCTTGTTCAATCCGATCTCGCCAATGCCCAGGACATTCGGCTTGTCGATGAAATCCGGGATGATCGCCATGACCTCACGAGCAAAAACGGCGTCCTCCGCCTCCTTCGGATTGATGCAAAGCCAGGTGAAGTGGGGGATGCCAAACTTCTTCGCCCGCGCCGGCTCATACTCGGTGAGCTGCCGGTAGTAGTCATAGAATCCCTGCACCGAGGCGCGGTCATACCCCGCCCAGAACGCGGGCTCGCACAACGCCACACATCCCGCCTGCGCAATGGTCTCGTAGTCCGCCGTCGTCCGGCTGACCATGTGGGCGTGCGGCTCGATGTAGTTCATTGCGAGTCAATCGGGGCTCCATAAGCGAACTGGATCGTCGCTGCCTCAACGGGCTCGTCAGAATGGTCGGAAAGCGACTCCAACACAGCTTGCGCCCTCGACTTCCCACTCGGCGGCTCTTGCATGGAAGCAAGCGCCTTCATAAACGCCGGGTGACGGAAGTCGGCAGCGCCTTCGTGACGATCCACACGATCGAGGAACGCGGCGAGATCGATGAGCTTGCATCGCGCGTCCATGAAATACAGATCGAGAATTTCTTTTTTTGTCGGCATGTTTGTCAACCCTTCGGCAGGCCGGTCTTACAATACGGCGGGTAATCGAACTTGTCGCCATCAAGTCGCGGATCATCGAAAGCCTCGAGCTCGCCCATCAGTTGTTCATGGAGTCTTTTCCGCACTTCCGCGTAGTCCGCGTTCTCCGCGACATTCGAAACCTGATATGGATCCTTATCGAGGTCGAACAGCTCCACGGCATCACGCTTTCCGAAACCGAGTTTCCATTCCTTCGCGTATTCCGGATTGTCCCGGTTCTGCAGCATCCAGGTGCGGGTCGGCCCGGCATCGACATCGCCGTAAGTGACTCGAGTGTTCTCATTGATCACTTCCCACGTCGGCGGGTTCTTGGACGCGAGCGCAAGCGGTCCGCCCATGGGAAGACGTTCCGGTTTCAGGTTCAGGACATAGAGAAAGTCTTCCGTTCTGATTGCCCGCACGGGATACGGCAGGTTTAACTCGCGCGCGCCATCCACATGCACCTCCCTCCCGATCAATGCCCAGCCGCGAAGTTTCTCGTGATCCCCGTCGGCCAACGCGGGAAGCAAGTTCTGGCCGTTCATGCTTTCCACTTCCGGCAAGCCCGCCGCCGCCACGAAAGTGGGCGCGAAATCCGTCAGGGAGATTGGTTTTGAGATTGTTTGTCCTGCCTGGATCTTGCCCGGCCAGCGGGCGGCGAACAGGACCCGCGCTCCGAAGTCATAGACGTTCGTCTTTCCACGCGGGAACCCGGGCGCACCGTGGTCACCGGAAACCACAATGAGCGTGTTATCCAATTCCCCCGTCTTCCTCAGTTCCTCTACCAGAATCCTGCAGCACTTGTCGAAGGCCATTCCCTCGCCCATATAGTCGGCGAGGTCCTCGCGGATCTCATGCACATCCGGCAGGAAAGGCGGCATTCTCCCCTTCAAGTCATCGGGATCAAGACCCCATAGTTCCTTCCCTGACCCCTTGATCCATTTCCGGTGGGGGTTCGTGGGATGAAATGAATAAAGAAACGGCTGCCCTTCCTTCCGGTTCTTGAGAAAACCGGCGAAATTCTCCCGGCATTCCTCGTAGAGCGCTTCCTTGGCCGCCGCGAAATCCTTCTCTTCGTAGACAGTCTGCGAGAATTTGTTCACCTTGCGACCCGCCTTGTTGTAGGCCTCGCCGAACTGCTTGTTGAGCACGTGGTCCTTGTGCGTGAAACCGACATGGTATCCCGCCTTCGCCAACAACTTTCCATAGCCTTCGACCCCATTCCAAGGGTCGAGGGCTTTATCCCCATACCACTTGTGATGAAGCTGCGAACAGGAGCCGTTGCGGAAAAAATGACGCCCTGAAACCATCGCGGCGCGAGACGGTGTGCAGGACGGCGCCGAGACAAACGCATTCAGTCCGAGCGCCCCCTCTTCCGCCACCCAGTCGAAGAACGGCGTCGAGACAATGTCATTCGGCGAAGGATTCGCAGAATCGGCGTAGGCGGAGGCATATCGGCCGAGATCATCGGCGAAGAGCATGAGAATGTTCGGGCGCTCAGCGCCGGGAGTGACCAGTGGAAAGACGGCGAAGAGAAGGCAAAGCAGGGATTTTTTCATGTCGACCCCGATTAACCACCAAAGGCCCGCAAATCTAAAGCAGAATTGCGAGATGGGCGGCTCCGGTCTACCG
>JBCDLR010000066.1:0-14206 GCA_038745205.1 Verrucomicrobiota bacterium
AATGGAAGTTTCCAGGCTTGTAATACCCGCAGGCTTTCTTCCAGCATTCAAGCCGATCCTTGGCCCGTTTTCGCTCATCGATGGCCTTGTCCCGCTGGGCGCGGAGCTTCAACCGTTCAGCCCGCCAGCGTTTCCGCTCGGCGTTTTGCTGCCGTGCGCCCGGAATAAGAAAATTTCGCAATGCTCGTGTCCAACTCATGCTTTTTCCCTCGCCGGGCCTATATCCGATGGTCGAAGAAGTCTATCAAATGAGCATGTAATTCAACGGATTCGACAAAAATTGCGAACAATGTGGTTTTCGTTGATGGTTCTTTGATGCTTGGATTGAGAATAACTGAGCTGTCAGTGCCTGCTTTTTTGAGGGCTCTCATGAGACCAAGATTTCTTCTTTTTGCTCTCCCATTCTTCGCGGCCTTCACGTCGAGTGCCTGCGGCCAGTTTTTCCGATGGGAGACCGGCGATGACGGTGAGATGCGTTTGCTGGATCCGGCGGGAGCGTTGTTCTTTCTTCGAGGGCTTAATCATTACGGTGACGGAACGCACATGCCCTGGAATCTTGGCGAAACTTATGGCGACAAGCGGAGCTGGCGGGCGTCCTTGCCGGAGCGTCTTCGGGGGTGGGGGTTCAACTATCTCCCACCGTCGATTGGTCCTTCCGCCGTTGATCCCTCGACCTTGCCGCCCGCGCAGCGGCTCGTGCGTTCGAAGCGAGTGACACGGACGCCGGAGTGGCCCCCGGAACATTTTGCCGAGCTCGACTTTCCCTTTACGATCTTTCTCGAATACCCGAGGCAATACATGGCAGGCCCCAATCTTCCCGATGTGTTCTCCGCGGAATTCCGTCATGCTGTCGACGCCCGCTGCCGAGAGGTTTGCCTGCCTCTGAGGGATAACCCGCAGCTCATTGGTTATCACCTTTGCCACAATCCGCCATGGCATCCTCAGTCGAAGAGTTTCGACCTCTGGATCGACGATATTGTGAAGCCCGGCTCGGCCGCGATGGAGGAATGGGTCAACCTGATGCGCCGTGTCTACGGGACGATCGACCGCTGGCGCGAGACTTACGGGATTCCCATCAAGAGCTGGGACAACATTGGAAACCTGGAGCAGCCAATTCGCGGCTATGTGGCGCATTCACGAATGCTGCAGGACCGCGAGACGTTCATGCGCTTGATCTGCCGCGAATGGTATCGCGTCTACCATGAGGCGATCCGGCGATATGACCGGAACCATTTGATCCTCGGTGATCGCAACACCTTGCACCTACAGCCGCTCCCGGCCTTCGCTGTGCAGGAAATGAAGCCCTATGTCGATATCCTTTCCGTCAACGTCATGGGGCCGCCGGAGAAGATTTATCCGGTCCTCGAGCAGGTGACCAGGCACTGGGACGGCCCCATTCATCTGGCTGATACCGGGGCTGGCGTCTACACCGGTGAGCCGGCGAAGGCCGGATACGCAGCCGCGGATCTCGGGGAGTTCGAGGCCGTTTACCGGGGGCTGGCGGAGATAGCACTCGAGCATCCGCAGGTCATCGGATTCGGATGGTGCGGCTTCTACGAGACGCCCCATCCGGGTGGTCGCAGCGGCCTGGTGGATTGCCGCACCGGTGGGCCGCTTCCGGAGCGGCTTGAGATCATGGAACGCTGGAACGCCAAGCTGCGTGCCGCCGAGGAGAAATGAATGAGTGAGTCTATTCGCGTCAGTGTCTGTAATCGGTTCGAGCCGGTTCTCCACCTTCAGGGGCGAGGGAAGATGGACATCGGCGTCTCGACTTGTCCAGTCTTCTGGCGGCGTGCTAGTATCTCCTTCAAAATGTCTCAGTCACCCATCAAGATCAGCTCCATCCCGGCCTTTCTCTTGCTTGTCATCGGGGCCGTCATTTCGTCCCATGCCTCCGTGGTCTTTTACTCGACGGAAAATGCGTGGGAGACGGCGGTGGACGGTGAGCAGTTTTTCAATCTTGGTTCGGCGGCAAATATCCTGCTGGCCGAAGAAGTCGTCACCTTGCCCGGGCCGAACACGGGTTTGGGCAAAACGCTGAACTTTCTCGACATCAACACCGGCCTTGGAACCGACGTCGCACTTACCGCTCTCCAACAGGGTGCGGGTTTTACCTTTGACGACAATGAAGGTAGCGGGCCGGAATGGAGCGGGTTGTCGGTCGGCGATATCAACGACTATCAAAACGACAACTGGGAAGCCGCTTTCGGTGGAACGCCCGTCTTTTCGTTTGCCTTCTACATCGGGGACAATGGGAATTCCAACAACGAGTCACTCTCCGTCTTCGATACGAACGAAGTTCTGATCGGCACACTCTCGGCAATCCCGGCGACGGGACTTTCGGATTTCATCGGTCTCACGTCGACTGTTCCCATCGGTCGTGTCGTCTTTGATGAAGGGGCCGGAGGCGATGATATCGCGCTCAACGAATTTTATGTTTCCACCGTTCCCATTCCGGAAGCGGAGACCACCCTGCTGCTGGCGCTCTTCTCCTGCGCCGCCCTGCGTCGACTTCGTTGATGTGAATGCACTGCAGGAGGTTTCATCCCGCCGAGACCGCACGCGGACCAAAAAGGATGATGGTCGCTCCGATGAGGCAAACGATCGCCCCGGATGTATCCCAGATGTCGGGACGTTTCTTCTCGATCATCCACAACCAGAGTAGCGCCGCCGTGATGTAGATGCCGCCGTATGCTGCAAAGGCGCGTCCGGCGAACTCGGAGTCAACGCGCGTGAGTGCCAAGGCAAACCCCGCGAGCGCGACGAGGGCAGGCAGCGTCCATACCCACGATTTGCCCTCCCGCATCCAGAGCCAGAAACCAAAACAGCCGGCGATTTCGAGCGCCGCTGCGAGAAGGAAAAACAGGATCGAGTGCATGGGCCAAACTCTCGCGCAGTTTCGTCCGATCTGAAAGGGGACGAAATCAGATCGCCTCCATCCCGAGATACGGTAACGGACTGGCTTCGTTCAGTTCCCCACCGTGTCAATGGTGCTGGAGCCGATATCGAGAGTGAGTGAGGATCCCGAGTTGTCGACGGCCGGAGCGCCGCGGTTGGCGATATTGAGGGCGTCAATGCGGAGGTCGCCCGTGCAATTGGGGAAAGCAAGGCCCGGTCCGACGACACGGGTCACGGTGGAAGGAGGAACGCTCCCAATATCGAGAGTTCCGCCGAAGACGACCTGGGTGATTCCGTTCGACGGATTGCCCTCCGCATCAAAGGTCACGCGGTCGAAGCGCAACCCACCCGGTTCGTCGGCCTGCAGGATCGAACCGGTGACCTGGTTGAAAGGTTGCCATTTCCGGATGATGGTGGAATGAAGCGCAGAACCGGTGATGGATTGCGTGGGTACTCCCGGCGTGGTGGTTGTGAGCGGGGACTTGGCCACGAGGTCCAGCAGCAGGGCCTGCGATTGCCCGCCGTCCGTGGTAATGATCGTTTCGCGTTGCGAAACGATGAAGCAGGTGACGATTTCGGCGTCGAGTTGTCCGGAAGCGGCCGTTAACTTGATCCCGTGCTCAAGAGTACCGTTCAAGTTTCCGCTCGAGAGTCCGAATCCGAAGTTTCCATTTTGAATCAACGCTTCGCGCGAATTCCCGTCGTTGTTGATGATCTCGATTCCGTCTTCCCCGTCGCCGTCGAATACGCCGACGCTCGGGAAGTCCATCTGGACATTGGAATTGGTGAAAAGAAACCCGTTGCCATTGGTGGGCTCCAGATCATTGGATAGAAAAAAGGTTTCCTCGACGGAATTGATATCAATGCAGTGCGCGTTGAGCGATCGCACCTCGAACCCAAGGAGCGCGAATCCGTGCAGTCCGGTAACGGAAAGGGGCGAGCTGCCGTTGGACGTCTCTAGCCGTGCCGTTTGTCCGAAGCCGCCGACCGTCATGCCGTTCACCTCAATGGGCGTGGAACTGTCCATGAGGGTCAACTCGTAGCCAGGGGCGCCCGAGGCATCGATACTGAGCGTTTCCGAGTAGTCTCCCGCGAAGACATACACGACCGGCCGGCGTCCATCAGCGATGAAACTTTGCTTTGCGGCATTGAGTCCGAGGGCGATCGTCTGATACGGGTCGGCCAGAGTGCCGGCACCGGCAGTGGGTTGACTGTCGTCGACAAAAAAGATCGGACTTCGTGCGAGGCGGAAGTGACGAAGCGTATCCTCCAGTTCGAGTTCCAGGCAAAACCGGTTTTCACTCCTGTCTTGTGTCGCTGTTATTGGTTCCCAGGGGTCTTTGAGATCCAACGACGTTTCCGGATACCAACGGACCCATTCGCTGTCCGCGGTCGACCAAGAAAGGATGATATCTCCGCCCGTGTCCTGCGAGATGCCCAAGTCCGGGGGTGCCTGCGCGCGCGCGGATAAGGGGCCCAAGGCAATGCAGATGAGGAGCAAGTGTGGTGATGTTCGCTGCATGATCGACGAGTCACTCATTCTCTTCGGGGTAACTTCATGGGTTCAACCCTTGTATTGACCGTCTGGCAATGTCTTTGGGTTATGTTTGCTTTCCGCCCATCGATATACAGAGAATCACGCCGATGGGCGACTGAAAAGGCGATTTCTTCGGGATAGGGCGGTGTGCTCAATTTCGCCCTGCCCCACCAAATTTATTCCCCGGGAAATATTTTTCCCGAACTGCGCTTCCAATGACGTCGGAAGCAAGTCACCACTCCGGCATTTGGTCCTTTGATGAAAACGTTCTTGATAATTGCCGCTGTTCTTGTTGTCGTGCTCACCCTCGGGATTCTTGTAACGGGGTTCCTTCTTCCGCGGGATTACCGTGTCGACCGGGAAATCGTGATCGAGGCCCCGCTCTCGGAGGTTTTTCCGCTGGTCAATAATCCGAGCAACCGTGTGAAGTGGTCCCCGTTCCAGGGGCCGGATGTGAGGACAAGCTTTGAAGGGCCGCCGGCCGGGGAAGGAGCCGTCATGTATTGGGAGAGTCCCAAGAGCGGCGGGAAGATCATCATCACGAAGAGCGATGGCGCTGGACTGGTCGAATACAACACGCACTTCGACGATGGCTATCCAACATCGACAAGCCGCTTTCGGTTTGAACCAGCGGATAGAGGAGAGTCCACGAGAGTCGTGTGGGAATTTTTCGGTCAGGTCCCGGCCCATCCCCTGCGCCGCTATTTTGTCCTCTTCATCGACGGAAGTGTTGGTGACAAGCATTTCCGCGGCTTGGAGAACATGAAGGAATATCTTGAAGGAAAAGTGGATGTCATGGACTCAACTTAGATTATTCATCTGGTTGGAACCTCACGGCTGATGTCTTCCCAAATCGAATCTTCGCCTGACGCTGACGTATCTCGTGGCAATCCTCGCGGGAACGGTCGCGGACTATTCTATCTCGTTCTCGGGACGGCGCTCTTTGCCGCCTCGTTTTCCGTCATCGCGAAGATGGTCGATATCGGACGCGACAATCTCATCGACGGGAGAAACCCGATTTCCTTCTGCAATGTTCTCTTCGCCGGTAACATCGTCGCCGGGCTCGCTTTTTCGGTCCTTTTTTTCAAGGATTTCAAGACGGAGAAGATCCGCGTTGTGAAACGGGCCCACTGGGGCTTGCTCGTGCTCATCGCCTTTCTTGAAGGTGGTTTGGCCCCTGCGTTTATCTTCATCGCCCTTGAGGAGATTCCCGTCGCGAGTGTTGTGCTCGTGCAGAGCATCCAGATTCCGCTCGTCCTTCTCGCGGCCTGGGTCATCCACAAGGAACGATCGAACAAGTTTGCGGTTCTCGGGGCCCTGATCGCCGTGGCGGGGCTTTTCCTCATGGTAGGGCTGAAAGCCGGATCAGGAGTGACCTCCGTCGCGGGCATGCCGGTGGGGGTGAGCGAGCTTCGGGTGGCGGTCGCCTCTTTTCTCTTCGTGCTTGCGACGCAACTCCGCCGTCGCTTGACCTGGGAAATTCCGATCGGTGTCTATGCCATGGTCCGCACGGTCGCGGGGACGATCTTCTTCGCCATCGTCGTCTTAAGCCTCTTCGGTCCCAAGCACTTCGTGGATATTTTCAGCCCGACCCTGTGGAAATGGATGCTCGTCTACGGCATTTTCATCGTCGCCGCCGGCCAAACGTTCTGGCATCTCAGTCTCCGCACGGCCAGCGCCGCCCACATCAGTCTCGCGGAGGCGGCAACGCCGGTTCTGGGAATCGGCTTCGCCTTTCTCATCCTTCAGCAAGCCCCGACCACTGCCGAAATGATTGGGGGTACGGTGGTCATTGCCGGTGTCTTTCTCATCGCGCGCTATGCCACTTCCCAGGAAGGTTCCCGTCTCCCCTGGATGGAAACGCGCGCCGTCACCGAGAAACCCGGTCCGTTCACGGGCGTGTAGGCCCGAGCCGTGAGAAGAGAGAAGCGGGCTCCTGACCGCGATGGATCCGTCATTGTGATGCGGAACAACCCGCCAAGGACTTACAATAACTGTGCGGCCAGGACCGCCACGCAGATCCCTGCCCCGAGCACACCCCACCAGCGCCACCGCGTCAGCGCTTCCTCCGGTAGGAGGTCAGTAGCCGGGGGGCATTCGCCCGTATTATCGTTTTCCGAAGAAGTGGCAACTTCGCTTCTCATGCGACGTCGGTGTGAACGTTGTCCGAGGGCGAAAAGACTGAGGTGTACTCCGGCAAACACGACCAGCGTGAGTGAACTGGTGATCTGTGCCAGCAAGGCGAGGGGGAGGGCCAGGGCGAGAATCAAAACCAACGCACAGACAGCTACTGCCGCTCGAATGGGGGTTTGCCGGACTGAATGGACCACGCCAAAGAAGGGCGAAATCAGCCCCTCGCGAGCCATGCCGTAGAGCACCCTGCTCCCCATCAAGACTTGAACCAGCACACCGTTGACGAGGGCGATTACCGCGACGCCGGCAACCATTTGCCTCGGCCATCCTGTCACCATCTCAAACAAAACCGCCATGGGCGCCTCGGAAGCGACCAGTTCCTGCCGGTCACCAACAAGGACGCTGAGTAATGAAAGCGCCACATAGAGGATGGTGGTTATGCCGAGGGTAAGGAGGATGGCGCGCGGAAGGTTGCGTCGCGGTGCCTTGGTTTCCTCAGCCATGTTGACCATGTCTTCAAAGCCAATGAAGGCGAAGAACGCGAGGAGAACTCCGGCGAGGATACCTCCCCAGGGGTTCGCAGGCGTGGATGACCCGGATTGGGGAGTCTCGTTGGCCGCCGGAGCAGTTGCCTGCTGAAAGTCGTCCTGCATATACGGGATGGCGACCGGGTCGGTGAACATTTCGCCAAGTGCTTCGGGCAGGCCGGCAAACAGCGGTGCCCCGAAAACAACAATCAGAAGAAGTACACCTACTTCGAGAACGGTGATCACCGCTGCAGCAACGACACTTTCCAGCACGCCCCAGGCGACCAATCCTCCGATGAGCAGCACCATGGCCACGACCAGCCATGCAGCGGGCAAATTCAGGAACGTCCCCGCATAGCCCGCGAAGGCATTGGCGATGACGGCGCTGGAAACAATTCCGGTCAGTGCCACCGCGAGACCGGCAACCAATCCGGCAAGCTTTCCGAAGGCGCGCGTCGTGTAAATCGCCACCCCGCCTGCCTCTGGATAGGCGCGCACGAGGACGGCGTAGGTCATGCCCGTGACGCCGCCGACGATTCCGGCGAGCAGAAAACTGATGGGCGCCTCGTCTCCGGCCACGCGCAGCACCTCGCCGATGAGGGCAAAGATTCCGGCCCCGATGGTGACGCCGACCCCATAAAAGACAAGAAGTGGCAGGTTCAGGGCCGGTTTCAATCCAAGGGCACCCGGCTCCGGACCGGGTCCGTCGGGAGAAGCCGGTTGCTGGGATGACGACGGCGCACGTGTTGTCTTCGATCGCATCGCGAGAGTCGCATCCCTTCGGGCCACATCACTGGCAAGCGACCCACTACTAGCCTCGCCCCGGTATCAGCAGGGATATACTCTCGGTAATTCCCTGTTTGCTAACGTTTTGCGAATGCCTGAGTTGTGCCGATCCCACCAAGCCCATGGATGCTGTCTCCAATCTCTACTCCTTGGACAAGCAATACAAATACTTCCGCCCGCGGAGGAAGAGGTCCTTCCCGGAAAACGCCGGCGAGCCGTCGATCTGATCGTCGAGCCTGTTCGTGGCGACCAATTCGAGTTGATCGCTGTCCTTGATGACGAATGTCGCTCCGTCCCGGCCGACGATATAGACGTGGCCGTTGGCCGCCGCGGGGGACGCATACATGTCGCGCAGACCATCGATGCGTTCCTGGACAAAGAGCGGTTCGCCTGTTGCGGCGCGATAGGCCGACATGTAGGAACCCTTGCCCGTGGTGAAATAGAGCCGTCCGTCGGAAAGAACCGGCGATGCAATGTCGGGCGTGTTGCGGTCGAGCGTCCAGATCTCGGCTTCCTTTTCGGACACGTCGCCCTTGGCGGCGGAGAGCTTGACCGCGCTCAGCATGTTCCCGCGGAAGCCGCTCATGACGAAGACGTTTTTCCCATCGCTCACCGGCGTCGCAACCGGGCGGGCGGTCTGGCCTGTCGAGGTCCAAATAAGTTCGCCGGTCCCGGCATCGTAGCTGCGGACGGCCTTCTCGCCATTCGTCACGACCTGTGCCTTGCCGTCCCCGGTTTCAACGACAAGCGGACTCGACCAGGTGCTCGCCTCGTCACGTTCCTGAAGCCAGATCTCCTTGCCGGTCTTCTTGTCGAAGGCCGCGATGAAGGATGGACCCTCGTGGTCCCAGTTCACGATGACCTTGTCTCCGTGCAGTGCGAGTGAAGTGCCTTCACCGAAGCCCGCACGCATGGTCATTTCCCCGAACTGCTTTTCCCAAACCAGTTCCCCGTCCATGTCATAGCAGAAGAGTCCGCGGGAACCGAAGTAGGCGAAAACGTACTCGCCATCGGTCGCGGGCGTGTGTGAGCCATAGGAATGGTTTTGATGAGTGCCTTCGTGGGGAATCGTCGACGCTGCGGTCTTCGACCAAATGGTCGTGCCGTCCTTGCGGTCGAGGCAAAGAATCATGAAATCGTAGGCATCGGTCGGAGCACCGCCACCACCGCCGCCCTTGCCGCCGCGACGGCCTTTTCCTTTCCCTTTTCCGCTTCGGCGCGGGTCTTGCGCGTCGGCTTGCACGAAAAACGTCGATGGTTCACCGAACTCGCCGGTTCGGATCTCTGCGGCAGCCTGGTCTTTCGCTTCGCTGGCCTTCATTGCGGTTTGGATGAAAATCTTATCCTCCCAAATGATTGGCGTGCTCGTGCCGTCGCCGGGAATGGGAACCTTCCACTTCACGTTCTTTTCTTCGCTCCACTCCACCGGAGGCTTCACCGATTCGGGAGCCGCTCCCGTCCCGGAAGGCCCGCGCCACTGGCCCCAGTTGGTTTCGGCTTTGGCGGCGGGGATGAAAGCAACCGGGAACAGGGTCGCAAGGAGGGTGATCATTCGGAGGAACGAGAACTGGGAATAACTCATGGAGGGAGTGAACCGCAAATGGCGGGAAAAGTCACTCCGAATCGCGGCGACGGCCTTTTTTGCATAGATCCGGAGGGATCTGCGGTAAGGCTGCGGTCATCTTTCGTTTGATCAATCCCGCCGCCGCCGAAAAAGGGGGATACCGCATCCGAGAAGCGCCAGGATCGAAATGGCAGGCTCCGGGATGGAGAAGATCGACGCGCCAAATCGAACGTTGTCGTTGGTGTTGTCGCCGTTCGGACCGACGACAAAGCCGACGAGATCGCCAGATTGCACTTCGACATCGAAGTCGAAGTCCAGAGACTCGCTACCATTGGGAGCAAAGAACTGGTTCACCGCCATGATATCCGGGTTTCCGGACCGCATGACGTGGACGGTGACGAAAACTCCGGTGCCGATGCCGGATTGATTCGTGAAGTTTCCCATGATGCGGACAAGGCCATCGTGCCCACTTTCCCAAATGCGCTGCGCAAACGCGAGATCGCCGGAACCTTCCGCATGTGGAGGTCCCATATTGAACTGGGTGATTCCGAAGTTTCCAAGATATTGGTAACCGGCGCTCCCTTCCCGCCAGTCCATATCACTGCCATTGCCAAGATCGAGATCGATTGAACTGTCACCTGCCCGGTAATACCAGAAACCGGCGCTGGCCGTGTCCGTGTGCCCCTGTTCTGGAGAGTCGTCGGCTCCGACGAGCCCGAGACCATTTTGGGTGGCCGATGCCCAGTCTTCCCAAGAGTTTGCGAGCAGCGTTGCTGTGTGAGCCGCAGGCTGGAAAAGCAGGCTTGAAAAGAGCACGGAGAGTAGAGTCTGGTGTGGCAAGGAATTGGATTTTCGGTTCATGATGATAGGTCGGAAGGTTGCATTACGGAATGAGGACTCCGAACCGCGAAGTATTTCGCGAAAAAAACGCGAAATACTTCGCGAGTCAAGAGATATGCGCGAAAAATTTCGCGTGTTTTGTTGCCCGGAGTGGCGGGAGCGTGGTTCCGATGAGAACTTTCCTTTGCTCTGCCCTTCATGCAGCAGAGGGGAATCCCTGTCCTCACCCACCCAACGGCCGGACAACGACGGCGAGGAGGTCGTTTTCGGCGCCCGGCATGTCGACGGGGAAGAACCAGGTGCCGAGTTCGGCGACCTCCTCGGAAACAGAGACGAATTCAAAGTCCGGGACGCGATTTCCGGCAACGTGTTCCCGCTTGTTGGCCTTCGGTCTACTCGATTCGAATCGGAATCCGAAGCCGGCTCTCCCATCCTCCGTTCTCGGTCGAAGCCGTAGCTTGAAGCCGTCATCCTCGTGCTTCCACTCGTCATCGGCGACTTGAAAATCGACCGGCTGGCGGTCAGCGAGGCGGGCATTTTTCCCATGCAGGGCTACCACGGTGACGCCTTGGACCTGGTTGGCTTTCGAACGAAGAAAGGAGAGCGCTTCCGCTTCCTTCCCGCGCCCAGCCATCTCCACGCGTTTCATGAAGTCCTGCACTTCTTCCACGACCGGAAAGCGGTAGCGGAGCGCCTTGAAGAGAAACAAATCCGCGACAGGCGCGTCGAGGGCGCGACTGAACAAGACAACGGACTCCTCTCCCCGGTTGTCCCACCGCGCGTAGAGGAAGGGAACGCTTTTTGCCTCGGTCTTGAATTCGTGGACGCGAACCGACGCCCCATCCGGTTCGATGAGCTTGGCGAAGCATTCGAGGCCTTGGTCCAACGGCGCCCATGTCATCTCCATCCCGCTTTGTTCGTTCCAGCCGGGAAACATCTTGATCGTCCGCCGGTTCTCTGGTCCCTGCCGCCATTGCCGTTCGGCGGCTGTTGGATCGATAGTTAGCCGGTGCACGAGTTTGATCTTTCGCGAGGAAACGAGATTGGCGTGTGTCCGCTGGGTTTCGTTCGCCTTCGCCGGGTCTCCAGCGATGTTTTTTTCAAGCGCGTCCGCGATACTCGGCTTCATCTCAAGCGCGAGGAATGGCGCCGGTTCGGATCCGAGCAAGACGTCCGCGGAAAGAGTGATAAGGCTAAGCGCAAGTGTCCCTCTCATTTGTCGGTCGGGAGTTCGCTCGGATTCCGGATGTTGATGTAGCCCTCGAATTTTTCGACGGTCTCCTTGAGTTTCTCCGGCCCGTCGTCTTCCACCGAAGTGATGTAAACCTGCACCTCATGCGCGAGGATCTTCCGGCAGAGGAGGTCGAGGGATTCTTCGTAGATCGGATCATTGAAATCGCAGAACCAAATGATCGAATCCACCTTTCGCGCTTCGATCATGCCGATGAAGGCGGAGAGCGGGTCGTAGCGGATATTCTCGGTGTTTTCTAGAAGTTCCTCGCTGATCTCGACGGGAAAGCGGTCGGGATCGAAAGGATTCCCGCGCGTGCCGGAATTGGCATAGACGAACGTATGATACCCTGAACCCCATAGCTGGCACCCGCTGACTTCGGCGAAGTGCGCCTTGGGATAGAACTCCGTGATTTCAGCGCGAAGGGCGTCGAGATAAGGATCCATGCTCCCCGAGTTGTCGAGGATGACGCCGAGATTGGAGGCGGTCACCTTGCTCCCGAGAATCGTCGTCGTCACCTTCTCGCGCGTTTCCGTTCCGTCGCTGACGATTGTCCCGTCGACGAGAGGATTCGACTCCCAGGCTCCGAAAGCAATACTCTCCCGCTCCTTCAGCTTCTGGTTCGCGGCCTCGAGGATCGCAGCCTTCCCGCGGCGCTTGGCCTCATCCAGTCCCTCCAACTCCACTTCCACCGTCTCTCCCAACTGTTGCCGAAGATTCTCCGCCCGTTGCAATAGCTGATCCCGGATAAGGACGATGAGTTCCTCCTCGGTAATCGTCTTGTCCTCCTCAGTGCCGAAAGCAAGTGCAGACACCGAGGCCATCGAGCACCAGAACAGGCAAATCAAAACCACCTTCATGTGCCCAAAGGAATGGAAGGCGTGGATGCCGTCAATGGCAAAATCCCGAGGAGGCATCAACAGGCAGGAAGCAGCCGTGTTGCGTCCCGCCAGCTACTCTTCCGTCGACCAATAGACGGCGACTTCGCCTCCGCGTTCCTCGATCTCATTCACCAATGCGCGGATTCCCTCCTCCCTCGTCATTCCATCCTCGGCAAGAACATCGTCAAAGTGCGGTACCATGGCGATCATCTCCCTCGCGACCTGCGTCCAGTCATTCGGTGCCTCCTCAAAAGAAAGTACCAGTTCCTCCCGGTTGGCTTGTATCAGGATGACTCCGTGCTTTTCATTCCACCTTCTAACTTGCTCAATGGCGAAGGCAGACGCTCCCGTCGAAATGACCGAGCCAGGGCGCGCGAGTTGTAGATAGTCCCATTGATCGGCATCCTTCATGATTGTGAACATTGGGTATTCACTCATGAAGGCCATGTAGTGGGTGGAACCGAAGAATTCCTGCAATCGCCTGCTCTCTTCGTGCCAATAGGATGGGCCTACATCGGGAATCATGAGCGAGACAGCATGGTAAGGTGGGTTTTCCCCACCAATCCCCGGCTGTGCAACGGGGAGGAAACTCGGAAACGTGTCTCCCTCGCACTGTTGAATTAATTCCGCGTAGTTGTCCGGTCTCATGTTGCCGAATACCCCCGCCTTGCATTGCTGCATGAGATCGAGGTCAAAATTCAAACCGCTCAGCAAATCACTTTCTGACTCGCTTAGAGACAATTGTTCAACCGGAGTTGGAAAGAAAGGGATGCCTTCTTCCTCCTCGATCTCCTGCCATGGCCAATAAAGCGTTTCCTGGATTACCTGAAAGAAGAGGAAATAGGAAGCAAAAGTCAGGAGCACTCCGATGGTCAATGGAATCAATGATCTCATAACGCTTTCGGAGAGGGCTAAAGTTCGCTCATCAACGAGAGGAGCTTTTTGCGTCGCCGGGGAGACGCGAAAATCCACAGTGTTTCCCCCATTGTCCGTAGCTGGATCCCCGTTCTGGCCCGGTAGTGGAAGAATCTCGCCGTGTAATAAAGAAAGAAGGGTAAAGGCATGCAAACAAAAGCCCAATAGGCGAAGATATTCCAGTAGGCCCAATTGGGGTTCAATGGATTGTATTCGGGCCATCCACCCATCATCGCGAGATTGAGCAGGGAAATCGCCACGAAGAAATAGAGCAAGGTCAGGGATATGAGGGTGAGCGGAAGGGTGCCTCCGCCCTCCATTCGAAGATCCATGCCGATGATCGAGTCCCTCCTCACCTCAGCGAACTTGACGTTTCCGAACGGGCTGATCTGAAGGTATCCCGCGTAATCGTCGCTGATGCAGCCCCACGTTCTCCAGCCAAAACCCCATAACCCGCAAATACCCAGGTCCGCCACAGTCACCGCTTCTGATCTTGTCTTGCTAAGTGAGCCAAACGCGTGTGCTGCCGCGGTCGGGTCACCACGGTTGGCTCTTCGTCTCATCGCGCCGGAGATCTGGGGAAGTTGCTCGTAATTTTCCGTCTCTTCCATCCCAAATTTCTCTAGTGGTTACTCTCTGGCGATTGCTGGTGCGGCGATTCCAGTTTCGTCACCAGCCGTCGGCAAACGAGGGCGACGAATAGGAAAAATGCGGTGCCGATAATGACAATATGAAGCTCATCTTTTGGAGATATGGGTTCGCCGGATTCATCTGGAATGACAGGAGTCAGCGGCAGCAAAACTGCGAAAAAGAGACTGACGAAGAAGCCGGCTCGAATCCAGCGAGCTACGGAATCATCCGGACTGTAAAGCAGCAGGCCACGGCGAATACGAG
>JBCDLR010000067.1:0-14205 GCA_038745205.1 Verrucomicrobiota bacterium
CTCCAAGGTCCCTTCCCTCAACAGCTTGACGGGATGCCTCCGTTCGGCGAGGAACCGTGAGCTGGATTCATCAATTTGAAACGAGGAAAAATCATTGTCACGGGAGGCGCCGGGTTCATCGGCAGCGCTCTCGTCTGGGCACTGAACGAGAAGGGTGCCGACAATATCATCCTCGTCGACCGCCTTGGATCGGACGAGAAGTGGAAGAATCTGACCCCGCTGAGGTTCGGGGATTACTTCGAAGCGGACGACCTCTTCGACGTCCTCGAGCAGCGCGAAGACTACTTTGGGGAAGTCAGTACCGTCTTTCACCTTGGTGCCTGTTCGGCGACCACGGAAAAGGATGTCGCTTTTCTCATGCGGAACAATTTTGAGTACACCAAGTGCCTTGCCGACTGGACCCTGCGCCGTCGGGCGCGCTTCGTGTATGCCTCCTCCGCCGCCACCTATGGAGATGGATCCGCGGGTATGGATGACCAGGCACCGGACCTTCACCGGTTTCGACCGCTCAATCCCTACGGCTATTCCAAGCACCTCTTTGACGTCCATGCGCAGAAGATCGGGAAGCTGAAAGGGATGGTGGGGCTGAAGTATTTCAACGTCTATGGACCCAATGAGGATCACAAGGACGACATGCGGAGTCTTGTTAACAAGGCGTATGACCAGATCGTGGAGACGGGGAAGGTAAAGCTCTTCAAGAGCTATCATCCGGACTACGCCGATGGCGAGCAGATGCGGGACTTTCTCTACGTGAAAGATGCGGTGGAGATGACAATTCACCTTGCGAACTCTCCGCTGGCGGGCGGACTGTTCAATGTCGGTTCGGGCAACGCCAGCACCTGGGTGCAGCTCGCCACCGCCATCTTTGCTGCTCTCGGAAGGCAGCCGGAGATTGAATTCATCGAGATGCCGGAGGCGCTGAAAGGGAAGTATCAATACTACACTTGCGCTGACATCACGAAGCTTCGGAAAGCGAAGTACGAGGCGGCGGTCACGCCGCTGGAATCCGCGGTTTCCGACTACGTGAAGAATTACCTCGTGCCCGGGAAGAAACTCGGGGAGTGATGCGAATCCAGACTTGAAAACAAGGCCATCCTGCGCATATTCCCTGCTCGCATCCGCGATCTAGATCCTTTGCGAAAGCCTCGCTAGCTCAATGGTAGAGCAGAAGACTCTTAATCTTTTGGTTTCAGGTTCAAGTCCTGAGCGGGGTATCTGGAAACAGGCTTACTTCTTCCCCTTGGGTAATTTGCCTTTGGGCTTTTTGCGGTTCACCAATTCCTCCTCGCGGACGGCGAGAAAATTGTTGGAGAGTTGGACGGCTTTTTTCCGGTCGGCCTCATCGTAAGCCCAGAACTCCTGGACCACGGCTTCAGCCTTTGGATAGTGAGAACCATCGTCGCCGACGTCTTCCCGGAGTTGGGCGAGTTGAGCTTTCAAGTCGCTGACGAGATCGGCGTTGGACGGGTCGTCGTAGACGTTGTTGAGTTCGTGAGGATCGCTTTTGAGGTTGTAGAGTTCCCAGGCGGGTGGGGTTTGGTATCCGCCTTCGTAGTTACAGCCATAGAAATAGATCAACTTGTGCGTCTTGGTGCGGATGCCCATGTGGCCGGGGTTGTCGTGGTGGGCCATGTGCATCCAGTAGCGGTAGTAGGCGGCTTTCTTCCAATCGGCGGGTTCGTTGCCGGACACGCAGATAGATTTGAAACTCCTGCCCTGCATGTTGTCCGGAATGGAGATGCCGGCGAAATCGAGCATGGTCGGTCCGAAGTCGACATTCTCGACAATACCATCGGTGCGTTTGCCGGCAGGAATCAATCGGGGGTATCGAATGAGAAAGGGCATGCGCTGGGACTCCTCGTACATCCAGCGCTTGTCCTGGTAGTCGTGTTCGCCGAGCATGAACCCCTGGTCTCCGGTGTAGATGATGACGGTGTTGTCCATGAGGCCCTCGTCTTCAAGATAAGCGAAGAGCCGGGCGAGGTTGTCATCGACACCCTTGACGCAACGGAGGTAATTCTTGAGATAAGTGTTGTAGGCCAGGAGCTTGATTTGATCCTCGGTGTGGTTGGCGGGGTCGTAGTTCTCGGGGAAGTCCTTGGGAAAACGGGGGGGAAGATCCACGGCGTAGGAGCGGCGCGGATTCCTTGTTCCGATGGAGGTGCCGATATGCGGAACCAGTTCGTCTTTGTGACCCCGCGTCGCGATGGATCCGAATCCTGTCGGTAGATTCCAAAGGCTGTCCGGTTCGGCAATACCGACGTCCTTCAGGTAATCGTTGTAGCGCTCGGCATGCTCGAAGTAGTCGTGGGGCGCCTTGTAGTGGTGCATGAGGAAGAACGGCCTCTCCTCGTCACGGGTGTTCTTGAACCATTCAAGCGCAATGTCGGTGATGGCGTCCGAGGAGTGCTGGCCATCCTTTTTGATGGTGTTGTTAGGCCATTCTTTATCGCCCTGGACGCGAAAGGTCGGGTTGTGGTAGTCGCCCTGGCCGGGGAGGACGGAATAGTAGTCGAAGTCGGCGGGTTCGACCTTCAGGTGCCATTTGCCGATCATGGCGGTCTGATAGCCAGCCTTTCCAAACTCGATGGCGAGCGCCTGCTTGCCCGGTTCGATTTTCCCGCCGAGATCGAAGACGCCGTTGGTGTGCGGGTACTGTCCGGTGAGGATGCAGGCCCGGCTCGGCGTGCAGATGGAATTTGTGCAGAAGGCGTTTTCGAAGAGCATGCCTTCCTTGGCGAGTCGATCGATCGTGGGAGTCGGATTCAGGGTGGCGAGGCGGCTCCCATAGGCTCCGATGGCGTGGGCCGCGTGGTCGTCGGACATGATGAAGAGGACGTTCGGGCGGTCATTGCCGTGCAACGGAAAGCAAGCGCCGAGAAAAAAGGAAACCGTCAGTACTAGGGGGCGGATGGGGAACAGGGAGGAAATTTGATTCATGGGTGGGGAATGAGGACAGCGGATTTTGACAAAAGATTCCTCGGCGGAGGGGATATCTTCAGTCAGAGTATTCCTATGGTTCTCCCCCGGCCAATCCTTATTTTCCTTCTCGGCGTGAATCTCTCGCTCGGTGGGGACAAGCCTGAATTTCTCTTCCTCATTGGTGAGCACGAATATGGAACGAAGAAGTCCCTGCCTGAATTCGCGGAAAACAACCTTCAGCCGAAGGGATACAAGACGACGTTTATCTTCGCCAAGTCGGATGACCGCAAGGAGTCGGGTTGCCATGAGTTTCCCGGATTCCTGGCCGCTTTGAACACGGCGGATGTCCTCGTGATCAGTACGCGGCGACGATTTCCGTCGACGGAAGAAATGGCGGCGGTCCGGCGATGGATCGCGGATGGAAAGCCTGTAGTGGGGATCCGCACGGCCAACCACGCCTTTGCCGCCCGGGAAAAGGGTGCGGGCTACATCCCCCCGGAAGGACACGAAGCCTGGCAGGGTATCGACATCGAATTGTTCGGAGCGAAGTATGAGGGGCATTTTCCGGGCAGCACGGATGCCGAGACTTTTGTCAGGGTGCCGGACGGCAGCGAGGGACATCCGCTACTTGCCGGAACCAAGTGGATGAAGGTGAAGAAGGTGAAGACCTCCCTCTACAAGAATCGCGAGTTGGTGAAAGACGCGACGGTCGTTTTGCAAGGATTTGTTGCCAGCGGCGAGAGCGAGCCGGTCGCCTGGACCCGGGAGATTGACGGCCAGCGTCTTTTTTACACCTCGTTGGGAGGTGTCGACGACTTTCGTGAGAGCTGGTTCCAGAGGATCCTGCTCAACGCCCTGGAGTGGGCGGTTGATCCGGGGACAGCAATGAAAGGAAACTGATCCGCGCTTCAGAAATTCCGGAGTTACTCTATCCGAGCTAGGCGACTTCGTTCACCTCGAAGCCCTTCCGGTAATCACGAGTCAGGAGTGCGAGCGCCTCTTTCGTCGCGGTCTTGCCGGTGAAGGTCTCAGCCTGCGCGTCGATTTCCAGCATTGGTCCGAGTTTGATCGAGGCCTGGTCCGGAGTGATTTCGTTTGCAGCGAGGTGATTGTGAAAGTCGTCGATGACCGCGTTCCAAGGCTCGAAGTCCTCCACGGCGGCTTCGGCCTCGTCGCGGGAGTATTGATCGCCCAGTTGCCATGAAATGTTTCCGAGGTGGCACCACGCGCTGGAGTAGTGAATCTCTTCGATCTCCGCGTTCAACTCGTCCCGCTTCCGGGAGCGAACGGCCGCGAGAAAATTCTTCGCGTGGTCTCGACCGCCGGTACCCTTGAAGCTCTTGATCTTCTCCCCGTCCTTGTCGTAGGCCGCGCCGCCGCCGCGACCGCCGGCATAGTATCCTCCCTCGCATTCGATGACGAGAAATCCACGTGTGCGCCGCGCCTTGTAGACATCGCCGCCCTTGACGCCTTTTTTCACGGGCAGGTTATGGACATCCATAATGACCGGGATGTCACCGCAGTCCATGTAGACAAAGTGCGTGTTTGGCGTTTCACCGGCATCGTTCCATCCGAATCGTCCGCCGCCGGCGATGACGCGCTTGGGATAGGTGAGCTTGTCGCGAAAGACGACGTTGCGGAGGTCGTCAAGAATGTGCGGCCCCCAGTTTCCGAGTTCCCCATTGCCCTGGTTGAAATTCCAGTGCCAGTCGTAGTGGAACTTCTCCCGAAAAATGGGCTTGTCTTGTGAGGGGCCGAGCCAAAGGTTGTAGTCGACGGTGTCCGGCGGTGTCATTGGCGAGTCCCTCTTTCCAATCGAGGCTCGGTTGCCATAGCGATTGCAGCGGACCCACTGGGCCTTGCCGATTTCGCCCGCATCGAGAAAATCCTTGATCTCGTCCTGCAGGGGATCGCTCCGCTGCTGGGTGCCTCCTTGCACGATGCGGTTGGTACGGCGGGCCACGTTCACCAGCTGGCGACCTTCCCAGATGTTGTGGGAAATGGGTTTCTCCACATAGACGTCTTTGCCGCTTTCGCACGCCCAGATGGCGGAGAGGACGTGCCAGTGGTTGCAGGTCGAAATGACAATGACGTCGACATCCCTGGCTTCGATCAGTTTCCGCAGATCCGTTGTTGTCGATGCCTCGGGAAACTTCTCCTTCATTTCGTCGATACGGGTTTGCTCGACGTCACAGAGCCAGGTAATGGCCGTGTCCGGTTCTTCGCTGAACCACTTGGCGGACTGGCGCCCGCGACCACCGAGCCCGATCAAGCCGACACGAATGGTGTTGTTGGCTCCAAGGACTCTGGATGCGGAGAGGGCAGTTGCGGCAAAGGTTGACTTGGCGATGAAGGAGCGGCGGGTGGTTTTCATGAGGAAAGCGTAACGGGAAATAGACAGGGACTGACTGTGAATGAAACCAAGTTCTCACGGAATCAAAATCTGAAGTCGACGCGGAAAGTAAAGAGCCCGCTGGAGCGGCTGGAAGGAGGGCGTTTAGTTAACAATTCCAAATAATTTAGTTTTACTGGAAAAATGTATTTGTGAAATATCAACGCCTGTCTAGGGTGATCCCTTCATTCATCGGAATATTATGTTGGAGCGCATAGACAGACAAGCTGGCAAAATGTTCATTTACAGTGCCTTCGGGGTGATTCTCCTCGTTTTTTGGATTTGGTTTGCCTTGGGGGTCAGGCCCGAGATTGAAGGTCAATTGGCAGAACGAACGCGGGAGGCGCTGGCTTCAAATGGCGTGGATTTGCCTCTTGAGGTGGCGTTCAGAGGGCGAGTCGGTACGATCTCCGGAATGGTTCCGGGAGTGGAAGGCGTGAATCGCATGGAGCAAATCATGGGGCTGATCGACGTTCCGGGGGCAGCGAAACTGAAGTTGGACCTCGGTGCGATTTCGGAAGAGGCACCCATGGCGTTGCCTTGGGTTCGACTGGCTGTGGACGAAGAGCGGATGACGGTTACGGGAGAACTGCCGAGTCAATCGAAAGAGGCGTTCATGACGTCGATTGGCGACACAAGGCAGGAGATGGATACAGGAGGGCTTCGCTTTCGGGAGGCCGTCATGCAGGAGGCCTGGATCGAACGGGTATCTGGTCTCGGAGAGGCCACTGTAGGAACCTTGCAGAAGGGAGAAGTGGAGGTGCGGTCGACGGCCGTTTCGGCATCAGGCACCTTCAAGCGCTCCGAAGACCGCGACCGGTTTGCTGCCGCGCTTGTCGCGTTCGCGGGAGTGAACCTGGAGCATTCGATGGACTTGAAAGTCGTGCAGGCGCCTATCGACCCAATACTTGAATTCTTCGTGAGTTCAGGGAGCGCGAAGGTCGTTCGCGGACAGCTGCCGAAGACGCGCGTTATCGAAGACTTTCTGGAGGCTTTGAAAGAGGAAGGCGTGAGGGGGCTGGATTTGATCGAACGAGGGGAGAGCGTGCAATCTCCAAGATGGCTGGTCCGCGCTCGCGAGTGGGTGCCTCAGCTGCTGGCGCAACTTGATGAGGGAGAGCTTGTTGTTGATGGCCGTGACGTTTTCGTCCGAGGTGAGCCCAAAGAGGGGCGCTTCGCAGAGGTCAGTAGTTTGATGGATGGTGTTCGGGGACGGGACGGACTTCGGTTTGTCGAGGAATCGGTGTCCCAGCCCGCGCCGGTGCTGCCTGATCCAGTCCCAGCGGAGTTGCACATTGCGTGGAGTGCCGCAGGGGAGTGGGAAGTGGAAGGAAGGATACCCGGAGACTCCTTGGGTGACCAACTCTACACTGCACTGTCGGAGGCTTTTCCGTCGCTCGAACTCTCGTCACTCGAAAGGGGGGCTCATGTCGAGCCAACCCGATGGCTGGCATCGGGCAAGCGCTGGATTCCGGTGATGGCGGCACTTGGTCACGGAGCGCTTACCGCGAAAGGAGACAAGTTGACCATTGTTGGGGAGGCGCTCTCTTCGTCTGATGCGGAGGTGATCACGACGACTGAAGCGATGCTCGAAGAGGATGGTTTGAACGTCGAGTTCTCCATTGCCATTCCGGCCTCGCCGGTAGTGTCGATCAACGGGGAGGAAATGGCGCCCGCGCCTACCCTGGAAGTGCCCGTGGAGGAGCCAATCATCGAAGTTGAAGAGAAAACGGCGGTCGCGACCTTGCTTCCACGGAGTCTTACGAGACTCAACGGGTTCGGAAACGTGCGTTTTGTTTTTGCGGGAAGTTCAGCATTGCTCAAGGACGAGGATACGAATCGTCTTGAAAGGATTGCTGACTCGCTAAGGGAGAGCGACTTTGAGGGTGGGATCACGGTGGCGGGGTTCGCTGCTGAGGACTCCTCGGGCTACACCCGCTGGTTGAGCCAGCGTCGGGCCGACGAGGTCTGGCGACTCCTCGTCGCTTACGGGATTGAGGCGGCAAGCATGCATTCCGCTGTCTATTTCCCCGAGCCTGGCGCGACCGAATCGGAGTCGGAGCAATCGGTTCTGCTCCTTGTTGCCGCGGATTCTTCAAGGACGGAAGCGCAGGTGTCAATGGCGGCAAGCCAAGCAGAGGAGCCGGCCGTGGAGATTCTTGAAGTGCCCGAGGCGAGCGAACCGGCTGTACCATCGGAGGAGCCTGCGGCAAAACCCTCTCCAGTCGGGGGCGAACTCTTGGGAACCATTTACTTTGGACACGGAACCGCCATGGTGAAGGCGCCGCAGAAGGAGGCCATGCTGCCTGTTGCGGAGAAGTTGAAGGAGTTTTCCTCGGAAACGCGATTCGTGGCGGCGGGCTTTGCGGATCCCAGTGGCGATCCCGAATTCAATCGCTGGTTGAGTGGTGAAAGAGCACTGAGTGTCCGAGGCATGATGGCCGCGGCCGGAGTGGCTTCCAAGCGTGTCGAAACCAGGGTCTACGGTTCGTCGAATCTCAAGGGGGACTCAAACACCGAAGCAGGTCAGGCATTGAACCGCCGGGTGGAAATTCGCACTTGGTATGTCGACTCCCCAACGGATGAGCATCCGGTAACTGATTAAAAATCAAACCATAGCAAACTATGATTCTCTATCTAATTGAAACCTTTGGACTCTTACTCACGGCAGGTTGCATGTTCTTTGCGCTAGGTATCGGCTGGGGTTGGCTCACATGGGGGCGGCTCAAGAAGAGCGCGATGGAATGGCGTCACAACAGTGAGCGATTGAATGCGCGGATTTCTGCGCTTGAGGACGAAGCGGATCGTCGAGAAGTGCTCAAGGCGGAGATTGAGAACGAGAAGACGGAACTTGTGGGGACTCTTTCCGCGAAGCAGGAATACATCGAGCATCTGGAAGGAAAACTGGGTGACGCAACCGAAGGACTGGAGAATGCCTTCACTGAACTGGAGCAACGGGAAGGTGAGGTGAAAGAGTCGAGAAAGGGCTCGGCGGAATTGGAAGAGAGAGCAAACTTCCTCGAGGAAAAGCTCAACGAACGGATCGCTCTCATCGAGCAACTGAACTACCGCCATGATGTCCAGGTCCGCGACAAGGAATCCCAAATCGGGATTCTCAAAGCAAAATTGCTAGCGGCTGAGCAGTCTTCCGATTCTCAGCGCCAGGAGATCGCGACGATGGCGAAACGGCTGGCGGCCGCGGGAAAACTCACTCCGGAAGAGGTGAAGTTGAAGACGCGCAGGGCGAACAAGGCCAATCGCGTCCCGGAAGAGGATCCCGTCCTCACCGGAGGCACTGATCCGGTCCATCCGGATGATGCTCCTCAGCTTGATCTTCAACTAGGCTGAAATATTCCAGCACCCGATTTTCCATAGGTTGCATATTTTTACATTCACACCGTTTGCTTGTAAAAATTTTAAAATTATACTCCAGTCAGGTGAGAGTGAGGGGTTCGTGGAAAATTCTGAGGCCTGAAGAAAACGTGATGTTTCCGGATCGCTAAAAATCGAATTCCGAGGGTATTCATTGTTCACGAAGAAAGCGGGAGATCGTTGAAATCCCAATGGTTTTTGGTATCTATTTCCAGCGAGAAATCCTCTGAACTGCATGTCAAAAAACCGCAATATCACCCGCATCGAAATCGACCGTCCCGGTGGAAACGGGACTCGTGGATGGGAAGTGCGCATGCGCCGGCGCGGCCAAAATATTTCAAAATTCTTTTCTGACCGCTTCTATGGCGGGAAACGCGCGGCTCTATTGTCGGCGCGCGAATATCGCGACGATGCGGACGAACGGCTCCAGCCGGTGGACCGTGTTTCGCGAATGAAGCGCGTGACCGCGAGAAATTCCTCCGGCGTTGCCGGAGTAAGGCTTCGGGAAAATGTCGTTGTGAGGAACGGGTGGGAGTACACTTACCGGACTTGGGAAGCCTCTTGGACGCCGAGAACTGGGGGGCGCCGGGTGAAAAGGCAATTCTCGGTTCTGAAGTACGGGGAAGACGGGGCCTATGCCTTGGCCGTGCGTGCTCGACGCTCCGCTCTGCGCCAAATAAAGGAAGACGAGCTTGCGTAGTCTCGACGGGGCTCGGGTCGGCCTTGTTATTGTGCGGCTTCCAATGACCCCTAGTCGTAGTTCCGTTCACCCTCTCCTCGGCGATACTGGAAGGGGACGGACGCGACCACGGCGTGGATCATGGCGGTGAATCGTGCTTCCTTGGCATTGATCTTCTTCACTATTTCGTCGAGGGCGCACTTGTCGTAGAACTCGACTCCTCGTCCGAGCGCATAGGTCAGGATCCGTTCACTCATGCAGCGAAGGAATTGATCCCGGCGATGCTCGATGAGAATGCGGGAGAGGTCGACAGAGTCTTCGAACTTTTCTCCCGTGACCAGTTGCCCCGAGGCATCGATCGGTTGGTCGCCGTCCTTGGTGCGCCATTGCCCAACCGCGCTGTAGTTTTCAAAGGCAAATCCGATGGGATCCATCAGCGCATGACAGGAGGAGCAATTCGGGTTGTCCCGGTGAATTTCCAATTGCTGACGCAGGCCTCCACCACCCGCTTTTTCCCTGGATTCATCGAGATTCGGTACGTCCGGCGGCGCTTCCGGGGGCGGCGTCCCGAGAATGTTTTCAAGGATCCATTTGCCCCGTTTAACCGGCGAAGTGCGGGTGGGATTGGAGGTCAAAGTGAGAATGCTCCCGTGGGCGAGTATGCCGCCCCGGCGCTGACCGTTGAGGGCGACTCGCTGGAATTTCTCCCCTTCGACGCCGCCAATGTCATAGAACTTCGCGAGCCTCTCATTGAGGAACGTGTAGTCCGCAGTGAGCAATTCGGTGACCGGGAGATCGTTGGTCATCATGTGCCGAATCAATGCTTCCGACTCCATTTGCATGGCATGGGCAATTCCGATCGAGAATCCTCGGAAGCGCCTGCGACTCCGTTCTACGTTGACGACGTCGCGGATCTGCAGCCACTGGCTCGCGAAGTTGGTGACGAGGGCGTCGGACCTGCTGTCCTTGAGCATGCGATCGACTTCCTCGCGAAGGTGTTCTCGCAAATTTCCTTGGGCGGCTCGATCGAGAAGTTGGTCATCGGGGGTGGAACTCCAGAGGAAG
The DNA here is from genome assembly GCA_038745205.1 of Verrucomicrobiota bacterium. Classification (GTDB taxonomy): domain Bacteria; phylum Verrucomicrobiota; class Verrucomicrobiia; order Verrucomicrobiales; family DEV007; genus JBCCWV01. The sequence goes on from JBCDLR010000067.1 coordinate 10,431, forward strand.
TAGGCGAGACGGGTGGCGAGGGACCATTCATCGATAAGGTGGTTCCCGTCCGACGAGTTGGGTTCGGGCTGGGTTTCGCCACGGAAGAGAAAACTCGGCGAGGTCATGAGGGCCGTGAAGGCGGCGTGGAGCCCTTGCTCGAAAGCGTAGTCCCCGCCCGCGGACGACCCTGTCGCAAAAATTTCCTCCGTGAGCACCGAGAGTTCCTCGTCCCGGAGCGGTCTTCGAAAGACACGCCGTCCAAAACCTCGAATCATTTCTCTCGCGACCTCCCGGCGTCTTGCTTCGGGAATGCCACGTCCGAAATTCGGCGTCGCCCGGCGCTCTACGGCGACCGATTTCACGTGGAGATTGCGGTCTTCCCCCGATTCCTCATCGAAGTAATCATTTTCAAACGCAAGCGAGAGTCGGCGCTTGCCCGCGGACAACCAGGTCTCGAAGACATATTCACTCGCGTCCGGTTGCTCAATGGCGACTTGCTTTGTTCCTCGCAGCTCCTGATCGACAGCGAGGGACATGCGCGCATTCTCTGGTCCTGCCTTTGACTGGGCGGCGAAAACCCGAATCCGGTAGTGATCCGCTGCGGGAACCTGGATATCCGTGTGGATGGACTCGTTTTCCCAGAGTTGAATCCACCCGTCCTGTCTCTCTCCTCCCTGGATTTGATTGGCGTTCATTTCCCGCCGGTGGGGTTTCCCGAATGCGGAAGCATAGCGCGAGAAGAGTTGGCGCTGGAATTCAGGGGCGACTGGGGGTCCCACACGGAGGGGTCCCTCGATCGTCACGCTGCGCACATACAGGTTCCGATCCCGCCGCTCAGGATCCTTCACGCTGGGATCGTAAAGATCATTGAGAAACGCGATATCAATCCGGCGATTGCCCTCCTTGAGCCGCACTTCATGGCGGAAAATGCCTGGATCTTCACGGGGCCTTTCGACGTCGAATGTGACGGCCGCCTTCTGATGATCAATGCGCACGGCCATCGATGCGGGATCGTCGCCCGCAGGAGTGGAACTGGCCTCGATTTGAATGACGTAAGCCCCGGCTTCTGCCACGTCGTGGTGAAGCGTGAACGACCCGTTGGTCGCGAGAACCTTGTCCTCCCCATACTGTTCTCCTCCTTCCAACTCGTTCGCTTCGTACCTCTTTGATGGAAGTGCCGGGTCCTCAATGAGCAAAGCCTCATCCAGAACCTCGTCGGCCAACTTCATGTATTTCTCGAAGAGAATCGGCGAAAGGGAAAGGACGTCGCCGATATTGTCGAATCCGTACCCGGTATCGTCCGGAAGCAGTTCTTCCTGAGGATTGACCTGAACCCCGATGAGGTCGCGAATAGTGTTGGCATACTCGTTCCGGTTGAGGCGGCGGATGGTCACGCGTCCGGGATCGGGGCGATCACAATCGTATTTGAAGACATCCCTCCCAATCCACGCCAGGAGGATTTCAATCTCCTCTTCCGTGGGGCGGAACTTCCGCGACGCCGGCGGCATGACGTCGACCTCCACATTGTGCATGACCCGCTTCCAAAGTGACCGGTCCTTGATCAAGGCCTCCATCGAGAGGTGTTTGTCCAAGGCGACATCTCCCTTGGAGGCGCCGTCACCATGGCAGTCGTAGCAGTGTTCCTCGAGAATTGGAAGAACGTGGTCTTGGAAGGAAATCTCCAGGTCGATCTCCGGCGATCCGGCGCTCTGGGAGGCGAGAGCAATGGCCGGCAACGTGGCTGCGAGGGCCTTGAATCTGGGTAGACGCATTCTGACTGGGTAACGATACAGTGGCGAAGCTTCTCAACAAGGAGTCGCCAAGGCATTACGCATCCCTAGGAAGAATGATTTCGTAAAAATCGCAATGTCCTTTAGCAGCAGGAACATCGTCATCGTGGGTGCCTCCTCCGGCATCGGAGAAGCGCTTTTTCACCGCCTGAAGCCCGAAGGAGCTCATTTGACGACTCTTGGCAGACGGGAAGTGGCCGACGCAGACCGGCACCTGGATTTCGATGTGGAATCAGAAGATGTCGTCCCGGAATTGCCTGAGGTGATTCACGGCTTGGTTTACTGTCCGGGCACGATCTTTCTCAAGCCGTTTCACCGCCTGCGTGAGGAGGATTTTCTTCGAGACTGGAAAATCAACTTCCAGGGAGCGGTCAAGGTGTTGCAGGCGGCGCTGCCCTCTTTGAAAAAGGCCGACGGTGGTTCGGTCGTCCTTTTCAGTACCGTCGCGGTTGGAACAGGCCTCGGGTTCCATGCCAGCATTGCTTCCGCCAAAGGGGCCGTGGAGGGGCTGGTGCGCTCGCTGGCCTGCGAGTGGGCTCCGCAGGTGCGGGTGAATGCCATCGCGCCGGCGCTCACCGAGACCCCTCTCGCTGGTGGACTGTTAGGGTCCGTGGAAAAGCGCGAAGCGGCTGCGGCACGGCATCCTTTGAAGAGAGTGGGAACGGCGGAGGAAGTGGCTGCCCTCACGGAGATGCTTCTCCGCGACGAATCCGCGTCCATCTCCGGGCAAATCCTTCGTCCGGATGGCGGATTGTCTTCGATCCGCCCCATGGTCTAAGCGCGGGCGTTCCGGGGCCGCGGAAGCCGGGCGGGAACGTGGGTGTTCTCGCGAAGGAGATCTACCGCGTCCGAAACGTGGCGAAGAAAAATGAAATAAAATCTGCCGCAGTTCCGTCCCACGTAGGACGACAGGGAAAACGCCCCTGCACCCGATTAACCCAATTCCAAAAAAACAGATATGAGACTTTCACTGATCACCATTCTGGCGGTGCTTGCCGCCGCTCTCACCTTGCAGGCGAGGAATGATTCAACAAGAGACGCAGCTACCCAAGGTCAACTTGGATGGTTCACCGACTACGCGGCGGCGAAAGCGAAAGCGAATGAATTGAATCGGCCTTTGCTCATCAATTTCACGGGATCCGACTGGTGTCACGCCTGTGTTGAGCTCGAGAGGAACGTGTTCACGAAGAGCGACTTCAAGAAATTTGCTGCTGAGAATGTCGTCCTCCTGAAGATCGACTTTCCCGCACGGAAGAAGCAGTCGGAGGCGCTGCAATCGCAGAACGCCGCCCTTGAAAGAGCATACAGAATCCAAGGGTTTCCGACGGTGGTTCTCGCTGACGAACAAGGGCGCGAAAAGGGCCGAGTTCTCGGCCTGCGCCCGGGCGGAGCCTCCGGTTACGTTTCCCATTTGAAGAAGATGTTGAACTAAGGCGCGAAGAGAATCCCACATCCAGCCGCTGAGAGCCCTGCTTCCGCTACCGCGGTTGCGGGGCTCTCTATTGGGTGCGATGAACGTTGAGTGAAGCTCAACTTCCGCGACAACCGTGTTTCGGCGTTCTTCTGCCTGGCGGGACTGCTGGCGCTTGTGCCTTCGTTTTTCATTCCCGCTCTTCTCGTGTCTGATGCGGCGGACGGATCGCGCTGGTTCTCGATCTGGTCAGGGATCAAACTGCTTTACGAAGAAGGGAACATCTTCCTTTCCATCTTGATCTTCGTCTTCAGCATGGTCTTTCCCATGCTGAAATTGGGAATTGTGCTGATCTGCTGCATCGGGGCTCACCGCTTCGATCCAAAGGTCAGTCAGACTCTCGTCAGGATTTCCGGTTACACGGCAAAATACTCGCTTCTTGATGTCGTGGTCATCGCGCTTGTCGTTGTTCTCGTCAAGGTGGACGGTTACGTGCGGATGCTGCCGACGCTGGGAATCTATCTCTTTGCCGCCGCCGTCGTGGCCTCCGTGCTCGCGGAACTCACTTTCTCGAAGGATCCATCGAACTGGA
>JBCDLR010000068.1:0-14193 GCA_038745205.1 Verrucomicrobiota bacterium
CGCGCACCCCGACGACATCGAATTCGTCGCGGCCGGTACCTTACTTCAACTCAAGGAACGCGCGGGTTTCGATCTCCATTACTTCAACCTGAGTGAGGGCAACGGCGGTTCGGTGAGCATGTCTTCCGAGGAGACAGCCCGCGTCCGCCTTGAGGAAGCACGCACCGCCGCCGACATTCTCGGCGCCACCCATCACCCGCCTGTCGCCCGCGACCTGGAGATCCTCTACACCGTCCCGCTTTTGCGGAAAGTGGCCGCAGTTGTCCGTGAAGTGAAACCTTCCATCGTCCTTACCCATTCACCCGTCGACTACATGGAGGACCACATGAACACGTGCCGGCTCGCCGTGACCGCGGCGTTCAGCCACGGGGTGCCGAATTTTGAAACCGACCCGCCCACGGAGAGCTACAGCGATGACGTCTTCGTCTACCACGCCATGCCCCATGGATTGATGACGCCGCTCCGCCAGCCGGTCGAAGCCGATTCCTTCGTCGACACGACTGCCGTTCATGCTGAAAAGCGCGAAGCCCTCGCTGCCCACAAGAGCCAGAAGGAATGGCTCGATCACTCGCAGGGGATGGATTCCTACCTTCAAAACATGGACGAAATATCCCGTGCCGTCGGCAGGATGTCCTGCAAGTTCACCCACGCCGAGGGCTGGCGCCGGCACTTGCACCTCGGGTTTTCGGCAAAAGATGAGGATCCACTCGTCCAGTTGTTGGGAGACGCTTACACCTTGAACACAAACCCAGCCCCTGATTGAAAGGACTCCATGCCTCGCCGCTTCTCCAAAATCAGCCCCGACTGGTGGGACTACACCACCCTGGAACCGGACCTCATCAAAGACGCCGCGAAACTCACCGCCGACGATCTCCTCCAACTATCCAGGCCGGGCTTCAAGGTGGTCCTTTACGAGACGCTCGAAGATTTCTATCTCGCCGAAGCGCTCGAATACATCGACGCCTGGAAGCAAGCCTCCCCCGACAACCCGGCTGGCATCTGCGGACCGATCGGTCCCACCGAGCAACTTCCCCTCGTCGCTCGCCTCGTGAACGAACTCGGCGTCAACCTTTCCCATGCCCATTTCTGGGGGATGGACGAGTGGATCGGTGAAGACGGGAAAGAAGTTTCTACCGAACATCCGCTTTCCTTTGAAAAAACCGACCGCGAACTCTGCTTCGACCGCCTCGAGGTGGACTTTCCCGAATCCAACCTCCACTTCCCCGCCGCCGATACACAACCCTACATCGATTCCTGGAACGCGGGCGTTCGCTGCGTGGTCATGCAGGGTGGACAGGGCGACATTAAGCACTGGGCCTTCAATGACCCGGTGCGCCGGGAGGGAAAGTATGCCGACGCGCCGCCGTCACGGCAGGAATACCTCGAACTCGCCACCCGCGTTGTCGAATTACATCCGATCACACTGGCGCAAAACGCCCGCACAAGCGGAGGGGGCAACATCACGATGGTGCCGGAGAAGGCCGTGACGGTTGGGCCCGTCGAAACATGGCAAGCGGAAAAAGTCTCGATCTGGCAGGCGGGCACACACGACAATCCCCTGGGTCAGCGACTGACCGCCCTCATGATTTCCAAAGGGATCGCCGACTCCGCCGTGCCCATGTCGCTCCTCGCCGACCACACCCACGTGCAGTTCAATTACTTTCGCGGCGGTCTTGGAACTTGCGCGGTGGAAATGCACTGAGCAGCAGCACAGGCATCCTGCCTGTACACGAAGCCTTTGAGAATTTCCTTGTTTCGGCGACGTCCGAAGTCCTAGTCTTTCTGCTTTCCAAGCCGTATCGAACCACGGTCACAGGCAAGATGCCTGTGCTACTATATCTACTCATGAAAACCCTCCATGTTCTACTTTCCACATTGAGTCTTGCGGCTTCCGCCCACGCTGAACCTAAGACCAACTTCGTCATCTTCCTCACCGACGACCTCGGCTGGGGCGACCTCGGCTGCTACGGGCATCCCCGTATTCAAACTCCGAACCTCGACAAGTTCGCGACCGAGGGCGTGAAGTTCACGCAGTGCTACTCGGCCTGCGGAGTCTGCTCCCCGTCTCGATCGGCAATTCTCACCGGTCGAACACCCTACCGGAACGGCGTGTGGCGTTGGGTACCGGAAGGCCACGCCTGTCATTTGCGGGAAAGCGAGATCACCCTGCCCGAGTTGCTGAAGGAAGCGGGTTACGAGACCTGCCATGTCGGCAAGTGGCACCTTAACGGCCACTTCAACGACGATCGGCAGCCGCAACCGGACGACCATGGCTACGACCACTGGATGGCCACGCAGAACAACGCCTCGCCCACGCACAAAAACCCGAAAAACTTTGTTCTCAACGGCAAGGAGATGGGCGAGTTGGAAGGCTTTTCCGCTCCGCTCGTCGCGCAGGAAGGAAGCCGCTGGCTGAAGGAGATTCGAGACAAGGAAAAGCCCTTCCTTCTCTCCGTCTGGACGCACGAACCGCACCTGCCCATTGAGTCCGATCCTGAGTTCATGAAACTCTACGCGGACATGGACGATCCCGGCTTTCGCCAGCACCACGGCAACGTGACACAGATCGACCACGCCTTCGGGATGATCATGAAAACACTCGATGAAATTGGCGCGCGCGAGAACACCTTTGTCATGTTCACCTCAGATAACGGCCCCGAGGGCAATGGTTTCGGCAACGCCAAGGATCCTGACTCACAGCGCAACCGCACGCGCGGCTCGACCGGCGGCCTGCGCGGACGCAAGCGCGACAGCCACGAAGGTGGCATCCGCGTTGCGGGGCTCGTCCGCTGGCCGGGACAGGTTCGACCCGGAACCGTGAGCGACGTTCCCGTCATCGGCTCGGACATTTTCACCACCGTGCTCGACATCGCAGGCATTCCCGTGCCCGATGATCGGACGATCGACGGCGCAAACATGACCCCGGCCTTCAGCGGGAATCCCATTGACCGAAAGGTCCCGCTTTTCTGGCGCACGCACATTGCCCCGGCGGACAGCCATGCCGCCCTTCGCGTTGGCGATTGGAAACTGGTCGCCGACAAGGAGTTCGAAAACTTCCAGCTCTATCAAATCCGGAAGGACTGGCAGGAGAGGAACGACCTCGCCGCGGAAAAGCCCGCGAAACTCGAAGCAATGAAGAAGACGTTCTTTGAAGTCTGGAATGGCATCGAAGCCGAAGGTCCCCGCGACTGGTGGGAAAACGAGCCTCCTCGGGAGAGAAAGCCACAGAACAGAAAGTAGCACGGGCGTCCCGCCTGTGAACGAATTCAAAATGTCAGGCGTGACCGGGGCGGGCGAAAGCCGCTGGCCGGATGACGGGAGTGCGGCTTGGTCCAACAGGGAGTTCCCCTCGCCAGCCTGCAGCAAACGCTTGATCTGTCGCGATTTTCCAACTTAGAATAACACCATGGACCGCCCCCCGATCCGCGTCAGTCTCATTGTCCTGATTCTGATTATTTTTCTCGTCGCCAGCCTTTGGTTCACCGGTGAGGAAAAGTCCTCGATGGAAATCAATATCGAGCGCATGACCGGCCTTGAGGAAAAAATTACCGATTACTTTCGGTCGAACGGGCTGGCACCCGGCACGCTTGCCGATCTGAAACTGACGGGGGACGATTCCGAATTGCTAAAAGACCCCTGGGACTTCCCCTACTCGTTCAATGTGGTCGGCAACGAAGTCACGATCCGCTCCCTTGGCTCCGACGGAAAAAAAGGCGGCGCCTTGTTCAAAGGAGACGTTTTCCGCGCCTTCCTTCTCGAAGAAAAAGCAGAGTAGTCGGCAATCCTTCAGGGTTCGACTCGCTCGCCAAGAATGCGGACGGCTTCCGCAATGAACTGCAGATTTTCATGAGTCGCCGCGCGGCGGGTGAAGACGCCGAGCCAGAAACCGCCTCGCTTGTGCACGGAGTTGAAGACCCAGAACATCCCCGACTTCGAGTCGATCCATTGACCTCCAAAGGCACCGGGAGAAAGCGTTTCCGCCAGCCTGCTCCCGGTCTCCACAAGCAGGGCTTCCGCCTCCTCCGCCGGCCACGATTGGCGGGCCGCATCGCAGAAAAACGCGTTGCTCGCGCCGAGAAGGTCTTTTGCCCGAGGTTGGATTTCCCCTGCCCGCGAAAGAAGATCGCTCCCTTGATCATGTCCCGTCCGTTCTTCCGTGCCACGGGGATCCACAACGGGCACGGCTTCAGGAGCCTCCCGAATCAATCCCGACGAGGTGGCCTGCGCCTTGAGCTTCTCGAGTTGGGAACTCCAATTGGCGTTCTGTTGCTGCTCGACGACCGGGGACGGCGCGGCCTCTGACGTCACACGGCCGGCCAGTTCCCTCAGTTCGGCCACGTCAATCCATGAGTCGAGTGATGGCATCGGCGATGGCGCTGGAGTTCAGGGACAAGCGGGGCTCAATCTCGGCGGCGAGCTGATCGAAGGCGAGCGCCCCGGCGGGGGCCGGCGATTGCATGAGGGCAGCGGGAACCCCGGCTTCACTGGCCCTCACAAAAACCATATCTCGCGGAATCGTCGTCCCCATCATCATGCCGATCGGCAGCATTTCGCGAAGCTGGCGATCGACTTCCGCACAGGCCGGATCATCATGTTGGGTCATCGTCATGAGAATCCCGGCCACGCGCACCTTGCTCCCACCGCTTCGCAAGGCATCCACACCCTTGAGGAAAAAAGGCAGCGATCTCACACAGAGCGGTTCCGACTGCTGCGGGACGAGCGCAAAATCCATCTCGCGAAGAAGCGCCCCCGAACAACCGTCCAGTCCGGCCGCCGTGTCAAAAATGGCGACATCGATGGGCCGGACGCCGATCCGGGCGAGCAACTGCCGAATGGCATCGCCGGCGTCCGGGGATTCGTCACGCAAGGCGAAAAAGCTCTCCGCACTCCCCGCCGTCAGGACCTTCAATTCCGGAAGCCGCGTGTCGAGGATGAGGCCGTCGACGTCCTGTCCGGAATTGATCACGTCATAAAATCCCGCCGACTCGCGAGCCCGTTTGCTGAGGGAGTGGCCGACCGAACCCTGGGGGTCGGTATCGGCAAGGAGCACGTGCCGCCCCCTCCTCGCCAGCGCGTAAGCGAGATTGACGGCCACCGTCGTCTTGCCGACGCCGCCCTTCTGGCTGGTTATGGCTAGAGTAATCACCGCTTCGTCCGTCCGTCTAACTACCTGCCACGCGCTTCGCTGCCAACCGATTTTCTCGACCAGCGAGAGGACATGCTCTAGGTTCCGCGCGCCCATGTTCCGCATCCCAATCCACTGGCGTCTTGCCATGGCCCTTGCAGCCAGCCTGCCTGGCATCGGCATCCCTTCCCCGGCGCGAGCGGATGAGAAATCGCTCGAGGATTCCCCCTCTCCTTTCGTGCAGTCTTTCGTGGGAGGTAGTGTCCGGTGGATGCCTTGGGGCGACGCGGCTTTTCAAAGGGCAAAGGCGGAGGAGAAACCACTCTTCGTCTACCTCGGTTACACGGGCTGTTACTGGTGTGAGCGCATGCGGGTCGAGTCCTTCGAAGGCGATGAGGAGGTGGTCACCCTCCTCAATGACCGCTTTGTCCCAGTCATTCTCGACAAGGACATCTGGCCGGGCCTGAACAATCTCTTCACGACCTACGCCGACCTGAACCGGTCGGGAACCGGGTGGCCCATGTGCGTCTGGCTGACCCCGGAGCTGAATCCCTTTTCCGTCGGCGGTTACTTCGGCAATGTGAATCGGCAAACGAAGGCGTCGCTCTTCAGCGTCCTTGAACACGTCGACATCCAGTGGAGAAAACGCGCCGACTACATCCGCACCCAGAGCGAAAGGGACCTCCGCCACTTGCAGGACATCATCGACAGGTTGCACACCCACCGGACGGAACTCGACGCGGCAGAAGTTTCGACACGCGCGGTCGAGATCCTGTCCGCGAGCTTTGACCCGGTTCGGGGCGGCTTCAACGCCAACGTGGGGTTCCCCAACCCGTCCGCTCTCGACTTTCTTGCCGAGTCACTGGACGACTACCCTCCCGGGGGTTTCCGCGACCAGCAAATCCGCCGCATGCTTCTGACAACAGTAGAAAACATCGTTCATGGCGGCCTCTACGATCAATTCGGCGACGGATTCTTTCGCTACACGACGGACTCCGGGTGGCAGGCGCCTTCCTTTGAAAAGGACCTCGTGACGCAGGCGCGCATGGCCTCCAGCTTTATCCGAATTGCCAACCAGACCGACGAGGAGATCTACAGCGAGTATGCAATACGCGTCATCGAGTTCGTCCTCGGGAATTGGAAGCTCCCGTCCGGCCTCTTTGCGCATGGACTCGACTCCTTCAGTGAAGCGCCCGCGGGAACGACCCGCCCCCGTCAGGGCGCCTTCTACACGTGGACGGCGGACGAACTCGAAGCCCTGCTGACGCCAGCGGAGAGAGAAGCCTTTTTCGCGGTTTTCTCGATCAAGCCCTCCGGAAACCTGCCGCTCGGCCTCGGTCCGCAGCAGGCGGAACTCGTTGGCTTGAACGTTCCCCGCCTTGATCGCGGCGCGCTCGACGAATTCGCCCCGGAGTTGCTTGCGTCCGCGATGCAAAAGGTCAACGCCGCCCGGGAAAAGCGCTCGCCCCCCCTCCAATTTGACGCCGCCTTTACCGGCGCAAACGCGCTCTTTCTCTCCGCGCTCGCCACCGGCGGTGTGGAATTCCGTCGCGACGATTTCCTCCACGCGGCGGCCGCGGCAGGTGACACCCTCTGGAGCGAACGCTTTGACAACGCCAGCGCCAAACTCTATCACGACTCCCCCGGCAATTATTCCTCAAAGCCTGCGGTGAATGCCACGGACTACTCCTGCTTCATCGCGGCCCTTCTCGATCTTCATGACGCAACAGGAGAAAGAAAATGGCTTGAGCGCGCGACAAGGCTTCAGGATGCGCAGCTCGCACTCTTCTGGGATGTCAAGGGGACCGGCATTCACGAGATGCCCGAAGGGGCGCGCTTTGCGCCATTCCTCACCATTACCGGCGCCGATCGCGTCCTCCCCGCCGCGAACACGCTGGCCATCCTCAACCTCGTGAAACTGTACAGACAAACGGAGAATGCGACCTATCTCCAGCGCGCGGAAGCGATCATCGACCTCTTTTCAGGACGGGTTGAGGACCAGCCCTTGTTCAGCCTCCCTCTGCTTCGGGGAATTCAGCAGGTGGCAGCGCTCAAAAACACGGAAGCAAACCCGTGATTTTTCCTTGTGAATTGCCAATAATCCGGAAAATTTCCTACCCCCCCAAATCCCCCAATCAAAAACTCCAATAATCCCTTCTGCAAAAGATGTTACCCCGCATTGTTCTCGTTACCCTTGCCCTGAACGGCTGTCTGTTGGCCGACACCATCACCCTCAAATCAGGCGGCACCCTCGAGGGTGAAATCATTAGTGAAGACGCCGAGAAAGTGGTTATTCGAGTCGGTGAGCGCATTCGTGAAAACAAGACCGTTCCATTCACCGAGATCGAGAAGATCGATCGGGTGGCGGCGGACAAGCTCGCCTTCGATGACCTCCAGGGTATTCTCGACACTCCCGAACTACTTCCGGCGCGGGATTACGACAAGCTGACGTGGCGTCCGGAAAAATTCCTCAAGGACTTTCCGGACAGCGCCTATGCCGACGAGGTAAAAAAGATGTTCGACACCCTCGTCGCCGAGAAGGCGAAGGTGGCAGCCGGTGCGGTGAAACTCGGCGGGGAGTGGATCGAAGCGGAAGATATCGCCCGCGATCCCTATAATCACGAAGCGTCCATGCTCAAGCTGAAGATGGACCGTGCCCTTGAAGACAAGGATTATGTCACGGCCTTCTCCGCCTTTGGAGAATTGAACGGGAGCTACGGTGAGTCCATCGCCTATGCAAAAGCGATTCCCCCGGCAGTTTCCGCGCTCGACGAATACGACAAGTCACTCGATCGGCTGCTCGTCCAGCACGAACGCGAGATCACCCGCCGCGAAGAGCAACTCCGCACCCGTCCAGCAAGCGAGAAAGCACAGATCGAAGCCGACTTTCAAAGAAGCGTCCTCGGACCATTCCAAAAGAAATGGACCGAGGCAAAGGAAGCCAACCACACCTGGCTTCCCGTCAACTTGTGGTCGAAGGAAAGCATCATGGAAGCCAAGCGGGTGGTCGGAGACCAGCGCGGATCCCTTGCTTCCCTCGACGCGGACAATCTGCTTTCCGGGGCCGAGGAATTGGCGAAAGCGGCCCAGAGTCTCGCCGACGGCAATTTTGATGAGGCGGACAAGCTTCTCGTCGAGTCGCAGAAGTATTTAACCTACGGCGATCAGTATGGCCGGCTTCAGCAAGGCATCATTGACGGGCGCACCGGCAAGACGTCCACCCCGGAGACCCCGGAGGAGCCCACCGAGCCGACGATGGCGGAAGCCACCGAAACAGAGGAAACGACCACCGAAGAACCTTCGGATGAGCCCGCCGCTGCCACTGCGACGGAATCAGCCCCCGCAGAATCGACGGTTGCGGACGAAGAAAGCGGCGGAATCCAGCCATGGATGTACCTGGCCGGGCTGGTCGGGCTCATGGCTGTCCTGACCATCCTCCTCAAGGGCAAGAAGAAATCTGGAGACGAGGCGGAAGAGGAGTAAGTTTCCTGCGTGCGCACCGCTTCCCAACATCGGAAAACCGCGGAGACAGAGATCTCCGTCGACCTCGATATCGACGGCACCGGCAAGGCTGAAATCGATACTGGCGTCGCCTTCTTCGACCACATGCTCACGCTCTTTGCGAAGCATGGCCTCTTCGACCTCACGGTGAAGGCAAAAGGCGACATCGAAGTCGACTACCATCACACCGTCGAGGACACGGGCATCGTCATCGGCCAATGCTTCAGGGAAGCTCTCGGCGACAAGGCGGGTATCGCCCGCTACGGCTGGGCACTGCTCCCCATGGATGAAACGCTCGCGCGGGTCGCCATCGACTTCAGCGGGCGCGCCTTCCTCGAACATCGGGTGCCGGAAGGCGTCGAGAGCATCCGCGAGTTTTCCTTTCAACTCGTCGAGGAATACCTGCGGGCCTTCGCTTTCAACGTCGGCGCCAATCTCCACACGGAAATCCTCTACGGTCGCGACGCGCACCACATGGCGGAAGCCCTCTTCAAGGGTCTCGCCAAGGCCGCCGACCAGGCGACCAGGCATGACCCGAGAGTGCAGGGCGTCCCGAGCACAAAAGATGTACTCTGAAGTGGTTGCCGCATCCTGCTGCACGGAAAGCGTGAACTCATGGAATCCACGGGAGAACCAATGACCGGCGTCATCGACTACGGGGCAGGCAATCTGCGCAGTGTGTGCAACGCGCTCGAAGTTCTCGGCGCGCTGCACAAGGTCATTCGTGCCCCCGAGGATGCGACAGGCATCAGCTCGCTCATCTTTCCCGGCGTCGGCGCCTTCGGGGACTCCATGAAGAACATCCGGGCGCAGGGTCTTGATGGCTTCATTGTTGATTGGGTCGCCGCGGACAAGCCCTTCCTCGCCATTTGCATCGGATACCAGGTCCTCTTCGAGTCCAGCGAGGAATCCCCCGAAGAACCCGGACTGGGAATCTTCAGGGGCAAAGTCCGCCGCTTTCCGTCTTTGCCAGGCTTGAAGGTTCCGCATATGGGGTGGAATTCCCTCGAGCTCCTCGATCCCGGGGACCCGGCCTGGAAAGGCTTCCCGAAAAAGCCCTATGTCTACTTCGTGCACTCGTTCTTCCCCGAACCGGAAGACGATTCGCTCGTCGCCGTCCGCTGCGACTACGGCCTGAATTTCGCAGCGGCCATTCGCCGCGGAAACCTGACGGCCACGCAGTTTCATCCGGAAAAAAGCCAGTCGCTGGGCCTGAAACTCATCGAAAACTTCTTCGCCCAAGTTCCCGTAGCGAGCTGAGCCTGTCGCCCGGGACGCCGCGAGGAGCAGCCGCTCCGCGCGAAAGCCATGCGCGCTGCTACTTCTTCTTCCGCTTTTTCCCCTTCACCCCGGCCTTTTTCTTCTTCTTCGCCTTCTTCTTTTTCAGCTTCTTCTCCAGTTCCGGCCAAAACTCCTCCCCGGCGATAAACCCCACGCAATTCCCCGTGCCGCAGAGACACGGATGATTCTCGTAGTCTTCGAGATCGAAACCGTAGTTGAAACTCAGTTCCGTCCCCTTCTTAATGTCCATCATCGCGACGACCCAGATTTCATCGCCGTCCTCACCCTCGTAGACTTCCGTCTCGCAATTCGGTTCGCAGGAGTGGTTGATCAAACGGGCCGTGTTGTATTCGTAGTTCCCGTCGATATCCCAATCGTCATTGAGAATGAACAGGTAGACCGCGCCCTCGCCCGTCTCCGTCGCCCTGTCCGCCTGTTCCCAGCCCCGATTGTTCGATTCATCCTTCGTCAGGTATTCCCCGACGTACTCAATGAGGTATTCCCCCTCCGGGACATCCTTTGCCGCAAAGAGCCCGCGCCCGTGCATTTTTGAGTTTTTGACGACGATCCAGGGGGAGGAAGTCGGTTCCGTGGTTTTTGGCTTTTTCTTTTTGAGTTTGGGCATGGAATATGGTCTCGGGCGCATAGATTGGCGGGCGTTGACGCTCTGGCAAGCAACGGATTCGCGCTCGCATCTTTTCGATCAATCCCTAGGGTGGAATCGCGCTTGAAAGCCCTCCAGCTCATCGCCCTCTTCGGCAGCTTCATTGGACTCAGCCTCTTCGCCTACAAGAGGTTGTCCTTTGACACGGACCCGCTCGAACTTCTCCCCCATGAAATGCCGGAAGTGCAGGGACTGAAGCTCTATCAGCAGCACTTCAACAAGCAGGTCGACCTCATCATCGCCATCAAGGGCGAAAATGATGAGATCGTCGAACGAGCCACCGACACGCTCGCCGACGCCCTCGCCGCCGAGAAGAAACTGGTCGAAAAGCTGACCTGGAACCCGCCAGGAATCGATAACGCCGTCGCTTACTCTGAAATCGTCGCCTATCTCTGGTGGAACGCGGACCCGGCCGCCGTCGAGGAATTGGCCGCCTCACTCGCCCCCGAGGAGACCAGGAGCCACTTCGATGAGGCCATCGAAACCATGTCCTCGAGCTTTGATGCCGAGGAAATCGTTCTCGCCAGTACCGATCCGCTGGGCCTCACACGGATCATCAGCGACGTCATGGACCTCGACGAGCGCGGCAAGACGAGGGTTGGCTACGCCAGCGACGACGGAACCCTGCGGCTCATCTTCGTCGACGCTCCCGGCGACAACTACGAGTACAAGGAATCGCTGAAGTGGCTGGAAAAGATGAAGGGTGTCGTCGAAAACCTGCGCGCAGCCGGAACGGGCGGGCTGGACAAGGTCAGCATCGAATACACGGGCAACACCCCCTATATCGCCGAGGTCTCGCTGCAGATGCAGAACGAAATGCTGTTCTCCGCCGTCGTCACCATCAGCATCATCATCTTTCTCTTCTGGCTTTTCTACCGCTGCACCACCCCCCTTTTCTGGCTGACATTCTGCCTGCTCTACACCTTCGCCCTCACCGTCACGATCGGGACACTCGTCTACGAACGCCTCGGTGCGATGAGCGTCGGATTTGCGGCTATTCTCGTCGGGCTTTGCGTCGATTACGGGTTCATCGTCTTTCAGGAATGGTCCTCGAACCCGGAGTCGACCCCGAAGAAACTGCGGAAGAAGATTTTTTACAGCATCGCGTGGGCTTCCGGGACCACGGCCACGGTTTTTCTCGGTTTGAACCTCAGCGCCGTCCCCGGAGCGCGGCAGCTCGGCTCGATGGTCGCCATCGGCATCATCGTCGGCTCGATCATCATGATCTACCTGTTCCCGTGGCTCATCTCCCTGTCGGGAAGCCGCAGCCGCGGTCGCACGAGCGGGTTTCGCAAGCTTCCCAACCTTCCCGCCCTTCCGAAAACCGCGATCGGCCTCGCCTTTGCCGCCATCGTCCTCGCCACCCTCGGAAGACCGGGGCTCTCGACCGACGAGAAGGCTCTCGACCCGAAGCGAAGCGCGACCCGGGACACCATGATGTCCATCATCGAGAAAATGGGGCGAAGCGAGGACCGGGCCGTGTATGTCATTTTCCGCGGGAATGACTACGCGGAGTTGCTTGCCCAGATGGAAAGCGTCAGCGCGTCCATGGACGGGCATGCGACGATCAAGGCCGACTTCCCCATTCCATTTCTTCCAACGGAGGAATTCCAGAGGGCGAACAAGAAAGTGCTTTTCGAGACGGCCGCGTGGTTCAAGACGATCGATGCCTACGCGGACGAAGCCGGGCTGACCGAAGACGCGACCGCGCTCTTCCTGGCCGTTTTCAAGCATTGGCGGAAGTGGGGCAAGACCTCGGAGGAAGTCATCTACCCGCGCCAAAACGTGAGCCGTGACCTTCTCAACAACTTCCTCTCCTTGTCACGCGACGACGACCTGAAAAGGGATCAGCACGAGCCCCTCGCCATCGGGCGCTTCGTCTTCGACAAGGAGCAAATGGAAGCGTTGGAGCCGGAGGTTTCGAAAATCGCCAACGAACACGACGGCCTCATCGTGAGCTGGAGTCAGCTCCGCCCCGCCATCCAGAAACTCATCCGTTCCGAGCGGCAGACCGTTCTGATTCCGCTCAGCGGTCTCGTTCTCGTCATGCTCATCCTTGCTTTCCGCCGTCCAAGGGACGTGGTCCTGTCCATCTCCACATTTGCCTACAGCGCGCTCCTCATGCTCGCCATCATGTCGCTCGGCGGCATGCAATGGAACATCATCAACCTCGCGGCCGTCCCGCTGCTCCTCGGCGCCGGCCTCGATTATTCCATCCACATGCTCATGGCCGTTCGCCGCTTGAAGGACAATGTCGAGGAAGCGAAGCAGACGATCGGTCGGGCCTTGCTCCTTTGCGGGCTCTCTTCGACCACGGGTTTTGCCACCGTCGCGTTTTCCAGCAACCGGGGCCTTTCACAACTGGGCACCGTCTGCGCAACCGGTCTTGCCCTCACCATGATCACTGCCGTCTTTCTCCTTCCGGGCTGGGCCGATGCCTGGAACAAGGTCAGACGGCGGATGAAGGGAGAAAACAGGAATCCCCAAATCAGCTGAGGCTCGAAACCAGCCTCACTCCACCATCCAATCCTTCGCCCAGAAGCTGAACTTTTGCGTGAAATCCTCGGCCCCAAGAAGCCAAAGTGCGAGAATGGCCGTGACGATGGTGGCCGCGATCACCCACACGTTCCGCATGAGCTGCTCCGGCTCGAGCTTCGCCCCCTTGATGCTCATTGCCTGGCGGAAATAGGCGATGATGGCAAGGGCGATCATGGGGAAGACAAAAACGAGGTTGTGTAGCTTTTGATAAGCCGTCATCGCCACCCCGGTGAAGAAGCAGAAAAAGTTCGCGTAGGTGATCATCGCGATAATCAGCTTCTGCTCCGAATAATCCTGGAACGACTTCCGGTATTTCCCGCTGAGTTCCTTGTCATCGATGAAACGGAATTCGGCATAACGCTTGCCCGTCATGAGCAAGGCCCCGAAAGACCACCACGCAAAGACGATGGGAAGCGGCGGTTGCACTTCAAGGGAGTGAACGAGGGCGAACCATCCGAGCCAGAGCCGGATCGGGTTGTTGAACGACTCCGCGATGACATCGAGAAAGACGCGGTCCTTCAAACGCACGGGCGGAATGTTGTAAACGAGGCCACTCAACAGGAGCAACCCGAGCGCGATCATGTACCCGGTGCTTTTCAACGGCAACGCGAGGGCAAAACCCGCAACGATGAGCCCGGCGAAAATCCACCAGAGGATCGAGACCTTCACCTTGCCCGCCGGGATACCGCGATTCTTCTTCGTCGGGTGCAGGCGGTCGAAGGGCGCGTCGAGGATCTCGTTGAGAATGTAGTTCGCCGACGCGATGAGGCAGGCCGGGAGCAGCGAGTAAATGATGATCCCGGCGGTCGAGGCATTGAGGACCACGTCCGGGACGAGGACGATGGCAACCGCATGGCCGAAGAGAATGAAAATGTTCTTCAGCCAGTGGTCGATCCGGCAGATTTTGAGATACTCAATCAAGTTTTCGGTGGGTATTTGCGCTGCGAATCGGACGCTTAACGCAGGTTTCCGGCGGAGGCCAAAAGAAATCCCGATTTTTGCTCCTGTTGCACCGACAACGACGAAATGATAACCTTCCTTTCAGAAAAGTCCCCGTAGTTCAACGGATAGAACAAGGGTTTCC
>JBCDLR010000069.1:0-13979 GCA_038745205.1 Verrucomicrobiota bacterium
ATGGCAACAACAAGGGGTTCCGGGCGGTTCTGTGGGACCTTGCTGCTGCGTCCCGCCGCCGGTCGTGATTCGCCGGGATACGTCTGATTCCATGGATCGCCCGGCAATTCCCCGCTTTCTTCCCGGGCTTTCCACCTGCAGTAATCGCCGGGAACGCTCGCCCCGACGGCCCGAGGAACTCCATCGCACTGGTCACTCCCTCCGTAGCCGGGCCCGGGACTCCTCCTTGGAGTATTCATCCGCGAGCACGGCGATGTGGGCGGCGAGGCTGTCGATGGTCTTGTCGTCCATGCGCATGGTGACACGGTGCATTTTCTGGCCTTCCTCGTCTTCGACATCACTGCCCCGCACACCGTCGCGGAAGTTCTTCAGCTGCCTGACAATGTACCAATCCGGAAGCCCGATGAGTTGCGCGCTGCGAAAGTAGGGTTCACCGCGACCGTTGAAGCGATGGCACTCCATGCAGATGTCGGCGTAGACTTCTTCCCCGAGCTTCGGGTCGCCACCGCGCGTGTTCTTGGTCGGAATAATAGGGAGCTGGTCAATGTAGGCGGCGAGCTGCTGCACGGCTTCCGCGTCGAGCGTCGACGCAATGGCGTGCATGGTCAAACCGGCTGCATCCGCCGGTTCCGTGCCCCGCTGGTCCCTCTTGAATTTTGCAATCTGTGCCTCGATGTACCAGTCCGGCATGGCGGCGATGGATGGGGCCATGAGTTCCTTCTTTCCCTCGCCCTTCCCGCCATGGCAGTTGGCACAGACTTTCTGGAAGTGAGAGGCTCCGGCGGGGGCGTCTTGTCGGTCCGGATTCTCCTCTCCCATTGCTGGCTCCGTATTGGCGGAGAAAGTGCCCATCAGGAAAAGAATGCCGAGGCGGATCATGAGGAATAGTCGCGATAGGAACGGGTCCTGACAAGCCCGCGCAGCCTTCTTTCTGAGGCTGGGCCGAGGCTTAAAAGCTCAGACCTTTCGCAGAATCCTTGCCGGATTGCCTGCGGCAACGACGTCGGCGGGGATGTCTCGAGTGACCACACTCCCTGCGCCGATGACCACACGGTCGCCAATGGTCACGCCGGGGCAAATGATCGCTCCGCCGCCAACCCACACGTCGGAACCGATCGTGATTGGTTCCGCCAGTTCCAGTCCGGAAGCGCGTTCCTTGGCATTGAGAGGATGCGTTGCTGTGTAGATTTAAACAGCTGGCCCAAAGAGGGAACGGTCGCCGATGGTGACCTCCACCACATCAAGCACCACACAGTTGAAGTTGAAATACACGCCTTCGCCGAGTCGGATGTTCGTGCCGTAGTCGCAGAAAAACGGCGGCTGGATACAGGCATCCGATTTGCGTCCAAGTATCTCGCGGAGCAGCTCTCTGCGTTCGGACGAACCGAGGTCGCTTGTCGTATTGTATGACGCACACAAGGCATGGCAACGCGCCCGCTCCTCCACGAGCGCGGGATCCAGCGCGTTGTAGAGTTCGCCGGCAAGCATCTTTTCCCTTTCGGTCTTCATGGAGCGCCGAAGCGAACCTAGGCGGGTTCCGCATGGGCCAAAGCGGGAATTCCTTGATTCCGGGCACGACCCCGGCATTCTCACTTCATGAAGCTCGATACCCTTTGCCTCCACGGCGGCCAAACGCCGGACCCCTCCACGAACGCGCGCGCCGTCCCCGTCCACCGGACGACCTCCTATGTCTTCGACTCCACGGAACACGCGGCGAATCTCTTTGCGTTGAAGGAGCTGGGCAACATTTACTCACGCATCATGAATCCGACGACGGATGTGCTCGAGAAACGTGTCGCATTGCTGGAAGGCGCGCCCGAACCCGCCGGGCTCGGGATGTCTTCTGGGACGGCGGGGGTTTTCAACTCGATCATCAATCTCGCCGAGGCCGGCGACAACATCATCTCCGCGCGGAACATTTACGGCGGAACCTACACGCAGTTCAATGACATCCTGCCCGCGCTGGGGATTGAGGTGCGTTTCGTCGATTCGCAGGACTCGCAGAACTTTGCGAACGCTGCCGATGATAAAACGCGGGCGTTTTTCTGCGAAACCGTTTCCAATCCCGCGCTCGAGGTCGCCGACCTTGAGGCCATCGCGAACGCGGCACACGACAAGGGCGTGCCGCTGATTGTCGATGCCACCTTCAGCACGCCGGCCCTGACAAAACCTCTCGACTATGGCGCCGACATCGTCGTGCATTCGCTGACGAAATGGTTCGGCGGTCATGGCACGGGCATCGGCGGTGTCGTTGTCGACAGCGGACGATTCAATTGGGCGGCGGGCAAGCACCCGCTCTATGACCGGCCGGATACCTCCTACCATGGGTTGCGCTGGGGTCATGATCTCCCCGAGCCGCTCGCCCCGCTGGCCTTCATCCTCCGCATGCGCACGGTGCCGTTGCGGAATTTGGGTTCCTGCATTTCTCCCGACAACGCTTGGATCTTCCTGCAGGGCATTGAAACACTCCCGCTGCGCATGGAGAAGCACTGCACGAATGCGAACAAGGTGGCGGAGTATTTGTTGGGGCACGATGCGGTCGAATGGGTGCGCTACCCCGGCCTCGCTTCGGATGCCGAGTTTGAAAAGAACCAGAAGTATCTCGGTGGCAAGGGTGGCTCGATGGTTGTTTTCGGCATCAGGGGTGGTGCCGATGCCGGCAAGAAGTTCATCGAGTCCCTCCAGCTCTTCAGTCACCTCGCCAACGTCGGAGACGCGAAGTCACTCGCCATTCACCCGGCGACGACCACCCATTCGCAGCTCAATGAAGAGCAACAGCGCGACGCCGGGATCACGCCGGAGCTCGTGCGGCTCAGCGTGGGCATCGAGCACATCGATGACATCAAGGGCGACCTCGACCAGGCTCTGGCGGCAGCCGCGGGATAGATCGGGAAACAGGTCTGCAACGCGAGCGGCTCAGCAAAATCACGAAAAAAGGTCAAAGACTGCGAAGAGAGAATTCACCAATAGGGATGCGCGTCCCTGCGTGGTTGCTTTTCGACGCAGATTGCCCGCTTCCTAGTCGATCTTCACCGAACCGGGATCGAAGTCGAGGGTCGGCCACTCCATCCTCAGTTTTTTCATTCGGTCGATGACGGTTTCTGCGATGCAGAGATTGCGGTACCACTTGCGGTCGGATGGGACAATGTACCAGGGGGCGTGCTTGTGGCTGGTCTTGTTGAGGACGTCTTCGAAGGCATCCATGTAGTCATTCCAGTGGGCACGATCCTCGAGGTCGGCGGGGTTGTACTTCCAGTGCTTGTGAGGCTCGTCGAGACGGGCCTGGAGCCGTTCCTTCTGCTCCTCCTTGCTGATGTGGAGGAAGAACTTGAGGATGGTGGTGCCCTCATCGGCGAGCATGTGCTCGAATTCGTTGATGTGCTCGTAGCGTTTGCGCCAGACGGACTTCGGCCTGAGTTCGCGCACGCGTACGGCGAGCACGTCCTCGTAGTGGCTGCGGTTGAAAACGACAAGTTCGCCCGAACGCGGCATCTCCTTGTGAATGCGCCAGAGGTAGTCGTGGGCGAGTTCGACTTTCGTCGGTTTTTCAAAGGGGACGACACGGATGCCGAAGTGCGTCACGCCGTAGAACACATGCCGCACCGTCCCGTCCTTCCCGGCAGCATCGAGCCCTTGCAGGACGATGAGCACCTTGTGTTTTTCCTCGGCGCGCAGGACGGCACAAAGCTGCCGAACATCGACCCGCATTCGTTCGAGATCATCGATGGCGTCCTGCTTGTCGCTGTACTTCCCGGTGTCTCCGGGGTCAAAGTCCTTCAAGCGAATGTCTTCATCGGGGGAAACGAGATGAGCAGGCATGGAGTGGCAAAGTGAAGCTGGCAGGTTGGGGAGAGGCGAGTTCGGAGATTAGAACGGGAAATTGCCGACTTGGCAAAGGGGAATTCCTCCCCCCGGGGAGAACCAGTCTAACCGTCTGCCGAGCGGGTCGCCGGCTTTCCCTTGCGCAGGGCCACGGCCGCGAGATAGAGGACAGCGACGAGAAGGATGATCACCGGCCCTGTCACGAGGTTGGCCTGCACCGAAATGAGAAATCCGCCGACCACCGCGATCACGCAGAGTAAGGTCGCGGCACCCATGACCATGGGCAGTGAACGCGCCCAGGTGGCGGCGGCCGCCGCGGGCAGGGTGAGCAGGGCGATGACGAGAATCACGCCGACGACGCGCACGAGAAGGACGACGGTGACCGCGACAAGACAGAGCAGGAGCAGGTAGAAGAAGGTCACACTCACGCCCCGCACGCGCACGAACTCGTCATCGAAACAGACCGCCGCGAACTGGCGGTGGAAGAGGAAACAGATCAGCCCCGTCAAAGCCGTCGCCGTTCCAACGAGAGTGACGTCGCGCGGGGTAACGACGCTCAGGTTTCCGAAAAGCCAGCTGTTGAGCTGAACCTGCCCGGGAATTTCCTTGATGAAGAGAATGCCCGCTGCCATGCCCACGGCCCAAATGGCACCGATGACGGTGTCTTCGCGTTCGCCGCCGCCAAGGGTGACGAGCCCGATGACGAGCGCGGAGAGGATGGCAACAGCAATGGCCCCAATCATCGGATCCGCCCAGGCCCACCCGAGCACCTCCCGGGCATACAGGCACGCGCCGATCCCGCCGAGCGCGCTGTGCGCCACCGCTCCGGCGATGTAACTGATGCGTTTCATCACCACGTATGTACCGGCGACGCCGAGGAGGGGGCATGCAATCAGCGCCGCGATGAGCGCGTTGCGGACGAACGGGGAGTTGAGGATCTCAAGGGTTGTCATGGGGCTGCATGCGCGGAGTTCCATCATGATGGATATGTTCTCCGTCGGGGCAGTCGTGGTCGTGGCGGACGACGCGAAGGTTCTTGCCGAAGAGGTCGGCGAGGATGCCGCCATCGAGGGCGGTGGTGGGATGGAGGTGCACTTCCCGGTTCACGCAGACCACGTGGCGGACTTCGCGGTGCACGAAGCCGATGTCGTGGGAGACGACGAGGACGAGCATGTCCTTCGCGAGGGTGGTGAGCAGCTGGCGGAACTCGGCTTCCACCGTGTGGTCGACGTTGGCCATGGGTTCGTCGAGCAGGAGCATTTCCGGCCGGCTGACGAGGGCACGCGCGATGAGGACACGCTGGCGTTGTCCCCCGGACAGTTCGGCGAAGGGCCGTTTTGCGCAGTCGCCGAGACTGACTTGTTCCAAGGCCGTCCCTGCCGCCTCGCGGTCCTTCCTTGAGGTCAGGCCGAAATCCCACTGCTTGAGCCGGCCCATGAGAACGACGTCACGGGCGAGGAGGGGAAACTTGGAATCAAAGTGCAAATGCTGTGCAACATAGCCGACGCGATGACGGGTTTCGGCGGGAGATTCTCCAAAGACGCGGATCGATCCTTGTTGCGGCGTCAGGAGGCCGAGGATGAGCTTGACCAAGGTCGTTTTTCCACCGGCGTTCGGGCCGATGATGGCAATTTGATCGCGCTCGGAAATGGAAAAGGAGGCGCGGTCGATGACCGGGCGGCCCCCCTTGTAGGCGAATGTGACGTTGTCGAACTCAATAATGGCGGCGGCCATGAAACTGCTAACCACCAAGCGACCATTTGATCGCTTCCGCAACCTTCCGGATGTTCTCGACCGCATCTTTCGCCATGGGATCGATGGAGACGGTGTCGAGTTGCAGCTCCTTGGCGACATCGACAGCGCTCTTGGTATCAAATTGAGGCTGAACAATGAGAGCGCGGGCCCCCGTGTCTCTTGCGTCCTTGAGGAAAGTCGCCAATTCCGTCGGGGTCGGGGTTTTTCCTTCCACTTCCACCGCCCGCTCATCGAGGTCGTAGGCGCAGGCAAAGGCATCAAACGCGGCATGATAGGTGTAAAAGGATTTCCCTTCGAGTGGCTTCATGGCGGTGCCGATTTCCAGGTGAAGGGTCTCCAGTTCGGAGAGGTAGCCATCGATGTTGGCCGCGAGTTCGTCCTTTTTGTCGGGAAACATCTCAAGGAGTTGGCCTTTCGCTGTTTCGACCATGGCGTAAAGATCGAGCGGGGAGAGCCACAAGTGGGAATGCACGCAGCCGGAGGAGTGCTCGTGCGCCTCGCCGTCCTCTTCTTCATGACTTCCGTGTCCCTCTCCCCCGGACAGGTCGATGACGCGGATGTCTGCTCCTGACTCCTTCAGGCGTTCCCCGAGGGGCTCTTCAAAGGGCATCCCGGAAAGGAAAATGGCTTTCGCGCTCCCGAGTTCCGCGAGTTGGCCGGTCGTCGGTGTGAACTCGTGCGGGTCCTGTCCTTCGCCAACGAATACCCGGACGTCGGCAAAGTCACCGGTGAGCTTTTCGAGAACACCACCGACAGGGGAAAGGCTGGCAAAGAGGAGAGGCTTCTCTTCCTTCGACCCCTCGTCCGCGGAAACAGAGGAATCCTGTGTATCGCAGGAAACCGTCAGCATTGCGCCCAAGAAGGCCAGAACAAGGACTCGAATCGCTTTCAGAGAGGAAAAATAAACGCAAAATTTTTGCATTTTCAAGGTATACGGGTGAGCGGCGGAATCCCGAATCGCAATCTGGGGAAAAACGCTTAGGATGGGCCCCCCAAAAGCTACTACTTCTTATTACGACCATGAAAAACATCATCGCCACGCTTT
Source organism: Verrucomicrobiota bacterium (assembly GCA_038745205.1). GTDB lineage: Bacteria > Verrucomicrobiota > Verrucomicrobiia > Verrucomicrobiales > DEV007 > JBCCWV01. The sequence goes on from JBCDLR010000069.1 coordinate 6,623, forward strand.
TTGCGTCCGTCACCCTGATCGCCGTTTCTTTCGCCCAGGAGGGAGATGCTGCCGAACCAGCCCCTGTTGATCGCGACAAAGCGGCCTACGCGATTGGCCTCAATATCGGGAACAACTTCAAGGCAAATTTCGGCGACATCAATGTCGACAAGGTCATCGAGGGAATCAAAGACGTCCTCAGCGGCGCGGAGCCGAAAATGAAGCAGGATGAGGTGCAGGAGGTTCTGACGGCCTTGAATCGCGAGATGCAGGCTGAGCAGCAGAAGAAGCAGGAGGAAATGGCGGCGGCGAACATCGAGAAGGGGAAAAAGTATCTCGAGGAAAATGGCAAGCGTGAGGGCGTCGTGACGACCGCCAGCGGATTGCAGTATGAAATCATCATCAAGGGCGAGGGAGCCATTCCGACGATGAAGGACAAGGTGAAGGCGATCTACAAGGGCGAGCTGATCGATGGAAGCGTCTTCGACGATTCCCGCGGATTGCCGCGCACCTTCCCCGTCGGTGGCGTCATTGCCGGATGGACCGAAGCTCTTCAGCTCATGCCGGTGGGCTCGAAGTGGAAGCTGCATATCCCCTCGGACCTGGCCTATGGCGCTCGTCAACGTGGAAACGTGATTGAACCGAATTCGGTCCTCGTTTTTGAACTCGAACTCGTCGACATCGAGAAGCCCGTCACCGCGACGACGCCCCCGGTGGGCATCGATCTGAAGACTGGCGAAACGATCACGGCGACCACGCCTCCGGTGGAGGTGAAGCCTGCGGAGGAAGCGCCGAAGTCCGAGTAATTCGGACGGGGAAAAGTCCAGTGAGGTGCCTCGTCGCCGGTTGTGGGTTCGTTGGCGAAATAGTCGCCCAACGCCTGCATGACCGCGCTGGAGAGGTCACCGGAATGGTGCGTTCTCCGGATTCGGCGAAGGCGTTGGAGGAAAAGAGCGGTTTTGCCGTCGAGGCGGCGGACCTCTCCGACGCGGGCGCGGTGAAGGCGCTCGCGGACCGCGTCGGCAGGATGGATGCCGTCGTGCACTGCGCCAGCTCGGGACGGGGCGGCGACCGCGAGGCCAAGTACCGGGCCGTCTATGTCGATGGATGCCGCAACCTGCTGCAGGGCTTTCCTGGAGCCCACCTCGTCTTTGTCAGCAGCAGCAGCGTTTACGGGCAGAAGGATGGCGGCGAAGTGGACGAGGAGTCCCTGACCGAACCGGATACAACCACGAGCCGCATCCTGCTGGAGGCGGAGTCCATCGCCCTCGAAGCCGGAGGGGCCGTTGCGCGACTGGCCGGGATCTACGGTCCGGGCCGGTCCTTCCTCTTGAAACGATTTCTCGAAGGGGATTCCGTCATCGACGGAGAGGACAGCGATGCGGACGGACGCTGGGTGAACCAGATCCATCGGGGTGACGCGGCAGGCGGAATTGTCACCATGTTAGATCAGGCGGCGGATGGTGTTTTCAACGTTGCCGACAACCACCCCCTGCGCCAACGGGAGATTTACTCGAGATTCTGCGAGCGATTTGAAAGGGCGATTCCGCCCGTGAAGACCCCGGATTTCGAACGTCCCCGGGGCTGGAGTGACAAACGGGTGTTGAACGGAAAGCTTCGGTCTATCGGTTGGCAGCCGCGATATGCGTCGTATTTTGACGCCCTCGATGGTGATCCCGAACTTCTGCCGTCGATCCTTGAATCCCTGAATTTGTGAATATTGCCGACTCTGCCCGACGCGTCATTGAGCTGGAAATCAATGAGTTGCAACGCCTCACCGACCGTGTCGGCACCGAGTTTTCGGCGGCGATCGCCGCGATCAAGACCGCGCAGGATGCGGGTCGGAAAGTCGTCGTCGTCGGCGTCGGTAAGAGCTACAACATCGGGCACAAAATCGCGGCCACCTTCAACAGCACGGGGGCGACCTCCGTCGTCCTGAATTCGCAGAATGCGCTTCATGGCGACCTCGGCATCGTGCAGGACGGCGACGTTGTTCTCGCCTTGAGCTACAGCGGCGAGACGTCGGAACTTCTGAATCTCCTCCCCCACGTGCGGCGAAAGGACGTGCAGGTCGTCGCCATCTCCGGCGAACCGGAGTCCACGCTGGCGCGCAATGCCGATATTGTCCTCGACGCGAGCGTTGAGCGGGAAGCTTGCCCGATGAACCTTGCACCCACGTCGAGCACCACCGTCATGCTTGTCCTCGGCGATGCCCTGGCTATGGTTTTGTTAGAGTCACGTGGATTCAACGAAGAGGATTTTGCGAGCCTTCATCCCGGTGGCTCGCTGGGACGTGTGCTCTTGACGAAGGTTTCCGACATCATGCGGCAAGGAGATCAACTCGCAGTCGTCTCGCACGATGTTTCGGTGAGTGTGGCGCTGGAGAAAATGACGGCGGCGAAATCGGGCGCGGCGGTCATCGCCGACGTGGACGGAAAATTGGCCGGAATCTTCACCCATGGCGACTTTGTGCGGGCCTTTCAAAAGGACCAGGCCGTTGGTGCCCAACCGGTTTCCGCCTTTATGACCGCGGATCCAGTGACGGTAGGGGAATCCCAGCTCGCGGCAGAAATCCTGCAAATCGTCGGGGCGAAGCGCGTCGATGACGTGGTTGTCGTCGATGCCGCCGGAAGGCCGGTGGGTCTCGTCGACACGCAGGATCTCAGCCGGTTGCGGATTTTGTGATTCCGTCTAGGCTTTGCGCCCTATGGCATCCGTCGTCGCAACCAACCTCAAGCGGGGCAATTGTATCCGCGTGCAAAATGATCTCGGCATCGTCCAGGATCTCGACCACCGCACCCCCGGCAAGGGCAACGCCCTCATCATGGCGCACATCCGATCGCTCGACACGGGGAAGACGAAGTCCATCCGCTTTGCCTCCAGCGACAAGGTGGAGGTGGTCCCAACCGAACGCCAGAAGCTCGAATACAGCTACAACGACGGATCGATGTACTCGTTCATCGACCCTAACACTTACGACCAGACGGACCTCTCCGTCGATTTCGTCGGTGAGGCCAAGGACTGGCTGACGGAAAACATGGCCGTTGATGTGCTCTTCGTCGATGGAAGTCCCGCGAGCCTTGAGTTACCCTCTTCCGTGGAATTAACGATCACGGAGTCGTCCGAAGGCATCAAGGGCGACACCGCCAACAACCCCACGAAGCCCGCGACCCTCGAAACCGGCGTCATCGTGCAGGTCCCGCTCTTCGTCGAACAGGGCGAGAAGATCCGCGTCGATCCGAACACGGGGAAGTATCTCGGCCGGGCTCAATAAGAAGGGTCTCGCACAAAGGCACGGAGAGCACAGAGGAGATTTATATTTCTTTTCTTCGTGCTGGGTTTGTCTGGACCAGTTCTCTGAAGAGACTCTGTGCTCTCTGTGCCTTTGTGTGAGAAACCAAAACCTGTGCTGGGGTCCGCGAGTCGTGCCAAAGTCTTCCTCGAAGAATAGAACCATAAAGACGAAACACCGGGCGGTGGCCACGGTGGAGGATGAAGCGGATGGGGCGATTTCGATTCCGGTCACGTGGATTTACGGCATTGTCGGTTTGTTCCTCCTTCCGGTTTGCTACGTCACCCTGCGGACATTCATCATTTCGTTTCACCGGGTGACCAGTGAGGCAGGCTTTCTCGGATCGGCGCCGGTTTGGTTCTTCGGGATTGGTTTCTTCGTCTGGATGATGGCGTTTTACCTCCTTCCGCGGCCGACCCGAGTCTATGTGTTCGGCCACGAATTCACCCACGCCCTTTTCGCCGTTCTTTCCGGGGGCCGCATTGAGGAGTTTTCGGTGACCCGCGACGGTGGCCACGTCGTGACCGACCGGAACAACATCTGGATCGCGCTCTCGCCGTATTTCGTGCCGATCTACAGCGTTTTCGCGCTTCTGATTTACGGGGTGGCTGGCGTCTTCGTCGACGTCTCTGCCTACCACGAGGGCGTTTGGTTCTGGGGCGGCGCCGGTTTCAGCTGGTCCTGGGTGCTCTATGCCACGGTGGGGCTGACGTGGGCTTTTCACCTCACTTTCACCGCTTGGATGATCGGGAAAAACCAGCCGGACCTTCAGCTTAACGGGACGTTTTTTTCGCTGGTGTTGATCGTCTTGATCAACGTCCTGGTGTTGGCGGTCTTGTTAGTCGTTGCGGAACCCCGATTGGCCCTCGGCGACTTTCTCCGCGAGTGGCTCCGCCAGTTCGGCGAGATGATGCTGTGGATTCGGCGTGACTAGCCGGGAATGGCGCCGGCAAGGAGAGAAGGAATGACGCGGGATGAGACGTTTTTTGATTTGATCACGCCGTGGGAGGCCTCGTCCTCCAGCATGTCCGCCATCGCCCGCATGTAGCGGATGACGTCCTCGCGGGAATTCCTGCGCAGGTGGACGTTCCCGCCGAGGCGGCCGAGCACGCGGCGATCGGAGAGGTTCTCCAGGTGGATGACGTCCTCGCGTCCAAATCCGACCTTGCCGAGAGTTTCAAATACTTCGTCCACGGCCCGTCCGGACTGGGGACAATAAGCCTTCGCGTGTTCGCTCCATTCCTCGAGTTCGTGATCCACTGCGCAGGATATCTCCCGGCTGTCCATCCCCGTAAGGCTTTGAATGAGATGACCGCAATTGCAGCGGGCGAGATGGCCCCATTCGTAGCGTGCCCCGGCGGCAAGGCGGTCAGCGGCGGAACGAAGGGCGTGAATCAATGGAAGAGGACTCTGAGGCATTTTCTCAAAAAACATTACGTCCGAAATCAAGCCGAAGGTCGAGACGGAAACGGATCATCGTCGCTCCCGGTAATACCTTGCCAGACCGCGGTAAACGCCGAGGGCGTACTCCTTGAAGATGCTCAGGCGCTCTTCGCCGTTGATGGTCCGCCGGCCTTCGTAATCGCCGAGCGCAATGCGGTCGTAGACCTCGCGATTGTTCATGACGAATGGTTCGCAAAAGATGACGGGGCACTGGTAGAGGCGGTTGGCGAGGAGGTTGCGGGCGTAGATGTAGGGGTTGTCGCTGACGAGCTTGGCATTGGGCGTCCGGTACTTGAAGGGAGCGAGGCCCGTTTCCCCCGCGAGGGCGTCGGCCACGCTCAAGTTGACTGCCAGTTCCTCGTCGTGGATGCCCTGCAGGAGCCGGAGGAGCATCTCGTAACGCTGGTCGTGGAGGCGCAATTCGCCGGCGCTGTAGGTGCCGTTGATGAGGAAGTGCAGGTGGTTGCGAGGAACAAAGGCGGGTTTGTTGGGATTGCCCCAGGCTTCGGCGTTGAAGTGGAGGCAGACAACGAGGTCAGGTTGCAGCCGCTCATTGAGAATAGTGGCCCGCTGACGGATTTCGGCCGCGCGGTAGAAGAGGCGCTCGGCTTCGCGCGTGATGCGTTTTTGCGTCGCCTCGTCCGGACCGTCATCACCTGGAGCCGCCACTTGGCCGCGCGCGAGCAGTGTGGCGGTCGCGAGTTCCTCGAAATCGGCGGGGCGATGGGTCGTGACGGGTTCCAGCTTGGAACGGATGAGCTGCACTTCCGCCCCCCCTTCCCGGAGCGCGAACAGAAGCTGGCCGGCAGTCTGCAGGACCAGTTCGCCCTCCTTTACTTCAATACCGTCGCCGATTTGATACCAGCGCTCCTCCATCCGAGCCCATTCGCCGCCGATGTGGCCGGGATCGATGGCGATGCGTACGCCCTCGAGCGGGCGTTGCCTCGGATCGGAGGATGGTGGCATCTCGGACGCGCTCCTCCAGTACCGAGGTGGCTTGGTCGTCGGTTCGTTTCCGGCAAAGCGAAGCTTGAACGTACCATCCGTCGTTTCGATGCGCGCCGTGGTATCGTCAAACTCGATCACGGATTTCCATGCGTCTCCCTCGCTGTAGACTTGGATCAATTCGCGCTCGAATCGCTCGCGTGTGATCGTTTCGTGGAAAGTCGCGAGTTTCGACCAATCCGGCGCGTCTCCGAGTGTTCCGAAACGAGGGCGCAAGGTGAACTGCTCGGGGGCGAGCTTCGGCGGTTCGAGGAACTCGCGCTTTTCCTCAAGGTATACCCGACGGTGCTTCTGGTCGTCGACGAGGAGGAACGCGCCGACCATTGCCGCACCAACAATGACAGCAAGGAGCATGGCGAGAATCTGATTTTTGGAGGTGGGCACTTGGGAGAGAGGCTCTACAAAACCGCGAAATACGCGGAAGGGCGCGAAAATGTTTCAGATTTGACGAGTTTCTTGACGGCTGCCGTTTCCCGCACCGATGCCGCTTGACGCCGTCGCCCGACGCCGTTCCCTTCACGCATCATCGAAGCGCCCCCTCCAGAAATCATCCGCCTCCTCTTCCTCGGCGACATCGTCGGCGAGCCGGGGCGCACGGCCGTCATCGACAACCTGGAGCGTATCCGGACTGAGCGGCACATCGACTTCATCATCGTCAACGGCGAGAACACCGCCGGCGGCCGCGGGATCACGCCAAAGATCGCCATCGCCCTGCTCCGCGCCGGTGCGGCCGTCATCACGACCGGCGACCACATCTGGGATCAAAAGGAAATCATCCCGTTCTTCGAGACTGAACCCCGGCTCCTCCGACCGATGAACTACCCGCCCGATACACCGGGCCAGGGGAGCGTCGTCCTCGATGCGACGAAGGCGCGGGTCGCCGTGCTCAACGCGCAGGGCCGGACGTTCATGAATCCGCCCTTGGAAAATCCCTTCCTCGCCGTCGAGGCTGAGGTCGCACGGCTCAAGGCGTCGGACAACCCACCCCAAGTCATCTTCCTCGACTTCCATGCCGAGACGACGAGCGAAAAGATCACGATGGGTCGCCTCATGGACGGACAAATCTCGGCCATCGTCGGCACCCACACCCACGTGCAAACCGCCGATGAGCAGATCTTCGAAAACGGCACCGCCTTCCTCTGCGACGGTGGCATGTGCGGCCCCGTCGTCTCCATCCTCGGCCGCGAGCCGGGCCCGATCATCGACCGCGCAAGACTCAGCACGCCACAGCGTATGCCGGTGGCTGGTGGGGATGTTAGGCTCTGTGGGGCGGTGATCGATGTGGAGATCACGACAGGGAAAGCGGTGGAGATCGAGCGGGTGAGTGAGGTGGTGGGTGTGGGGGATAGGTCTTCGGAGGGTTAAATGGGGCTCGCACAGAGGCACGGAGGACACCGAGGGAACTATTTGTTTCATGGATAACTCATCTCTGTGAGTTTTGTGTCTCAGTGTTAGAAAAAAGCGGAGAAGGAGAAAAGGGACCGGGAAGCGCATGCTTCCAGCGTGCCTGTTTCCGGCATCTTGCCGGGAACGATCAAGTCCTCCCCGCCGGAGGCGGACGTCCTTCGCGCGCAGGATGCATGAGCGGATGCGTGGCGGGCTGGGGAAAGTTCTCCGGGAAGAGGAGCGGCCTGCGGC
>JBCDLR010000070.1:0-13959 GCA_038745205.1 Verrucomicrobiota bacterium
ACGCCCACATCGCAAAGGCAAAGCTCGCCGCCCAGGCCGGGGACATGGACGCCTACCAGAAGGAACTTCAGGTCGCGATCGAAACTTGGCCGCAAAATCCGAACATCGACGAGCTTTCAACGACCGTCGGCAGCGTCACGGACACGCAAATCCAGGCCGTCAATGACTTCGACCGGCTCATCAGCCAGAAAAATCATCGCCAGATCTTCGAGGATCAGATCCGCTACGGGGCTGCGGTAAGCGAAGATGCAGGCCGTAGAAAGCAGCTGAAGGACGTCGTCGAAGGCGTCCTGAAGATCGACACCGGCCTCCAGCAGGCCGGTTCGCTCGAGCAATCCGGAAATCCTTTCGGGGCTTGGGAACTCGTGCGCATTCTTGAACGCGACTACGGTGAGGATGGAAAACTTTCCAAGGCCAACAACCGGCTCACCACACAAGTCGCGGAGTTCGTCAAAACGCTGAACAAGGCGGAGCAACTCGAGAAGGATGGCCAGGTGGGATCCAGCTTGGCGTGGTTTCTCAAGGCCAAGCAGATGTATCCGAATAGTTCCTTTGCCGGCGAAGGCATCGAGCGGACCGTGGACGACATCCTGCCCGGTGCGCCCGCGACCGCGTCCAGCGAGAGTTCGGACCTCGGGGATCTCGACTTCTAGAGCCGAGATTTTAAATCTAATTCCCCTTTGCCTCGTCACCGTTCGGCGTTAACGGCGTTCATGGCTGAATCCGAAACTCAAGAAGAGTCAATTCCCCGCGACCTCGTCCTCGATGACTCCTGGGACACTTCTCAACTGAGGCGCCTTATCGACGCCCGATGCGCTGCCGATCGCAAGCCAACCCACCTTTTCCTCGGTCGTCGAGAAGCCGGACTTCTCCGCGGTCACCTCAGCGAGGCCTTCGGCGAGGAAGAAGTGAGCAAGCTTGATCACCTGTGGTACATGGGCCTTCGCGTCTTTGAACTGGATATCGACTCCTTTGCCCGTGTCGCCGGAGACAAGTTCATGAAGCAGATCGACGACGATCCCGAGAAGCTCAAAAAGTGGAAACGGGACGACTTTGCAGGGTGGCAGTTGAAGTTCGGATGACGTCCATGGTAAGGGGAAATCTCCGCCCCTTCCATTGCGACTGGATCCCTTCATGGAAGGCCGGCCGCAGCAATACCACGAACATCGACGAGGGCTATGGTGAAGAAGATGACAAATCCGATCAGTTGCAAGGCACCCATCGCGAGGAACTTGTTGTACTTCTCGCTCGGCGGCGTCGAAGCCACCCGGTAGGTGAGGAGCAACGAGAGCGGTAGCAACAACAGGGGAAACAGTAGCGCCCCCAGCCAACCCTCAAGTGGAATCCAAAGCACTCCCATGAGAAGCGGAAGCAAGCAGAAGGCGGCGATCTCCCATTTTGCAAAGATGGCTCCAAGCTTCACCGCCAACGTCTTCTTCCCCGACGCACGATCCTCCTCCACATCACGGAGATTATTGACAGCGATCAAAACCGTCGAGTAGAGGCCGACCTGCAGTCCAAGCAGAACCGAAGACCACGGCCAGTGTCCTGTCTGCACGAGCACGGAGCCACCGACCGCAATGAGTCCGAAAAACACCACGACAAACGCCTCCCCCATCCCCCGGTAAGCCAGCGGGAACGGCCCTCCCGTGTAACCGTAGGAAAGGAAGAGGGAAACGACCCCGATCAAAAGGATCGGCCATCCGCCCGCCGCGACCAAGGGCGTGCCAAGGGCAACAGCGATGAAAAGCATGGTAATCCCGCCAAGCATCATCGCCTTCTCATGAATGAGTCCCGAAGCCGCGGCGCGAGTGGGCCCCACCCGCTTCGCGGTATCGGTGCCCTTGCGGAAGTCGATGACATCGTTGAAAAAATTCGTCGCGATCTGGATGGAAAGCGCTGACAAAACCGTGAAGGTGAGCAGGAACCAGTCGATCGCTCCGGACAACCGAAACGAAAGGACCGCGCCTGCCCACACCGGCACGATGGCAGCCGGAAGGGTTTTCGGACGAGTCGCGAGAATCCATGCCCGCCAGCTTCCGGACTCGATCTCGATCGACCTGCCACTCACGGCACGCGCGGGAACTTGCTGAAGTCCGGTTTGCGCTTCTCAACAAAGGCGTTCTTCCCTTCCTTTGCCTCTTCAGACATGTAATAGAGCAGCGTCGAGTTTCCGGCCAGATCCAGCAATCCCATCTGACCGTCACAGTCCGCGTTGAGGGCAGCCTTCAGGCACCGCAAGGCCAGCGGGGAGTGTTGCAGGATCTCACGCGCCCATTTCACGGCTTCAGCTTCGAGCTCTTCCAGGGGCACCACGGTATTGACCAGACCCATTTTCAAAGCCTCCTCTGCATCGTACTGCCGGCAAAGATACCAGATTTCTCGCGCCTTCTTCTGACCGACGATGCGGGCGAGATAGCTTGAACCAAGGCCGCCATCAAACGATCCCACCTTCGGCCCCGTCTGGCCGAACCTCGCATTGTCCGCGGCGATGGAAAGGTCGCACACGACATGCAGGACATGCCCACCGCCAATGGCATATCCCGCAATCACCGCAATCACCGGCTTCGGGATCGTGCGGATCTTGCGTTGCACATCAAGAATGTTCAACCGCGGCACGCCGTCATCGCCGACGTAACCCGCATGGTCCCGCACTTTCTGGTCACCACCCGAACAAAACGCCTTCTCACCCTCGCCCGTCAACAAGACCACCCCCACTTCGGCGTCCTCGTGGGCAAGATCAAAAGCGACCAGCATCTCTTTGACCGTTTGCGGTCGAAAGGCATTGCGCACTTCCGGACGGTTGATCGTGATCCTCGCGATCGCGCCGTCTTCGGACTTTTCGTATCGGATATCAGTGAATTCGTAGGCGTTTTTCCACATGGTCTTGATGTATGGTTACTCGATGCCGCATTCCCGGAGAAACGCGAGGACGATTGATTGAAATTCCTCCGGTCTTTCCCAGGGCACGCGATGACCGGCATTTCCGACCACCTCATGCCGAAAGAGCGGAAAACCGGCTACAGCTTCGCTCGCAAGTTCGCAGAATTTCGAGTCACGTTCCCCGGTTACCCAGAGGACCGGAAAATCGATACGACGGAATTGTCCTCGCAGGTCTTCCTGCCTTCCCAGAGACCAACGCTCAAAGGCCAGCGCCATACGCTCGCGACGGGTTGCCCCCGGGGCGGTGGAACCCATCAAATCGGCACCACCGAAGACCGGCTGGGCGTTCCATTCCTCGAGAAAAGCCTCCCACTCCTGCGTCCGAACTTTTCTCGCCCACTCCTGATCGTTCCGAAGTCGAATCTCGCGGTCGGCAGCGTGGCGCAATCCCGGATGCGCGGACACGATGATGGCCGATCTCCAGCGTCCCGGATCGGTGAGCAACGCATGGAGAGCAAGTCGCCCACCCATTGAATACCCAAGGAGAACACGCGAAGCACTCTCATTCCCTTCTATCCGGGAGAATTGCTTACCCCATTCCGGCATCGGCTTCGGATCGACCTCGAAAAGATCCACCGCGTGAAGTTCCAATTCCGGCAGGGAATCCCAGTCCCCGGGTCGACCAAGCATGCCATGGAGCGCCCGGGTCATTGTCTCGCCTCCCATTCCTTCCAGAATTCCTCCGTTTGCGATGGGTCCGGTGTCGCCTCGATCAACACGTGGCGATGCGGATCATCGACGGCGTCCACGAATCCTTCGGAGTCCGCAACCGCGAAGTGTTTCCATCCCCACATATTCGCCCAGCCGGTGAAATCCAGGACGTGATCGTTCCCAATGAACTCCCTTTCCGCCGCCGCAGCCTTGGTGAAAGCCGGAAGACGATCGAATATGCGCCCGCCCCTGTTGTTGATGACCACGATTCGGCGTCGACCGGGTGGAAGTTGGTCGGCAATCCACAGCCCGGCCAGATCGTAAAGCGCCGTCAGGTCGCCGCAAATGAGCCAGGCCTCCGCCTCGCCGGCTGCCACTCCGAGAAAGGAGGACACAATTCCGTCAATGCCGTTGGCGCCCCGATTCGCATGGTAGGAGAATTGGCGAAATTCATAGGCGGCGGCCAGGTTCCATTCCCGAATGGCAAGACTGTTCCCCAGAAAGATGGAAGCACCGCGTGGGATCACCTCCGAAAGTCGGCGGAGCATCGAAGGTTCCGACCTCCGATGCTTTCGCAAAATCTCTGTCAGGCCTCCATCTCTGTTGTCGAAAGGCTCCGCTTTTCTTTCGGGAAACGATGGCGACGGATCGTCGTCCCAGTCATGCGCCAGACAAACGGACTCACGCGCAAGGCCCGGGAAGCCGCCGGATAAAATCGACATCACTTCAATTTCTGTTCGACCCTCCAGATCACGCCAAAAACGGAAACTGGGCACGCCCCCAAGACGAAGCACCTTCGAAATCCTGAGGCGTTTCAGCGCTCCCTCTCCTCCCTGAAGGACGAGTCCGGACAAACTCGCCAACTCCCGAAGATTCGATGCCGCTTCGGCCAAAATTGGCGCCCCCAACTTCCGAAGGAACGCCTCCACCTCTTCCACATCACCGGCCGCCAAGGGACCCGCCAAGACCAACAAACCTTCGTCGTCGGCACAAAAGGCCGAGAGGACTCGATTTCCGAACAAGTCGGGGCGTGGCCTGTCGCCCCCCTTCGCAGACGCCTCTCCGGGCCACCTCACCGGCAAATACTCCTCGGTCGGCTCCTCCAAACACACATTCCAGTGAAGCGGGGCCCGACGCGACCATGTCTCGGCAACCTGCGGTACAACACCCTCTCTAACATCAATACACGATTCCACGTAATCCCCGAACAGCCCCACTTGCTCGATCGCCTGCGGCGCACCCGTTCCGCGGTAAGCAGCGGGGCGGTCAGCCGTGATTGCCACGACTGGAACCCCCTCGTAGTGCGCTTCAATGATGGCCGGAAGCAGTTCCGCCGCCGCCGTTCCGGAGGTCGTCACCACGGCCACCGGCTCCCTCTTCTGCTTCACCCTTCCCAAGGCAAAAAAGCCTGCGCTCCTTTCCTCAAAGTGATGGTAGACAGGGTATTGCGTTTGCTGCAAAAGGGGCAAAACGATAGCCGCGTTCCGTGCTCCCGCGCAGACGACGTACTCGCTCACGCCCGACAAAGCGCACTCACGCAGGACTTCCCCCGCTGGATCTGCGTGGGACACAATCCTAGCGAAGCCCCAAGATCTGTTTCACCGCATCCCGCTTCAGTCGGAGCTCCGCCAACTCGCGTTCTGCCGTGCTCTCCCTGACGATCCCAGCTCCTGCCGGAAGAAAAACGCGATCTCCGCGCCAAAAAAGACAGCGGATGGCGACAAAGATCTCACACTTGTCTTCCATCAAGTACCCTACGGGCGCGCCAAATCCGGCGGGAACACCGAGCGCATTACGCATGGTGCGTAGTTCCGCCATCGTTTCCTCCGTGCGTGGCGACACGCCCACCGCCGGCGTCGGATGGAGCGCCGAGATGAGTTCGTTGATCCCGCTCCGCCAGTCGTAGCGGTCCCGAAACGCCAGCGTGATCGGCGTCGACAAATGCGCGAGGCCCCCAACCTCCAGGATGCCTGTCGAGCCGCAATCGACGGCTCCATACCGCTCCAATGCCTGAACGATGAACTCCGTCACAAAACGGTGCTCGTTCATCTCCTTCGGACTCGTCAGCAGCCTCGCGGCGTCCTCGCGCCGGGCCGTCCCGGCCAGAGCCGCTGTTTTGAGCTGATTGCCCTCGATCGAAAACAGTCTTTCCGGCGTCACGCCAACCATCCCTGTTTCTTGGGAAGCATGCAGGAAAAAACGACCGCAGCCAGACGAAGTCCGGTTCATCAACATTTGGGCGGGATCGCCTTTCAAAACTTTCCCGGTCTCGCAGATGACGGGGACGGCCTTGTTCAAGTGCCCATCTTCAATCAGCCCCTTCAATCGATAGAATTCGCTTTTCCACGGCTCTTCAGACACCTCTTCCCAGTTCACGACCAGCTGGTCACTTTCGCTGCAGGCTAGCGGAAGCACCTCCGCATCGTCCGAAACCGTCCAGGGAGTTTTTCCGTCGAGGAAAAAGCTGTCGCAGTAAATGCCATATTTTGCCGTGCCAGGGAAACGCACTTGGGCGGTTGCTCCCCGGAGTTCGAGAGACTCTGAATCTCCAATTTGGACGACTGAGAAATTTTCCTGAAGGCGGGCCGCATTCGGCCGTTCTAGAGTCAAAGTGTTCATACGAGGGCGTGTGCAGTTGGATATGGATTTCGACAGACCACTATCGCAAGCGAAGTGAGTTCATATTACCCTCGTCAGGATACAATACGCCTTATCCGTCATTCAGGATCACTTCCCTCGCAACTTCCTTTTCATCACCGGGTTTACATCAGTCAGGAATGTTGTTATCAGTCGCCTACGGATTGCCCGAAAACCTGTCCATGGATACCGCCCCCGACGCCGCGAACGCGCCCCAAGATGGCGGTCCTGAAGCGGAGGCGAAATTGGATATCGACCTCATGCTGAGGGTGAAAAGCGGCGACTTTGACGCCTTCGAAACGATCGTCGAGCGCCACCAGCACGCTGTCATCGGCACCATTGCCAAAATGACCGGCCGACCTCACGACGCCGAGGACGTTGCCCAGCAGGTTTTCCTGCGCGTCTGGAAAGCGGCTCCTCGCTACGAGCCAAAAGCGAAATTCACGACTTGGCTCTTCACAATTACCCGAAATCTCGTCTTCAACGAAACTCGAAAGCGAGGCCGACGGCAGGAGGTTTCCATGGAAGAAAGGGAAGAAGAGATGCACATACAGGCAAGCGATGATCCGTATGCCGAGCCAGATGCGAATGTCCTTCGAACCGAATTGGAAGGCGCAATCGACGCCGCCATCCAGTCACTTCCTGAAAAGCAGCGCCTTGCTGTGATCATGCGCCGGTTCGAAGAAGTCCCCTATGACGAGATCGGGAAAGTTTTAAATCTCTCGTTGCCCGCTGTAAAGAGTCTGCTGTTTCGCGCGCGCACCCAGTTGAAGGAAAAACTTGGAAGCTATCTCGGGGAAGCGAGCGGGGAAATGTGACAATTCCTTGAAGAAAACGTCACATTCACTTTCTTTCAGGCTCAAAGGGAGATGCGATTCTCTTCACTTATGTCTGGGCTGGATCAAGGAGGGAACTCCCGTCGTCCTCGAACGCCTGAGCGCGCACTGGAGCGTGCTTCGGATTTCGAGAACGTCGGATTGCGTTCTCCCCTCCCGAAAAAGAATCCGGACAACGTTCCCGTCCCCGGTGAAGCCCCCCAAACAGAGAGTGAGCCCTACGAGGAACCCGGGATGAACCCGGATCTCGCATCCCGCCTCCGCGAGCTGTTTGTCGCCATTTCCGAAAAGGAGCCCAGGATCGAAAAGACGAATCCCTCTTCACCGCGAACGGTCAGACCGGTCCGGGATTCCAATAATCTTCGGGACATCGGCGGGGTCCGCAGCCCCGCCGCATTGTCCCACTACGACCGACCGCCACCTGTCTCAAAGATCACCTCTCGACTCGAGGAACCGGGGCCTGTCCCGCAGGAGGTGACGAATCCACATTCCAAGATGGCTGTCATCGGCGTTTTGAGCGTCGTTATGTTAGGCGGCGTGCTGACTTTTGGCGCCTTTGCTCTTAGCCAGACCCCGCGATCGCAGGACGCTCCCGCAGCCACCTCCGTCGTCCGCGAGACGGCCAAGATCGAATCGCTTAAAGAAGCGGGCTCTCTCGACACCGAGGACATCGCTCGCCGGTTCCTTAAAGCTGCGACGATCGAGGAAAAGGCTCGACTTTCCCGCTTTCCGGAAGCCTCCCTTGAAAAGATTGAGAGGTATTATGGATCCTCTCCCAACACCTCGGAAGTATTCACGGAATTGCACAGTGCAGGCATCGGTCACAACGGCGACGCCGCCTTTTTTCTCTACATCGCAAAGATGGAATCGGGGGAGTTGCATCTCGTCGCGGTTCTCGAGTCCGAACGCGGAGGGCTCGCCGTCGACTGGGATTCCTTCGCCAAGGAGAATCCGGTCTCCTGGACCGAACTCGTCACCGCAAAGGACTCTACCCCGGTGCCCATGCGGGTCACCCTCGAGCGGAGTGACTACTTTAACTACGATTTCGATTCCGCGAACAAGTGGTCCAGTTTCCGCGCAAAGGACGCCGATATCGATGAGCCCGTTTACGTGTATGCGGCGAAAGGCAGTCTGATCGACGAGGAGATTCAAGCCGAGTTCCGTTCGAAAAAATCACGCCAGTTCATTCTCAAACTCGTCCCGAGGAAGGAGTCCGCCAAGACGCTCCAATTGGAGGCCGTCGGCATGGAGCAGGTCGGCTGGGTACGCTGACCCGGCCCCGGCAACCAATCCCCTCAGTCGCGAGAAAGCAGGAGGCTGTCGCCGAGCACCACGGTTTCCACCAATCCGTCGAGCGACTTGTCCATGAACGGAGTGTTACCACTCTTGGAACGCATGAAATCGCGCGTGAAAACGCTTTGCCGGTTCGGGTCAAAGACGACGAATTCCGCAGTTTCGCCCTCGACGATGCGCACCGGCTCCATCTTGAGCAGCCTCCGCGGTTCCGCCGAGTATCTCTTCACGATCAGATCCCAACCGAATTTCCCCGTCTTCACATAGTGGTGATAAAGCGAGGGCAAGGCGGTTTCCAGCCCCGTGATTCCAAAAGGCGCATTCACGAAATCGAGTTGTTGCTTCTCAAACTCAGTATGCGGGGCATGATCGGTGGCGATGACGTCAAAGACTCCGTCAATAAGTCCCTGCAGAAGCAATTCGTTGTCCTCTGCCGTCCGCAATGGAGGATTCATCTTGTAATGCGTGTCGTAGTTACCGATGTCCTCTTCATTGAAGAGGAGGTGATGCGGCGCCAACTCACACGTCACCTTGACTCCCTCTTCCTTGTATCGCCGGATGGTTTCCATCCCCCTTGCTGAAGTCACGTGCTGTATGTGGATGTGGCAGCCGGTGTACTGCCCGATCCGAATATCGCGATCGAGGCAAATCTCCTCGCTGATCGCCGGAATACCCGGGACCCCGAGGGCGTAGCTGACTTTTCCCTCGTTCATCGCTCCGTCCCTGGAAAGAGCCTTCACCTCGCAATGGGACGCCACCGGCAGATTAAACTCTCGCGCGTAATCCATCGCCGCACGAAGCAAGGACGGATCCTCTACCGGATCCCCATCGTCGGTGATCATGACCACCCCCGCCTTGACCATTCCCGCGATACCCGCCATTTCCGAGCCCTCCCGATTCCGCGTGATGCAGCCGGTCGTCCATACCGGTATCCGGGACGACTTCTTCGCAATGTCGAGAATCGACCGCACGGCACCGCCATTGTCCGGCGCCGGGTTGACGTTCGGCATGGCGACAATGCCGGTCACTCCACCATTGATCGCGGCCTCGCTACCGCTCTGGATGGTCTCCTTGTCTGGTCGACCCGGCTCCCGAAGGTGCACGTGCACGTCAAAGAGTCCCGGGAGAACGACCTTGCCGTCGCATTCCACCGTTTCCACATCCGCTCCCTCCGGCGCCGCGAGCCCGCTACCTACTCCCGCGATTTTCCCATCGTCGCCCACAAGAATGTCTGCTTCCTCAAGTTTGGGCGAATCTTCAGAAGCAATTTGTGCCGAGCGAAAGAGACGAAACATGTCTCGGAGACTCAAGCCTGACTCGTCCTCCGTCAAGACTCGCAAAAACTCAAAGCGTTCCGGCTGATTCCGACTACTGGTTCCGCGTGCTTCGCATCAAACTCCAGTTCGCCCTGACCTACATGGTCCTGGGCGGAATTGCGCCTCTCCTCGCTGTTTTCCTCAAGGGCGAGAAAGGTTTTTCCAACGCCGAAGTCGGCCAGCTCTTTTCTCTCGCCAGCCTGGGGCTCATCCTTTCCCCGGCGGTCGTCACACTCCTCGCAGACACCCGCTTTGACTCCCGGCGCATTCTCGGCTTTTCGCTTTTTGCCAGCGCCGCGCTTTTCAGCACGCTTCAGTTCACCGGCCCCATCTGGTCCACGACGCTGCTCTACACGATCTACTCCATCGTTTACATGCCCGTTATTCCGCTCCTCGACGGCTACTATTTCTCCGTGCGGCACGAACGTCTTGAAGCCGGGGGCTCGATGCCTCCCTATCATCAAATCCGGCTATGGGGAACGGTCGGATTCGTCATCCCGAGCCTCGTTTTTCTCGTCCTCCTCGCGGACTTCTCGATGGGAAAACTGTTTGTGCCCGCGTGTGTCGCCTTCTCGCTAACCGGAGCCATCAGCGCCTTCTTTTTGCCACCACCTCCAGCGTCTGCCATCGCGGGCAACGGCAAGACCAAATCAAGAATCCCCACCACGGCGGCGATTCGGGAACTCTTCTCTCCAAAGGGCCGCCTCTTCTGCACCGCCCTCGCCATCGTCGCCTTTGCCCTGCCAGTCTACTATGCCTTTTTCCCCGTTTACCTCGAAGAGAACCTCAAGGTCGAGAAGCGCTACATCGCCATCATCGGGGCCATCGGTCCGGTTATCGAGGTCTTCTGGATCATGGCACTCGGGTGGCTTCGGTCGAAGATTCGTCTCAAGGGCATCATGATCCTCGGCCTCGCCACGATGGCGCTGCGCCTCCTGCTCCTCGGAACCATGGAATCGGTCACCCTCGCCATCCTCGTTCAAGTGCTTCACGGTGCGGAAATCCTCGCAACGATCATCGTGCCCGTCATGTACATCGACCGCTTGGCTGGTGATCGCTTTCGCAATTCCATTCAAGGCGTCTTCCTGATGCTCGTCATCGGTGTCCCCAGACTCATCGGCGGCTGGGTGGCCGGATTCCTTGCGGAAACCCGAGGCGTTCTCGACACATTTTTCTACGGTTCCGCCCTCGCTTTCCTCGCACTCCTGCTCATCACTCTGTTCTTCAAACCGGTTCCCTCGCAAGAGAACCTTCATTGAACAAGGGTGATTCCGCGAAAGCTGTCGAAGAGGATCAGTTTCCGATGACAACCCCCGCGCTAGCCCACGATCTCGCGCATCGCCTCCGGCACGAATTCGACGTCTGTCGCCTCCTCGATCGCCATGCGAATTTGTGAGCGCAGAACCTCCGGTGAAATCGGGTTCCGATACCCGTCGAGGCACGCCTTCAGGGCGTCTAGCGCCGATTTCCCTTCCGTCTTGATCAAACGATAGACCTTCACCGCCAGCGCTTCCGCCGCGCCAGCCGTAACCAATTCCGGAAGCATGTCCTGAAACTCGTCGAAAGACTCTTCCCCGATCTCCACGCCATACTTTCCACACAACGCGCGGATCAATTGAAATGCCTCTTTCGGTTCCTCCGCCGGAAAGAGCGGGAACTTCACGTCGATACGGCCCGGTCGCTTGAGGTCGATCTCAATCAAATCCGGTCGGCTGGAGGCGAGGATCCAGAGGATGCGTCCTCGATTCCTCGTGTCGCTCATCTCCTTGGCCATCATCGAGTAAACCCTGCCCGAGACCCCGGAATCGCCGCTCCCGGAATCCCGTTTCCCCAGCGCTTGGTCCGCCTCGTCGATGAAGACGATGCAACGACCCAGCGCATGGAGCAGCGCAAAAATCTTCTCCAGGTTCCCCTCTGTACTTCCCACCCAGCGATCGCGAAAATTTTTGAATTTCACCACCGGCACACCCGCGTCACCCGCCAGGCATTCGACGAGATACGTCTTGCCCGTCCCCACCGGACCACAGAGCAGGTATCCCATCGGCATCGCCGTAAGATCCCCCTTCTTCCACAGCGCGATGTCCTGCTTCATCCAGTTCTTCACCGCGTCGTGGCCGTAAACCTTGTCGAGTGAGCGATCAGACTCGATGAACTCGATCAGCCCCGGGGCATCCTGCTCGACCAACTCCTTCTTGAGTTCGGCAAGATCGTCGCCGCGGATCGGCTCCTTGCGGTGCTGGCGACGAAGAAGCAACTGCTCGACGGCGGACAGCGTGGCACCCCGAAGCTGACCGGCGGGAATCGAGAGGTCATCCTTGTATTCCTCGAGAGCATCCGGCGCCGACCCAAGCAGGACCTCCAACGCCTTGGTCATGCCGTCGACGGAAGGCAGCGAGACTTCGATCTTCGCGGTCCGCGGCTGGGAAACGACAAGGTGATGAAGGTCATTGAGATTCTCCGTGAGCAAAAACGTCGCGAGGCGCAACTCCCCGATCGCCGAATCCGACCCCCAGTCACGGAACTGGAGAGCGATCGAACTCAGCTCGTGGTTCGACACCCCGCGCACGTCCGGGATAAGCAAGTTGGCGGCCTTGATGATGACGGCGATCTGCGGATCGCTCTTCTTCAATCGCTTGAGATTGACCTGGTAGCGCAGGTAATGCGTCAACATCTCGAAGGCTTCGCGCGGCTTG
Source organism: Verrucomicrobiota bacterium (assembly GCA_038745205.1). Taxonomy (GTDB): domain Bacteria; phylum Verrucomicrobiota; class Verrucomicrobiia; order Verrucomicrobiales; family DEV007; genus JBCCWV01. The sequence continues at coordinate 12,370 of JBCDLR010000070.1, forward strand.
CGCGGAAAACGCGGACTCTCCTTGAAGGTCGGCCAGTTGGACATCAGTTCGCCGCCCTTTTCAATCCGCACTCCGTTTCCAAGGTCGTAACTCAAGACGAGATCAAATCCGGACAACAGCACTCCCTCCAGATATTCGGGCAAACCTCCCAATGAGGCCTCCTCTTTCCCGGGGATGACGAAACGGTCGCTGATGTTCCCGTAGAGAACGAACTGCGACGTCGCGCCGCTTTCATAAAGTTCCGCGATCTCGCGGCTCCATGGAAGGTCAATGGACATTATCGTCAAAGATTAAATCCTGTCGAAGTGACGTGAAGGATCACCATGCAGTAGTAGGTCAGTCCCACGGCCAACAGGGTGCCAATCGAATACATGACCCATCTGATTCCCAACCACACCTGCCGCAAATCAGACCTTTGCACGAAGGCTTCAATGGGATAAACGATCGAATAGAGCACGTTTGCGGCTACAGCCGCCCCGAAAACGGAAATAAACCCCAGCAGGGAAGGCACCCAAATCCCGCCCTTCTCGATGCTCCCGAGGTAGAAAGCCGCCACAACAATCAACATCGCCAGGTTGTAGCCAATCCTTCGCGGCTCCCAATACCGGAGGGCATCCGAAGCAATTTCAGATGTACTCAATTCTTGGAGCTCGCCAACGGAATCACGCACAGGACCATTGCTTTCCCATCAGGCCGACTCACTCTCCGAGGCTCCCATCGTCTTCGTAGATTCACCATCGCTACTGAGATCATCGGACGTCGCAGCAGCATCACCTTCGAGCGTGAGCCCCTCCGCGGCGGCAAAATCGGCGAGCGCCAGCTCTTCGAGGGCGTCCTGCTCTGCGGCCATCTGTTCGATCTCCGTCGTGTCGATGCTGTCCTTCGCGACCCGGGCACGCCCTTTGGCTTTGCTGCGCTCATCTTCGATCATCTCCTGAAGTCGATTGAGCGTGTCGCCGGAGCCGCCAATTTCATTCACCATTCCGCTGGCCATTTCGTTGAGATCGGCCATGGCCTTGCTCACCTTCATCTCGTTGATGCCGCGGCTGATTTCCTCGATTTTCGTCCGCGCTTCCTTGATGGAAACGTCACGGGCCTGCGTAAGTTCCTTGTAGGTCTTCTCCGCGTCCTCGGCTTGGCCGGTGTATTCCTCGAGTTCCTTCTTGATATTCTGGAGTCGAAGCGCCATCTGGCCGGCGAGCTTCTTGTTCCCGACTTTCAATGCGGCCGCCGTCTTCGCCCGGAGTTCGGTCTCTTCCTTTTCCAGCGCCCGCACCCGCGTCACGAGGCGCTCACAGAGAGCGGCATGCGTAGCGAGACTCTTGTTGAATTTGGAAATCGTCTTCCGGAGGTTCTCCTTCTCGACTTCGAGGAGCGCCTCGGGATTGGCTTTTTCGAGGCCTCCGACCATACGTCCGAAAAAGCCTTTGATGAGATTGAAGAGTCGTTTAAACATGGCGTGGATGAGTTGACGTGACGGCGTAGGGACGCCCTCCTTTTTATCGGCGAGCCCATCATCGGTGACAAGGCGAAAACAGCCTATTACAATAAGTTTGCAGATTGTAACGCTGCGGTAATGGCGGCTTCCTG
>JBCDLR010000071.1:0-13938 GCA_038745205.1 Verrucomicrobiota bacterium
ACTGCTACCATCCCAAGCTGAGTTCGCCGGGCAATTGCCGCATGTGCCTTGTGGAGATGGGAATGCCGCCGAGGCCAAAGCCCGGGGAAGAACCGGAACTCGAAGAGGACGGCCATGCGAAGATCGGCTGGATGCCACGCCCTGCGATCGCCTGCGCGAACACGGTAGCTCCCGGAATGGGGATTCGCACGGAAAGCACGCTTGCGCAGGAGTGTCGGCGCGGTGTCATGGAGTTTCTTCTCATCAATCATCCTCTGGACTGTCCTATCTGTGACCAAGCGGGTGAATGCAGCCTGCAGGAACTTTCCGTCGAGCACGGGAACGGGGCTTCCCGGTTTCTCGATCAGAAAGTAAAGAAGCCTAAAAACGTCGATATTGGCCCGCGCATTCGTCTCGACGACGAGCGCTGCATCCTCTGTTCGCGATGCGTGCGGTTCTCCAAGGAAGTCGCCGACGACGACGTGTTAGGCTTCGTCGACCGTGGAAGTTACAACGTTCTCACGACTCATCCGGGGAAGGAACTGGCGAACAATTACTCGCTGAACACGGTCGATATTTGTCCGGTGGGTGCTTTGACCTCGAATGATTTTCGCTTCCAGATGCGCGTGTGGTTCCTCAAGGAAACGAAGAGCATCGACGTGAATTGCGGGACGGGGACGAACATCACGATTCACAGTCGTGAAGGAAAGGTGTATCGCATCACGCCGCGCGAGAACAACGAGGTGAACTCCTCCTGGATGCCCGACAGTCATCGCTTGAATTTTCACTACTTGGAAAGCGAAGCGCGATTAACCGAGCCGTTGATCAAGGAGAGCAACACGATCCACCGTCCGGTCGATTGGCCTGAGGCGGTGCGACGCGCGTCGGGTGGGCTCCTTGAGCACAAGGGTGCCGGTTTGGCCATCGTCGCGTCGGCGCGGATGACGAACGAGGAATTGTTCCTTCTCGGCAAACTGGCGAAAGCGCTGGATCCCGGTTTCATCGATGTGATCCCGAGGACCGGGGAAGCCGACGATTACCTGGTTTCCGCCGACCGGAATCCGAACACGAACGGCGTGAAGGCCGTCCTTGGAATCGAGGAGCCTGGCAGCCGCTTGGAGGCGATCCGGAGTGGCATCAATGATGGATCGATCAAGGCCATGCTTGTTCTTGGAGAGGATATTCTGGAGGCGGGATTCACGGAGTCGCAGTTGAAAAAGCTCAATTTCCTTGTGACCTCCAATCTCCTTGCGAACCCAACCGCCGAGCACGCCGATGTCGTTTTTCCGGGAGCGGGATTCGCGGAGAAACGCGGCTCCATGATCAATGTGAGCGGGCGGCTGCAGCGATTGAACAAGGCGGTCGAGCCTCCCGGAATGGCGATGGACGACTGGGAGATGTTGCGGGAATTGATCCTTTCGGTCGCAGGGTCGAATGGCATTTACCTGATCGAGGATGTCTTCAAGGAAATGGCGTCAAAGGTATCGATTTTCGAAGGATTGAGCCTCGGCAAGATCGGGGATCTAGGAGTGTCGGTGATGGAAACTGGCGTGACCATTCCGCTCATCGAGCGCGAACGGGAAAAAGCGAAACGCGGGGAGATCTTTATCGGCTGATATCATGGATTGGGTCTTCATCTCGCTCACCGTTGCCAAGATTGTCGGTATCGTCTTTTTCGCGATCCTCCCGGGGGTCGCCTACTCGGTTTACGCCGAGCGCCGGCTGAGTGCGGCCATCCAGGACCGTGTTGGCCCCAACCGCGTAGGGATCCCGTTCACGGACATCCGGCTCGCGGGGCTGGGGCAGCCGATTGCCGACGGGATCAAGTTCCTGCTCAAGGAGGATTTCACGCCGGCGCACGTGAACAAGTTCTACTATTGGCTGGCACCCTGCCTCGTGATGATTCCCGCGCTCCTCACTGTCGCGGTCATTCCGTTCGGGAGCGAATTGAATCTCCTCGGGGCGACGATCCCGGTGGTCATTGCCGACCTGAATGTGGGGCCGTTGTTCATCTTCGCCATCGCGTCCCTCGGGGTTTACGGAATCGTGCTGGCGGGGTGGGCTTCGAATTCCAAGTACCCGTTTTTCGGGGGTGTGCGGTCAACGAGCCAGATGATTTCCTACGAGATCGCGATGGGGCTCTCGATTGTGCCCGTCCTGCTTGTTTTCGGGGAACTCAACCTGATGAGCATTGTTGAGCACCAAAGCCGGAATGGATGGCTGCTCCTGCCGATCAGTTTTTTCGGGGAGAATGCGGGATTTGAGTTGTCGCGCTGGATCCTCGTCATCCCGCTCTTCATTTCCTTCATCATCTTCACGACATCGATTTTCGCGGAGACGAACCGGCTCCCTTTCGACCTCCCCGAGTGTGAGACCGAACTGGTGGCCGGCTACCACACGGAGTATTCCTCAATGAAGTTCGCCCTCTTTTTCCTCGGGGAATATGCGGCCATGATCATTGGTTCCGGGCTGATCGTCACGCTCTTCCTCGGTGGCTGGGCCCTGCCGTTCGGCTTGGACAATTTCTTCATGGGAGACGCCGAGCAGGTTCCACTCTGGTTGGGGCTGGTCCACATCGGTTGCTTCTTCACCAAGGTCGTCGCCTTCATCCTCTTCTTCATTTGCGTCCGTTGGACGATTCCGCGCTTTCGCTTCGACCAATTGATGAAACTGGGCTGGGTCTTCTTCTTTGAGATCGCCCTCGTGAACATCATCCTCACTGCGGGGATTCTCCTCGTTACCTGACATGGCTACCATTACCGTCAAACGACCGAAGCTTTCGATTCTCGACAAGCTCTACCTGCCGGGCCTGCTGAAGGGGCTCCGCATCACGCTTGGCCATGCCATCCGCATCTTCAGCGGGAAGAAAAAGGTGACGATGCAATACCCGGAGGAAAAATGGGACTCGAGTTTGCCCGAGCACTACCGGGGTGCGCCCGCCCTCGTGACGGATGAGCAGGGGAGGGAGCGTTGCGTGTCCTGCCAGCTCTGCGAGTTCATCTGCCCGCCGAGGGCGATCAAGATCATCCCGGAAGAGATTCCCACCGAGGACAAGTGGGCAAAAGTCGAGAAGCAGCCGAAGGAATTCGACATCGACATGGTTAGCTGCATCTATTGCGGGATGTGCGAGGAGGTTTGTCCCGAGCAGGCGATTTTCCTGCGGAAAGACTACGCCATCACCGGACTCAGCCGTGAGGAGATGGTTCACGACAAGGAGAAGCTTTATGAGATCGGGGGCGTCCGCGACGGCCTCGTCAACAAGTGGAACAAGCTGAAGTGACCCTGGCATTCTACATTGCAGCGGCCGTCATGCTCCTCGCAGGGATTGGCGTGGTCGTAAACCGGAATCCGGTTTCGGCGGCCTTCTGCCTCGTGGTCTCCTTCATTGGACTGGCCGCCTTGTTCATTTCGCTGAATGCCTACTTCATCGGGATCATCCAGATTCTGGTCTATGCGGGCGCGGTCATGGTCCTCTTTCTCTTCATCATCATGCTCCTTGATATCAAGGCGGAGACAAAGAGGAAGATCAACTACTACTCGGCGGGTGGGGCGTTTGCCCTCGTGGCGCTCTTCGTGGCGCAGATCACGGCTGTCCTCGACGTCTTCGAGACGGGGAAGAAGGAGATGCCAGAGCTTGCCGGGGACAAGGGGAGTGACGTCGCCGCAGTCGGCGAATTGCTCTTTACCGATTTTATTTTCCATCTTCAGATCGTTGGCGTGCTCCTCCTGGTGGCGACGGTCGGGGTCATCGTCCTCAGCAAACGCGATGCTCCTCCTGATCCCGCTCCCGACCAGTAACAACGCCTCGCTCACTCTTCACTCAATCTCACTTGCTCACACTCAATCATTTCCTGCTCGCTAGCGGCCTGCTTTTCTCGATCGGGCTCGCCGGCGTCCTTTTGCGCCGGAACATCATCGTGATCTTCATGTGCCTCGAGATGATGTTGAGCGCGGCCAACCTGTCGCTGGTCGCCTTCGCTCGATTCAACCTGACGGAGGCCGGAATGCCCGATTACAACGCGCAGGTGCTCGTCTTCTTTATCATCACGGTCGCGGCGGCGGAAGTGGCGGTCGGTTTGGCGATTATTGTCGCCCTCTTCAAGGCGAGGGAAACGGTGCATGTGAACGATCTCACCTCGATGAAATTCTGACGTTCCTTGATGCTTGCTTTCATTACACTGCTCTCACCACTGATCGCGGCGGCCGTCATCGTCGTCGGGTTGCTGCGGGCACCCGGGGCGGCCTCCAAGTTGTCCGTGCTCTCCGCCATCATCGGGTTCGTTTGCAGTCTCCTCATGTTGCTGGGAATGGGCGGTTCGGTGGAGCCTTTTGTGTGGGCGAAGGCAGGTAGCTTTAGTCTGACGATTGGACTGCTTTCGGACGACTACCTTGCCCAGGGCATGCTGTTCATTGTGACTTTTGTCGGATTGCTGGTCCATCTGTTCTCGCTGGGATACATGAAGGATGATCCGGGCAAGGCGAGGTACTTTGCCGGGTTATCACTCTTCATGTTCTCCATGACGGGCATCGTCCTCGCCGACAACTTCGCCATGATGTTCATTTTCTGGGAACTCGTGGGCGTGAGTTCCTACCTGCTCATCGGGCACTGGTACAAGAAGGATTCAGCGGCAGATGCCGCGAACAAGGCTTTCATGGTGAATCGCATCGGCGATTTTGGCTACCTCGTCGGGATCCTCCTGCTTTTTGCGATCACCGGATCGCTGGGATTTGAGGAAATTCGAAACGCGATTGAAACCAATCCTCCGGCGCAGGGAATGATGATCGCGGCGACTCTTTGCATTTTCTGCGGCGCGGTCGGGAAGAGCGCGCAATTCCCTCTCCACGTCTGGCTTCCCGACGCCATGGAGGGTCCCACTCCCGTGTCAGCGCTCATCCACGCCGCGACCATGGTCGCGGCCGGTGTCTACATGATGGTGCGGGTGATTTTCCTTGTCGAGGCGGCGCCCATCGCGGGGGAGGTCATCGCCTACGTCGGTGGCATCACGGCCTTGCTTGCCGCCCTCATGGCGACGCAACAGGACGACATCAAGAAGGTGTTGGCCTATTCCACCCTTTCGCAACTCGGCTACATGGTGATGGCGGTGGGCCTGGTCGCCAAGCATCCGGGCAGCGAGTATGCGGGGCAGGCGGCTTTCTTCCATCTTTACACCCACGCTTTTTTCAAGGCGCTCCTCTTCCTCGGATCGGGGGCGATCATCTACGCCTGCCACCATGAACAGAATATCTGGAAGATGGGGGGGCTTTTCCGGCGCATGCCGAAGGTGTCGATCACCTTTGCCATTGGAACAGCTGCTCTCATGGGGGTGCCCTTTGTCACGGCTGGTTTCTGGAGTAAGGAAGTGATCCTGGGCGAGGCCTACGACACGCCGGTGCTCTTCTGGATCGGCGTGGGAACCGCGGCTTTGACCGCCTTCTACATGACGCGCCTGTTCGTTGTCGTTTTCTTCGGGGAGTCGCGAAGTGACCATGCTTCGCATGCGAAGGATCCGGGGCCGATCATGACGATTCCGCTTCTCGTTCTCGCCGTGCCATCCGTCATCGCCGGGTTTGGTTTCGTGGCGGGGTTGCTACACATCCATCCACCTCATCACGCCGGTGACCATGCGCCCTTCATCATCGGCGCCTCCCTCGGTGCACTCACCCTCGGGGCGGCGCTCGGCTTTTTCCTGTATTCCGGAAAGAAGAAGGAGCCGATCGGATTCCCACTCTTCCGCGACAAGTTCTATCTCGATGAGATTTACATCGGCATGGTGCGCGTTTGCCAGGACGCCGTCGCTTACCTCGCCAAGGCGGTCGACCAGATCGTCGTCGATTCCCTGGCTGTGCTCGGAACGGCGAGGATCACTCGCGGGCTCGGTAATCTTTTTCGATTCTCCCAGGTCGGTAATCTGCAGGGCTATGCGTTCCTCTTTGGGGGAGGGGTGCTGGTCGTGATGATTCTCTTGTTCTCATTCGTTCGGTAAGTCATGGATATCACGCTGCTTCACTTCATCGTTTGTCTCCCGCTGGTCACGGCGGTGGCAATCCTGTGCGGTGGGCCAGCACGGCAACTCGCCCGTGGCGCGGGAGTCTTCAACGCCCTGCTGGGAGGGGCCCTCTTCTACTACTTCGACCGCGAGGATCCCGGCTTTCAGTTTGCAGGCTCCTTCGAGGTCCTGGCGAGCCCGTCCATCAGTTTCGCCGTCGGTGTCGACGGTCTGGGAGCGGTCCTCGTCCTCCTGAGCGTGATCGTCATGCTCTGTGCGGTCTGGCAGATTCCGCGAAAGGTCGAAGGCCGCATGGATCTCTACTGTGTTTCCGTGTTGCTGATCGGGGGCGGGGCGATCGGGGCATTTGCGACGACGGACTTGTTCTTCTTTTACGCGTTCCATGAACTGGCGCTCATTCCGACCTTCCTCATGATCGGCATTTTCGGTCATGGCCCGGACCGATCTACGGTGGCCTGGCGGATCACGATCTATCTGGGAGTTGGGAGCCTGGTTCTTCTCGCGGGGTTGCTCTGGCTGGTTCACGCATCAGGCGCGGAGTCCTTCGATATTCCGACCCTGATTGAAGCCGGACAAAACCTCGATGCCGAGGTGCAGAAATGGATCTTCCTCCTCTTGCTCATCGGCTTCGGGACGCTGGTTTCGCTTTTTCCTTTCCACTCGTGGGCTGCACCTGCCTACGCGGCCGCGCCGACGCCTGTCTCGATGCTGCATGCGGGAGTATTGAAGAAGTTCGGACTTTACGGTTTGCTGCGTCTCGCTGTCCCGATGCTTCCCGAAGGGTTTGCCGCGTGGGAAACGCTCATTCTTGTCCTGCTGCTGGGGAACGTGATTTTCATCGGCTTCGTCACGATTTCCCAGCGTTACCTCGATCGCCTTCTCGGCTATTCCAGTGTCATGCACATGGGCTATGCCTTTCTCGGGATGATGGCGCTCAATGAAGTCGGCTACAACGGCGTGGTGCTCATGCTTTTTGCCCACGGGTTGTCCATTGCCTTGCTCTTCGCGCTTTGCGGTCATCTCCGGGAACGTGTTCCCACGATGGAGATTCGCGAGCTTGGCGGCGTGGCCAAGGCGGCGCCGTTCCTTGCCGTCGTTTTCGGCATGGGAGCGTTTGCGTCCATCGGGCTTCCCGGTTTTGCCAACTTCGCCGCAGAAGTCATGATTTTCCTCTCTGCCTTCAAGGGTGGCCTGGGTGACGGGGGTGGCCTTACGGCCCTGCAAATCACCTGCATCATTGCTGTCTGGGGAGTCGTCATTTCCGCCGTTTACATGCTGCGCGCCTACCGCAACGTCTTCCAGGGAGAGCGCGAACCAGAGGAGGGGACAACGGACGTCGCCCACGAAAGTCGTTGGCCCCTCGTGCTCCTCGTGGTGGCGCTTCTCGCCGCCGGGCTGTTCCCGAATCTCATCCTGAACCTGCTTCCCTGACCGAACCTTCTCAATGCCCGCCTACGGACTGGAAATAACCGTCGTTTGTCTCGGCCTCGTTCTGCTCCTCATTGATGCCTTTCGGGAAAAGGGATCCAAGACGGTGATTGCTGCCATGGGTGCCATCGGCTTGGCGCTCGTTCTCGTTTTCCTCATGTTTGGCTCCGCACCGACCGGCGAGACCTATTGGGGAATCTACGAGTGGGACAATTGGGCGAAATTCTACAAAGGCCTTGCGCTTGCCGCGACGATCCTCGTCCTCCTCATGTCCGTCGACTACGCGGCCGTCTTCAAGCGCTACACCAACTCCGACGAATCGAAGTCGGGGCTGGGTGAGCACTACATCCTCCCGGTGTTTGCCTGCGCGGGCCTCATGTGGATGGCCTCGGCACGGGACCTGATCACCATTTTCATCAGTCTCGAGACGGTCACGATCACCTTCTATGTCATGGTCGCGTTCATGCGGCACAATGTCGGTTCGCTCGAAGCGGGGGTGAAGTATCTCATTCTCGGGGCGCTCTCGACGGGTTTTCTTGTCTTTGGAATCACGTGGACTTTCGGGGTGACGGGTGCGTTCCACCTCGATGCCATTGGTGAAGGGCTCTCAAGGATCGAAGGTTCCGCCGTGCCTGCTCTTTTTGCCCTGGTCCTGCTGCTGGTCGGGCTCGGTTTCAAGATTGCAGCCGTCCCGTTCCACTTCTGGGTGCCCGATGTTTACCAGGGAGCGCCTGCTCCCGTCACCGCGTTCCTTTCCGTTGGATCCAAGGCGGCTGGTTTCATTATTCTCCTGCGCGTCCTCGAGCCCTTCCTGCAGTCGGACCTGACCCGCGAGGCGGCGCTGACCCTTCTTGCCATTCTCGCCGCCGCGACCCTCCTCATCGGCAACCTGGCTGCGATCCCACAGACCAACGTGAAGCGGCTGTTGGCATACTCGAGCATCTCGCATGCGGGATTCCTGCTCGTGGCCATCGCGGCTCCGGTCGAAGGGAATCCGGATGCCTGGCGGACGGTGACCTTTTATCTTGGAGCCTATTTGGCAATGACGATGCTCTGCTTCTCCATCCTCTGTCTCGTGCGGGCGCATGGAGGGAGCGACGAGATGATTGGATTCAGCGGACTGGCCGAGCGGAACGGGTTGCTTGCGTTCGGGATGCTCATCGGGTTGGCCTCGCTGGCCGGGCTGCCGCTGACCGCGGGCTTCTTTGGGAAGTTCTTTGTCTTCAGCCTCGCCATTCAAAGCCAACTCTACTGGTTGCTGGCTATCGCCGTGCTCGGGGCCGCAGCCGGGTTTTACTACTATTTCAAAGTTGCCAAGTCCATGTACTGGGAGAAAGCCGATGAGGCCGCGGAATTCACGACCGGCCAGACGATTGAGATCTCGTTCGCGACGCGTCTGGTCATTCTCGGTCTCGTTGTCGCAACGATCTTCTTTGGGGTGGCGCCTGGCGTTCTCTTCTCCTGGTTCTGATCCCGCTTTCACCGGATTGCGCGTTTGGGGAAGCTGACGTAATAGATCGTTGAAATGTCTTTCGTGGAGTCCTTCAACCGATTGGATGAGGGCCGGTCGCCGTTGCTCGACCGGTTTGTCGCATGGCTTGAGCCCAAGTCGGACAAGGAGTTGGAGGCGATGGCGCAGGAGTCGCGGGAAGTGACGCGAAGGAATTTCGGACGCGCGATGCGGTTGTTCGCGCCGCTCTATCTCTCGAACGAATGCGTCAACAACTGCAAGTATTGCGGGTTTTCCCGGGACAACCCGATCCTGCGCGTGACCCTTTCACCGGACCAGGTCGAACGCGAGGCCCGGCACCTCGCCCTCGAGGGATTCCGGCACATCCTGCTCGTGGCAGGCGAGCATCCAAAATTCGTCTCCGATGGCTATGTCGAGGAGTGCGTTCGCCGCATCCGGCCATTCATCCCGACGATCGCCCTCGAGATCGGGCCCACGGAGCGGCCGGAGTACAAGCGCATGGTCGAGGCAGGGGCGGAAGGGCTGGTGGTTTACCAGGAGACCTATGACCGTCCCGCCTACCGGGAAATGCATACCGCGGGCCCCAAGAAGAACTTTGACTGGCGTCTTGAGTGTCCCGAGCGGGCTTACGACGCCGGGTTCCGACGGATCGGGATTGGCGCGCTGTTCGGGCTCGCTGATTGGCGAACGGAAGCCCTCGGACTGGCCGCCCATTTGGAGTATCTCTACCGTCACTGCTGGAAAGCAAGCTACACCGTGAGTTTGCCACGCTTGCGGCCTGCGGCGGGAGAGTTTCAGCCACGGTATGGGTTCAACGACCGGGACATGGTGCAATTGATTTGTGCACTCCGTCTGACCTTTCACCAGGTTGGAATTGTCTTAAGCACACGCGAACCGCAAGCGCTTCGGGATTCCGTCATTCACCTGGGAGTGACTTCGATGAGCGCGGGAAGCCATACCGAGCCCGGAGGATATACCGGTGAGGGGAAGGAGGACCTGCACCTCACGGTCAAAGGCCGGCGTGTCGAACTGAATGGGAATGCGCCCGAGGGCGAGTCGGTGTGTGCCACCGAGCAGTTCGGGATCGCCGACCAGCGCTCCGCGAAAGAAGTCGCTGCAATGCTTGAACAGAACGGGTTTGAGCCGGTTTGGAAGGATTGGGAACAGCTAGTTCGGTAGCACTTCCTTCAGGCAGGCGACCACCCGTTCGTTCTCTTCCATGGTGCCAACCGAGATGCGGACCCAGCCAGGGAGTTTATAGCCGCGCATCGCGCGGACGATGATGCCCTTCTTCATCATCTCCGCAAAGACGTGGTCGCCGTTGCCGACTTCGACGAGAACAAAGTTGGCGTAGCTTTCGACATATTCGCGGCCGATGTCCGCGAAGGCGCTCTGCAGGTAGGCGCGGCCCTCATCGTTGAGGGCCTTGGTCTTGTCCTGGTGCTCCTGGTCGAGAAGGCCGGCGAGGGCGCCGGCTTGCGCGATGGCGTTGGCGTTGAAAGGTTGGCGGGCCTTCTGCAGGAGTTCGGCAAGCGGTGCGGGGGCGATGCCATAGCCGATGCGCAGGCTCGCGAGCCCCTGGATCTTGGAGAAGGTCCGCATGATGACGACGTTCCGACCTTCTCGGACGAACTTCATCGTGTCGGGCGGGGTGTCGAGAAATTCGTAGTAGGCTTCGTCGAAGACAACGATGACGTGCTCCGGGACCTTGTCCATGAAGCGATCGATGTCGTCCTGGCCGACCAGCGTGCCCGTGGGATTGTTCGGATTGGCGATGAAGATTTGCCGCGTCTCCGGCGTGATCGCGTCGGCCATGCCATCGAGATCGTGAACGAAGCCGGGGTCGGGAACCTCGATCGTCTCCGCGCCGAAGAGGGTGGCCATGAGCTTGTAGACGACGAAAGCGTGCTCGGCGGCAATGACGTTCATGCCCGGCTTGAGGAAAACATGGCCGAGCAATTCGATGATCTCATTGGATCCATTGCCAAGGACGATGTTGGTCCGTTCGAGGTCGAACTTCTTCGCGATCGCTTCGCGCAGGCGGTAGCCGCCTCCGTCGGGATAGATGTGCGCTTCCTCGATGGCGGCCTGCATCGCCTCGACGGCTTTCGGGGAGGGGCCAAGCGGGTTCTCGTTGGACGCCACCTTGATGATCGAGGCCGGGTCGAGGCCAAGTTCCCGCGCCACATCCTCGATGGGCTTCCCGGGTTCGTAGGGGACAAGGTCGCGTAGTTGGGGGTGAGCGAATTCGCAGATGTCGGTCATGGGTCGGCGGGAAGTGTAGATCGGTGCGCCTTCAACGCAACGAGCGGAAGGGCACCGGGGGTGCTCTCGATTTCAGCTTGGCGAAATTGCCGCGCTCGCCATGTTTTCGCATGGCCAAACGAGGACATATCCAGCTTCCGGCAATCGGAATCCTTGATTCGCTCGACGACACCGCGCTCGAGAAACTGAGCGAGTTCGGGCATTCCCTCCGCATGACGAAAGGGGAGGTCGCGGTCGAGCAGGGCGAGCGGCAGGACTCGCTGTTTGTCATTCTTGAGGGCCGCATGGAAGTCACGCGGGTCAAAGGCGAAAGCGAACTGGTCATCGGTGTGATCAAGCGCGGCGAGTCCTTCGGCGAGATGTCGATCATCGACCCCGCCAAGGCCAGCGCGACCGTGCGGGCCATCGAGCCGGTTTTGCTTTGGCGAATCCGACGCGGTGATCTCGACGATTTCATCCTGCGCAATCCCGACCGCGGCTTGCGCCTCATGTGGAAAATCTCAGCGCTCCTTGTGGAGCGCCTTCGATTCCTCGACAAGAGCGTGGCGGACTTTGCGCTCGAGAAGTTGAAGGAGGAGAAGTAGGTCGAGGCCCCCCGGTGAATCACATCCTTATCGCCTCCTTCTGCTTGTTCGCCATCGTCGGGCCATTGTGCGCCCACCTCACGGTGCAGACGAATGTCTTTCTCGACCTTGAGTTGATGGATGAGCATGTGGCCCTGGAACTGTGGATTCCGACCTTCTACTTTCCGCCTGTCGAGGATATCACCTTCACCACCCCGGAGCCTTATCCGGAGTCGGAGAAGCGGACGAGGGCGATTCTCGATTACCTTGCGGAGAAATGTCCGGTGACGATTGATGGGGTGGTGCCGTCGCCGGAAATGGAGTCGCTGGAGTACCTTCCCGTCATGGGTGGGCTCCATCTCGGGGAAGTGCGCGACTATGTGCACGCGAAGATGCGCATTCGCTATCCATTCGAGGGCGAGCCGAAGAAGGTCTCGTGCGTGTGGGGGATTTTCGTTCCGGAGCCGGAGTTCGGATGGGAGCAGATCTGGGACGGGCAAGGGCATCCGCAGGATTTGCCGCTGGTTTTCGTGCATGGGCGCACGCCGATCCCGGTGACTTTTTCTCCGGATGAACCGGAGTACATCTGGCACGCTCCATTGGACGGGGCGGCGCCGTTTGCCGACCCGATTGAAGTGGAGATCGATGCTGGAGGATTCCGGTTGCCGACGGTTTCCTTGTTTTTTTTGTTGTTTGCGTCAGGATTTTTGTGGTTCACGCGACGGGTTCCGGAGTTCACGGCAGTGCGTGTCCTCGGAGGAGCGGCCATGCTGGCGGGCGCCGTCTTTTTTCAATCCGCAGGACTTGTGGCCGTCGGGGGCGGCCAATCGCTCACGGCTCCAGAGGCAGAGGCCGTCTTTGTGGAGCGAATGAGATCGGCGTTCCTTTCCCCGGATCATGCGGGGGCGGCAGAACCTTTGCGGGAGCGCCTGCGGGCGGAAATCGGGCAAAGCCTCATCATGCGCGACCAAGGCGGTGCGGAGGCGACGGCGACGGATTTGGAGGTGGTTTCCGCGGAATTGGTGCCCCTGGCAAAGGACCCGGGATTCGAGGTGTCCGCGGTGTGGCGCTTGCTCGGCGGGGTCGAGCATTGGGGGCACCAGCACGTTTTTGCCAAGGAGTTCGAGGGGGATTTCAAACTCGCCCCCGTGGAGGGAGAGTGGTTGCTGGCGGGGATTGAGGTGCGCACGGAGAAGCGCTTGGATCCGGTGAGCATGAAGCCGGTCCTTCCGGAGATGGGGGGGGATTCGACGCCGCGAAGGCGGGGCACGGCGACCGGTCCCCCGGAGGATGCGCGCGAGGTTTCGTTGCCTCTGGATCGGGGTGAAGTCCCCATGGTGGGATCCGAGGAGGCGCCGGTGCGGATCGTGGTCTTTACGGATTTCACCTGTCCGCATTGTCGCGATCTGCATGTGGGCGCGCTGGATGACTTGATGCTGGATGAAGTGGAATTGGGTGAGGTGGCAGTGGAATTCTCCTACCTTCCCGAACCGGAAGATTCGCGCAGCATGGCCGCGGCTCGACTCGCGAAGTTTGCAGCTAGACGTGGCGTTTTGATGGAAGACATCGATGTCCTGCTCTTTGAGGCGGCGTTTGCGAAGGAGTTTCCGAGCGAGGATTCGGTGCGGACCATCGTCGAAGCGTGGGACCTGGATTTTGACGAATGGAAAGCGGCCGGGGAGATCGATTTTCTTGTGGAGGCTGCGCTGGCCGAGATGGTGGAACTCGACTCGATGCCGACCGTGGTGGTTGTTCCTTCCTCCAGTGGGAGCGATGTTGTATCAGGTTGGCTGCTTGCCGGGAAGGATACCTACGTGGTCTATCAACGGGTGATTGAGGCGGTGCGTGGGGAGTAGAGCGAAGCGGAAACTGCTCTCTCCGAGACTGTTCCAGACGCCTGGGGAGCAGGGACTTTTTGAGATTTCTTGAAACTGTTCAAATGAACATTATCATGAGGAATGCCCGTTTCCCTCTCACCGAGCCAGAAGGCCCTGCGATTGGCGACCCTGCGTGAGCAGGCCGGGGGGCTTCTGTGCACGGGGGCGGATCTGGCGCGACGGCAGAAGCGTTCGGGGGGACGCTTTTCCACGGGCTTGGCGCAGGTGGACCGGGAACTCGACGGCGGGGTGGAGAAGGGAGCGATCACCGAGATGGTGGCGGCGCGGTCGGGATCGGGTGGGATGGTGGCGTCGTTGCTGGGCGAGGCACGCGCTGACGCCGCCGC
>JBCDLR010000072.1:0-13854 GCA_038745205.1 Verrucomicrobiota bacterium
CTTGGCCCGTGGAGGTGTTGTCCTCGATCTTGATCGTGAGGTCGCCGCCGGTCGTCTCAACAAAGACTCGATCCTCGATCGAGACGTGGGGGTGTTCTCCCTCCCGATGCATGTCCCGGTGAGCCCTTTTCCACTCAAATTCCTGCTGGGGAGGAAAGGCGTATTCGTGGTCGAATCGATTCCCAAGGTAAACGATCCTGCCTTCTTCCATGCGGAACTTGAAGGCCTTGATGTCGTCGATCTCGCGCCCGATGCGGAAAGCCATGTAGAGGTGCGGACCGCTCACGCGAAACTTCACGAAAACCGCTTCCTTGTAGTACTTGTAGATGTACTTGAAATCCGCTTCGAAGTCCGCACCCTTGATGACCTCGGAAAGCGGAATCTCGGCCATCGCGTGGGTCTCTCGGTCATGCGCGTAGGCGGCAAAGACGTCGTTCAACTCCGTCGTCGATCGCAGTCCCAACTGCACGTTGTAGCCGAAAAGAAATCTCCCGCCCCCGATCGGGAACATGTCGCGGGGCGTACAATTGTTGGAGGTCGTGACCCGTTCCGTCGCGACCAGCTGCATCTCGACCGCGCCAAAGACGGCGTTCCGATCTGCATTCAGCCTCGCAAGCCGTTCCCGGAGAGCGGTTCCCTGCTTTTCCAAGCGAGCCCGGATGACCTCGTAGGCGCCGCCTTCAAGTTGTTGGTTTTCAGGCATTTGAATTCACGACTGCGGACCGGTATTCAACCGGCCCGCCTGCAATTCGACGTCCTTCACTCTCCGCCATCCTTACCCGTCGGCTTCTTCTTGGAACCGGTGAGTTTGGTGAGGGCTTTCTCGACGAGGGCGAGGGTGTCGCTGTTCTCGACGGCACGATCGACCGCCTTGCCGGCGGTGACGGCAGCCGTGATCTTGTCGAAGAACTCGGCCTCGCCACCCACGATGTCGATGTTCGCGCTCTTGAGTGCTTCGCCAACGACGCGCGCCTGCTCGGCGGCTATGTCTTTCTGCACATCGATCTCGGCGATCTCGACGTCCTTCTCCTTTTGCAGCTTGAGCTTGAATTCCTCGTGGCTCTGGCCGGCTTCTTCGAAGAGCTTCATTGCTTCCGCTTTTTCCGTGATGCCTTTCGCTTCGGCAAGCTGCTTCATTTCGATGACTTTCGCCTCTGCGGTACCATGTTTCTCGGTGGCATCGGCCCTCGCCAGCATGACCTGGGCTTCACCCAGCCCCTCGGCGGCAGACTCGGCGGCAACCCCTTCGGCGATGGCCTTTTTCGCGGACGATTCCTTCCCGGCTGCGGATTCCATGGCCTCCGCTTCGATGATGACCTCGGCAGCGTGGAGTTCGGCCGCTTCCTTTGCCGCTTCCGCCTCCTTCACCTTGGCGTAGGCATCCTGATCAGCCGCCAGCTGCACGGCCTCTTTCTCCGCTTCGGCTTCCTTGATGCGCTTCACGAGTCCCTCCTGCGCCTCCTTCTCGGCAGCGGTGACGGCCACCTGCTTCTCCCGATCGGCACCGGCAAAGGCCTCTGTATCAAGAATCTTCTGCTGCTCCTCGACGACAGTCTTCTCCACGGCGACGCGTTCCTTGATCACGTCCTGGATGTTGCGTTTCTCGACCTCGACGGCCTTGTCGCGTTCGATGCCTTTCAGGGCGGTCACGCGGTCGCGCTCGATTTCCTCCAGATGGCGATCCCGCTCGACGCGTTCCTTTTCGACGGCATCGGTCCGCTCTTTGTTGCGCTGCGCGACAATGATCTGGCGGTTCTTATTCTCTTCCGCGATCATCAACTCCTCCTCAGTCATGATGCGGGCCTGTTCTGATTTAAGACGCTGCTCTTCCTCGACCTTTTTTGCTTCCGCGCCTTCGCGCGCTTGCACGGTATCGACTTCGCGCTGCTGCTTGGCTTCCGTCTCCGCCAACTGGCGTTCCAACTCGAGAATCGCCTCCCGCGCTTCCACGTCCTGCTGCTTGATCACGCGCTCTTTGTCCCGTTGAATGTTGTTGGCGAGCTTCGCTTGAGCGGCCGTCAGATCGGTAATTTTCTTGATACCTTCGGCGTCGAGGATGTTGTCCGGGCTCAATTCGCCAAGAGTTGTCTGCTCGAGATAGTCAATCGCGGCGTCATCGAGGAGGTAGCCATTCAGATCGGTGCCGATCACCTTGAGGATTTCCTCCTTAAAGGTGTCCCTCTCTTCGTAGAGTTCGACGAAATCGAAGCGTTTACCGACAGTTTTCAGAGCTTCGGAGAATTTGGCGTCGAAAAGGTGTTCCAATGTCGATTGGTTGGAGGCCCGCTCGCAGCCGATGGACATCGCAACGTTCTTGACCGCATCGATCTCCCGATTCACGCGGACAAAGAAAGCGACCTTGATATCGGCGCGGATGTTGTCTTTACAGATAAGACCATTGCTCCCGGACCGGTCGATCTCGATTCGTTTGACCGAGATGTCCATGAACTCTTTCCGATGCACAACAGGCAGGACGATCATTCCGGAGAAGGAGACTTTTGTCTCGCCGACACCGGTACGAATGAGTGCCGTGCCTTGCTCGACTTTGACGAAGCATTTCAGGACGACGATGATCCCCATCACAAGGATGAAGATAACAGCTCCAATCACGATGGAGAGCATCGGCCCAAGAAATGCGAGGATAGCGATGTTGGGTATTGTCATTTTATTATTCTGTTAATTCAGGGTTGGAAAATGGTTTGACGGTGTAAATGAGATTCTCTTTGTCTTCGTCAACGATGAGGACGGAGACACCTTTTCCGATATCCGGCGCATCGGGAGCCACGCGGGCATTAACAAGGAGAACCGTGCCATCCCGGTCGATTTCGACCTGACCGTGGCGCTGCGTCACCTCTGAAGTTTTCACCACGCCAACCGCTCCAACGACAGGTTCATGATCATCAGCTCCTTTTTTCAGAGCTCGCATAAGCGGTCGCAGCGGTGCGGTGATCGCCCTCGTCACGAAAATGCTGACGATGAAGTTGGCGACGAATAGTCCCGTCGCGATGAGGACGCTGTGACTGGGGTTCAAATAGTGGTTGGCCGTGACAGCGATGCTCCATAGGGAGACCGAAAGAATGCTCAGGATGACCATAAGCGGCACATCCGCTGCATTGACGAATCGAAGGATGGCGTGGAGCACATTGCCGTGATGCACCTCAGAGACGTCGCCAGTATCGGCGTCGATATCCGCATCAACGTCCAAATCCAAATCCGCGTCGAGATCGACCCCGCCCTCCATGTCCATATCCAGATCGACGTCGAACGCGTCCGCCGAGGCCACGCCGATGGCGACAAAAACCCAATAGGCCAGCACGATGCCCAGCAGCACCGTGAGGGGAAGGTTGTATGCCCTGATGGCTTCCTCGAATATCTCTGTCATTTCGCGGCCAAAACTAACGGGAGGCGCACGACGGATCGATTATAATCGAATCCCCGGTTTGTAAAAGAGACTTGTGCTTGCCCGCAGCCCCGCTTTTCGCCACCGTGAAGGCATGGAATCTCACGAAGTGATCCGGAAAGCCTGCGAAAACCCCGGCCCGAAGCAGGTAGCGGCCGACCTCGGGGTTTCGCTCTCCCTCGTCTACAAGTGGGGCGAACCGAATTCAGAGACCGGGAGCGGCAGCCGGAACCCGCTCGATCGGGTGGCCGAACTCATCCGCATCACGAAGGACCGGCGCCTCATCCAGTGGCTTTGTGAGGAAGCCGGCGGGTATTTCGTGCGGAATCCGGAGAGCGCCTGCGAGCAGGGATACGAGGTCATGCCGGCAACCAACGAAATCGTCCGGCAGTTCGGCGCCCTCCTCACTGAAATCAGCCGCGCGGCCGAGGACAATGCGATCACCGACGAGGAGTCCGACCGCATTCGTCACGTTTGGGATGCCTTGAAGTCTTTCACCGAGGGATTCGTCACCTGCTGCGAGGAGGGTGACTTTTCCAAGATCCGCGACGCGGATACCACCACCTTGTCCTGACATCGTTTCACCATGAAATCACCACTTCCCATCCTGGCTCTTTCTGTCGCCCTTCTTGGAGCGTGCAGCGACAAGGAGAAAACAAAGGCGACCATCGCGGGCGACGCGGAGAGTCCCGCCATTTCCCAGGAAATCGCACCGGAAAACAAGGTTGTCCCCTACGAAGATCTTGGCTGGAAGAAAAACCTCTATACGCATGAAGACGCGCCCTACACGGGCAAGGCCGAGAAGCGCGAGGGCGAAGCGCTCCTGGCGAGCTATACCATCCGCGAAGGGCAATTCGACGGACCCACGCGGGAATACTACCCGAGCGGCCAAATCAAGGTCTCGACGAATTTCAAGGAAGGCAAACGGAACGGGCCCAACATTTACTACAACGAGGACGGCTCCACCTTGAAATCGCAGATCTACGAGATGGACGTGCTGGTCAAGAGTTCGGATCCCACCGAATTGCCGCAGTAGATTTTTGAACTGAAAAAGGCATGAGCGAGCGTTATACTTCATGATGCGCCGATTTCATTGGCTCCGCTTTTCCCCGTTCGGGGTTCTGTTTTCCGTGATCTGGCTGGCAGCCGGGAGCCCGGTTCTCGCCGAGGGTAAAGTGGAAGTGGAGAAACACACCCACGCCCTTGAAAAAGATTTTCCCGAATCCAAGGCGGACCTTATCGCCATCCAGAAGACGATGCTCGATGTCCTCGACCAGGCGAAGGCAGCAACCGTCGGCATTGTCAGCAAAGGTTCCGGGAGCGGCGTCATCATTTCTCCGGACGGCTACGTCCTGACCGCCGGTCACGTCAGTGGAGAACCCGACGCGGATGTGACAATCGTCACGACAAACGGCGAGCACCTCGAGGCCACGTCTCTCGGAAACATCGTTTTCGCCGACGCCGGCCTCGTGAAAATCAATGGTGACGGCCCCTTCCCGTATGTCGAAATGGGTGAACCCGGCCAGGCAAACCCCGGCGATTGGTGTTTTGTATTGGGTCACCCGGGTGGCATCGACGAAGACCGGGGCGTCGTCCTGCGAATCGGCCGCGTCATTCGCCGTCGCACGACGACGATTCAGACCGATTGCAAGCTCATCGGTGGGGATTCCGGTGGCCCTCTTTTCAACATGGCGGGCGAGGTCATCGGGATCAACAGCCGGATTTCGATGGGACTCGACGACAACTACCATGTCACCATCCGCGCCTTCAAGCGTTACTGGGAGAAAATGCGCGAGTCCCAACTCGTCCGCATCCCGCGCACCTACGTCGTGCGGAATGGGGGCTATCTGGGCGTGAACAAGGTCGCTCACGCGCGCGGAGTTTCGCTGACCGTCATTGTCGGGGACTCGCCGGCAGAGCACGCGGGCCTGCGCTCGGGCGACGTCATCACCCATGTGAACGACGAGCCCGTTGAAGGAACCTTTGATTTTTCACGAAAGGTCGGATCGAGAAAACCGAACGAGGTTGTGAAGTTCACCTTCGAGCGGGAGGGTGACGTCCAGGAGCGGATGATCGAATTAGGAACCCACCCCGCATCTTCATGAAGCATCGAATCCACCTCGCCGTCGTGACGTGTTCCTTGTGCGCTCTCACCTCCGGAGGATGGGCCAGGGAAGTGGTCGCTGAGAAGGAAGAACCGGAGCAAAAGGCGGAAAAGGCGCTTCCCTTCGTCACTTCCTACAAGCTCTCCCCCGATCTTTTTCTCAATGGATCAAAGGTGGTATCCGCGTTCAGCGACGCAGAAGAAGTCGCGCTTTCTTCCACCGTGAAATTCTTCAAGGAGGGGCGGGTCTTTATCCTTGGCACGGCCATCTCCGGCGACGGCTATGTCGTCACGAAAGCCAGCGAGTTCGAGGATGGCCTTCCCTTCGAAGTCGAGACGCTGAAGGGCGAGCGATTCGATGCCGAGTTGATCGATGTCGACAAGGACGAGGACATTGCCCTCGTGAAGATGCCGGGAGGCAAGGTATCGCCGGTCGAATGGACGAGCTCGAAGGAGACCTCGCACGGAACCTGGGTGACCTCAGCCGGCGTGCGCGGCGAACACCTCGCCGTCGGCATCATCAGCGCGAACCGCCGTGAAATTCCTCGTCGCGGCGGCGTTCTCGGCGTTCTTCTTGATCCCCACGATGACGACAAGGAACTCGGCGTGGGCATTTCCGCGGTGCGTCCCGACAGCCCGGCCGACAAGGTCGGACTCCTCAAGGGCGACCTCATCACCGGCATCGGCGAGAAAAAGATCAAGAATCGTCGGCAAATCGGCCGCGTTATTGAAAGGCACGACCCCGGTGAGACCATCGAACTCACCATCGTCCGCGGAGAGGAGAACCTCACCGTCTTCGCCACGCTCGCCTACCGTTCCTTTGTCTTTGATCCCCTCGACCGGAATCAACGCATGAGCGGCAGCACCTCCATCCGCAAGGCCGGCTTCTCGGAGGTCCTGCAATCCGACCTGCCCCTTCCCCCTGAAGCCATGGGAACGGCCATGCTAGACCTTGACGGGAAAGCCCTCGGTTTGAATATCGCCATGTCCGACCGCGTGACCACCTTCGCGCTGCCCTCAGAGCTGGTGGAGCGCGTCATCGCGGATTTGATGCCGGCGAAGGAGTAGGACAAAACACGCACCATATCCATGGGGCAAGGGGAGCGCGACCTTCCAAGTGGCCGTCTTCAGCATCCTGCTGAAGACTTCGGAATCTGTTGCGTAAAGCGCGGATTTTCCCAAAGCGCTCCCCGGACGATATGCTTGTGCTCCGCGCCTACGGGAACGATTCGGAGCTCTCCATCCGCGGGGCTTTCAACTTTTGCGATCCGGGTTAGAATTGATGGCCGATGCACATCAAAGAAATCCTCGCCGCTCACGAGACCACCTTTTCCTTCGAGTTTTTTCCCCCAAAGACGGAAAAGGCTTCTGAAGCGTTGTACGGGAACATTGCGCAATTGGAAGCCTATCAGCCGAACTTTGTCAGCGTCACTTACGGTGCCGGCGGCTCCACACGCGAATTGACGCATGACCTCGTCGTGCGCCTGAAGGAAACGACTTCGCTGGATCCCATCCCCCACCTCACCTGTGTCTGCCACAAGGAGGGTGACATTCAGGAAATCCTCGAGCGATACGCGGAAGCGGGCGTAAGCAACATTCTCGCCCTCGGCGGCGACCCTCCGAAGAACCTCGAAGACTACCGCAAAGAGGACGACGATTTCCAACAGGCCGCCGACCTAGTGCGCTTTATCCAGAAGTTCAACGCTTCCGGCAGTCATCCCGCCGGTGGATTCGGCGTGGGCGTCGCGGGTTTTCCCGAAGGCCATCCCGCGACTCCCAACCGGTTGCTGGAAATGGATTACCTCAAAGCCAAGGTCGACGAAGGCGCGGACTACATTTGCACGCAGCTCTTCTTCGACAACAGCGACTTCTATGACTTCCGCGACCGATGCACGCTCGCGGGCATCGACATCCCCATCATCGCAGGCATCATGCCCATCACCTCGACCACCGGCATGAAGCGCATGGCCGAACTCGCGGCCGGGGCGCGCTTTCCTGCAAAACTGCTCAAGGCCCTAGCCCGCGCCGGCGACGACAGTGATGCCGTCCGCCGCGTCGGCATCCACTACGCGACCGAGCAATGCCGCGACCTCCTCGACAACGGCGTGCGCGGCCTGCATTTCTATACCTTGAACCAAAGCGGCGCGACCAAGGAGATCTACGCCAACCTCGGCGCCAGCGGCACCAACCCCATCGCCGACGTCTCGCCGAAATCGCTGGCCATCGCCTAGCATGGCAGAGGCGCCTACCTTCGGAGCCATCGAGGGCGGTGGGACGAAGTTTGTCTGCGGAATCGGAAGCGGGCCCGACGACCTTGAGACGGCGACGTTTCCCACGACCACACCACGCGAGACACTCAGTCGGTGCCTCGCATTTTTTCAGGAGAATCCGCGCCAGATCGAGGCCCTCGGAATTGCCTGCTTTGGCCCCGTCGATGTCGATCCTGATTCCGCGTCTTTCGGGTCCATCACGACGACACCGAAGGAAAAATGGTCGGATACGTCGGTCGCTTCGGTTTTTCGGGACGCGCTTGAACTACCCGTCGCTTTCGACACGGACGTCAACGGCGCAGCGATCGGCGAAGGACGATGGGGTGCCGCACAGGGCTTGAACGCGTTCGCGTATTTCACCATCGGGACGGGTATTGGGGCGGGCCTGGTGATCGCCGGGAAACCTGTTCATGGCCTGACCCATCCTGAGATCGGGCATATCCGGGTCCCGCGGCATCCACGGGACAGTTTCCCCGGGATTTGCCCGTTTCACGGGGATTGCCTCGAGGGCCTCGCCTCGGGCCCGGCCATTGCCGTGCGTTGGGACTGCGACCCGGTGACTTTGCCGCCCGATCATGAAGCCTGGAGTTTCGAAGCCCATTACCTCGCTGCCGCCGTGATGAACGTCGTCCTGACAGTTTCCCCAAAGCGCGTCATTCTCGGCGGCGGGGTGATGCAACAAACGCATTTGTTTCCTCTCATTCGTGAACGCCTTCGGGACCAACTCGGCGGGTACATCGCCCGGCCTGAGTTCGAAGATGGTCTTGCCGATTTCGTCGTTCCACCCGGTCTTGGTGCCCGAGCAGGAATCCTGGGAGCGCTGGCGCTGGCGGGGAGCGCGGGCAGCTGATTTTTTGAACCACGGAAGGGCGCGAGCAAACTACTCCTTTCACGAAACCATGTCCTATCTCGTCTTTGCTCTCGTCATGTTGCTCGGGCAATTTTCGCCGGGGCCAGACATGCTTCTCTTGACGAAGAATGCGCTCAATCACCCATTGCGTGCGGCACTCTTCACAGGTGCCGGCATTTCGACGGGGATCCTTGTCCATACCATTGTCGCGCTCACCGGACTCGTTGTCCTCCTGCAAACCGCCCCTCAACTTTCGACGGCCATCCGCTACGCCGGGGCTACTTATCTCACCTATCTGGGCATTCGCCTCCTCCTTGCATTGCGGCGCAACGGGAGTCCAACCGCCGACTCACAACCGCCCGCGGGCCAAAGGGTACTATCGGATAGCGCGGCGTTCCGCCAGGGCCTGCTCACCAATCTCCTCAACCCCAAGGCCGTCGCCTTCTTTACCGGTGTCCTCTCGCAATTTCTTCACCCAAACGCCACCGCCATCGAGAGGCTGGCTTACGGCTCCATCATCTTTTTTGAAGCCGCGTTTTTCTGGACGCTCTACGTATATCTTCTTCAACAACACGTCGTCAAGGCGAGGTTCTTGCGCGCGGAAAGCACCATCAATCTCGTCTTCGGCCTCCTCCTGCTCGCCCTTGCCGTGGCGCAATTCCTTCCCTCCGCATAACTCCATTGTGGAAATTTGAAATCTAAAATCTAGTATCCCCCTTACGTGCACGGCCTGATCTCATGGTTTGCCCGCAACAGCGTGGCAGCGAATCTCCTCATGGTGTTCATCATCATCGCGGGCGTGCAGGCACTGCGAAGCGGGAAGATTCCCGTCGAGTTCTTCCCGGAATTTGAGCCGGACGAGGTCATCATTTCCATCGCCTACCGCGGGGCCTCCCCTGCCGAGGTCGAAGAGGGTGTCGTGACGCGCATCGAGGAAGCCATCAACAACGTCGAGGGCGTGGCGCGCGTCGTTTCCATCGCCCGGGAAGGTGCTGCAACCGTCGTTGTGGAAGTCATCGAGGGCTACGACCTCCGGCAACTCCAGGATGACATCAAGGCGCGCGTCGATGCGATCAGCACCTTTCCGCCGGACACGGAGAACCTCCTCGTCCGCCTGCCGCAGGGACAGAATGTCGGGGTCTCGGCCATCCTCGCCGGCGATCTCAGCGAGCGTGAATTGCGGAATCTTGCCGAGATTATTCGCGACGAGATCAATGCTCTCCCGGAGATCTCGCAGGTCGAACTCGCGGGCGTGCGGAATTTCGAGATCGGCATCGAGGTCTCCGAGAATACTCTGCAGGAATACGGGCTTACCCTCGACGACGTCGCCGCCGCCGTCCGACGTGGCTCCGTGGATCTACCCGCCGGCGAAATATTCACCTCGGCCGGCCAGGTTCTCGTCCGGACAAAGGGTCAGGCCTATGTGCAGGAAGACTTTGAGAACATTACCCTGCGCACGAGCGAGGATGGCACACGCCTGCGCATCGGCGACATCGCCGAGGTAAAGGACGGCTTCGTCGAGAACAAGATCATCGCACGATTCAACGGGAAACCCACCGCGGTCGTCAACGTCTTCTACAGCGGCGAACAGAGCCTCCTCAAGGTCGCCGAAGTCGTCCGTGACTACATCCAGGAAAGGAAGGAAACCATGCCTCCCGGCGTGGAGCTCGATCTCTGGCGGGACCGTTCCATCACGATCGACGGACGTCTCCAGACCCTCATCAACAGTGCCATCCTCGGTGGCATTCTCGTCTTTGGCCTCCTCGCCCTGTTCCTCCGGATCGAACTCGCGTTCTGGGTTTGCATCGGGATCCCCGTTTGTTTCCTCGGGGCCATCGCCCTGATGCCCACCCTCGGCGTCACGATCAACATCATCAGCCTCTTCGCCTTCATCCTCGTTCTGGGGATTGTCGTCGACGACGCGATCGTCACCTCCGAGAGCATCTATGTGCATTTGCGGAAGGAAAAGGACGGCACCGCTGCTTCCATCAAGGGCGCTCAAGCCGTCGCCATCCCGGTGACCTTCGGCATCCTGACCACGGTAGCGGCATTCGCACCGCTCCTCAATGTCAGCGGCCGGCGCGGTGAGATGTTTTACGGAATTCCCGCCATCGTCATTCCCGTCCTCCTCTTTTCCCTCGTCGAGTCCAAGCTGGTTCTCCCCGCACACCTCAAACACATCCGCACCCATCGAAAATTCGACCGCGAAAGGACGGGGATTCGCCGTCTCCTCGACAACATCGAGCGACTGCAACAGCGCGTCGCCAGGTCCCTCGAACAGTTCGTGGAGAAGGTCTACACACCGCTTCTCGAGAAAACCCTGCACAACCGCTACATCGCCGCCTCCATTTTCGTCGCCATGTTGGTGCTTGTCGTGACGTTGATTTCCTCCCACCGGGTGAAGTACGTTCCGTTTCCCCGGGTTTCGAGCGAGACCGTCAGCGTAAATCTCCAACTTCCGCTGGGAACTCCTTTCGAGGTCATGGCCGGGCATATCGATCATATTCATGCGAAGGCCCTTGAGATGCGGGATCATCTCATCGACCCCAACACAGGGGAGACGATCGTGGAGAATGTCCTCGTCACGAAGGGCTCCAGAGGCCTTTCACGAGGTGACGGCGGAACAACCACCCACATCGGGGAAGTATCCATCCGGCTCATCGCCCCCGAGGACCGGGAGTGGCAAATCGAAACACAGGAAATCGTCAAGGAATGGCGGCAACGCATCGGGCCCATTCCCGGGGCGGAACAACTCGGGTTTCGCGCGGAGATCGGTCGCGGCGGCGACCCCATTGAAGTGCAGATCGAGAGCGATGATTTCGACGAACTCCAACTGGCCGCCGAGGAACTGAAGCAATTCCTCAACAACTTCACGGGGGTGTTTGACGTGAAGGACGACTTCGAAGTCGGAAAGGAGGAGATCCAATTGAAGATCAAGTCGGAAGCCGAGCACCTCGGACTGACACAGGACGACCTCGCGAGACAAGTTCGACAGGCTTTCTTCGGCGAAGAGGCGCAACGCATCCAGCGGGGGCGTGACGACATCCGGGTCATGGTCCGGTATCCGCGGGAAGAACGGGAATCCCTTGAGAATCTGGAGTCGCTACGGATTCGGACTCCGGACGGTGCGGAAGTCCCCTTCGCAAACGTGGCCGAAGCCGTCATGGATCGCGCTTACTCGACGATCGTGCGAATCAACGGCCGTCGACAGATTGACGTCAGCGCTGACATCGAGAAGGACGTCGTCAACGCGCCGGCCCTCGAAGAAGCCATGTTTGATCGACTGGCCGAGATGCAGACCCGTTATCCGGGGCTGACCTATTCGCTCGACGGAGAAATACGGGATCGCCGCGACGCCAATGAGAGTCTGTTGGTCGGCGTGGTCTTCACTCTCCTTGCCATCTATGCGCTCCTCGCCATCCCCTTCCGCAGCTACGTCCAGCCATTGATCGTGATGTCGGTCATTCCGTTCGGGCTTATCGGCGCAGTGCTCGGCCACATGCTTATGGGGAAAGCCCTGAGCATGTTCAGCACCTTCGGCATGCTCGCCTTGTCCGGCGTGATCGTGAATGACAGTCTCGTTCTCGTCGATTACGTAAACCAGCGGCGCCGGGAAGGCATGTCCGTTTTCGAAGCGGCCCGCAGGGCCGGGGCGGCGAGGTTCCGGGCAATCATCCTGACTTCGCTGACGACCTTTTTCGGGCTCATCCCGCTCCTCCTGGAGAAGAGCACGCAAGCGCAGTTCCTGATTCCCATGGCGATCTCACTGGGTTTCGGCATACTCTTTGCCACGTTCGTCACCCTCCTGCTTGTTCCCGTCAACTACCTGATGCTGGAGGACTTGCGAAAGCTTGTCGGGCGTTACTGGCATTGGCAGACGGGAAAAGAGAAGCATGTTCCTGCGAACGCCGTCACGGATTAGGGCCCGGGACTTGGAATTCCGTTTCCTTGTAAAGCAACGATAACGGCAAGGTCCGCGCTTTGCTAATGCTCAGTTAAGGAAGCGTAAAAGTCGGCAAGGGCTTTTGACTCAACGCGGAAAGCCGGGAATTTCCCAGTGTTCAATATCTCTAATATGAAGACTGAATCCCGATCTAATCCCGCTACCCCCACCCTGTCGACCCGCCGCAAGATGCTGCGTGGTCTCGTCGGCCTTGGTGCCGCGGCGCCTCTCGCCGCCAATGCCAAGTCAAGCCGCGGCTCATCCGGCCGCCCTTCCATCACCCCCACTCATTGTCCCGGCACGCCCAATCCGTACCGACGCCGACTTGAAGCCTATTCGATTCGACGACGAGCGGCCTACGTGAATTTCCGCGCGAAGCCGGCGAGTCCCGACTGCAACAGTGATGAGCGTCGGCTTCAGGGGTTCATTGGAAATTTCACCAAGACCCTCCCCCACAACAATCTCGGGGAGGTCGAGCCCGCAGACTACCGCGCCCTCATTCGCGCCTTCGAGACCGAGCGACCCGGTGATTTCGAATCCATTCCCGCCGGAGGCACCGCACGGCTTGCGAACCCGCAGGCAGCCATCGCCTACTCGCTGGTGGGAGGCGATTCCCATGTATTCCCCTTCCCGGCTGCCCCGCGGTTTTCCAGCCGATGGGAAGCTTCGGAGATGGGGGAAGTCTATCTGCACGCGCTTCTTCGCGACGTGCCCTTCGACCAGTTCGGTTCGAACTCGCTCGCGTCCTATTCGGTCGACGAACTCAACAAGTTCTCCGACTTCCGCGGACCCAAGGATGGCGGACAGGTCACGACGGGAACACTCTTCCGCGGCGAGTCTGCCGGCGATCTTGTCGGCAACTACGTTTCGCAGTTCCTCCTCCTGCCCTACGTCACGCTCAACCAGATTCAGGAGCAGCGGAACCGGGTCACCGTGCAAGGCGATGATCACATGATCACTTACGCTGACTGGTTGAACATCCTGAACGGGGGCGCCCCGACCACCGCCAACCAATTCGACGCAACGCCGCGCTACATCACCACCCCGCGTGACCTCGGCGACTACGTCCACTTCGATTTCAGCTACGAGGCCTACCTCAACGCTGCGCGAATTCTTCTTTCGCTCGGCGCGCCCCTGAATCCCTCCAACCCCTACAATGCAAGCACCCGCCAGGGCGCCTTCATCACTTTCGGGGGTGCCGAAGTCCTCTCCCAGATTGCCGAAGTTGCCCTCATCGGGCTGAAGGCGGCCTGGTATCAGAAATGGCGCGTCCATCGCCGGCTCCGC
>JBCDLR010000073.1:0-13430 GCA_038745205.1 Verrucomicrobiota bacterium
CAGTTCACCCCCCGCTGAATGCTTTCACGCGGAATGAACTCGTTCCTTTGAGGCCGGCACTGGATAGCCGAGGTGGTTTCCGCAATAGGGTTGCTGGATACCAAAAACTAAGAAAACACCCGACATGACTACGGAAAAGCCCCCTAAACCTCTCTTTCTCAAGACGGCAGTGTGCGCATTGCTGAGCTTGGGCCTGATTCACCCCGCGTTCGCCGCTGACGAAACATGGGACGGCGATACTGACGGACTCTGGTCCAATACAACCAACTGGGTTGGTGATCCTGTTTCGCCTCCCGGAACTGGCGACCAAGCGACCTTCAACAGTCCGGTCGGAACCGGAGGAGCCAGCGTGATCGACCTCGGTGGCGCCGTCACGATCAATCACCTCTTTTACGATTCGACGACCGTCGCCGCTTTCACGATTGGTGTCGCGAGTGCGGATACGCTGACGTTCGACAACAATGGAGGAGTCGACACTACGTCGGCCATGCAAAATGACCAGACGATCGCCGCAGACATCATCCTCGGCGACGGCACGGGCAATACCTTCCGCATCGACACCGAAAGCACGACGAACCGCGTCATTATCACCGGGGATATCGACACCGGAACAGGCACGGGAAGCGCGGGCGTGCAAAGACTCGAAGTCGGCGACCTCGGCGGAGCGTCGGGCGGTCGGCTTGTTCAAATTGATGGCGACATCAGCGAGACGGGCGATGCGACCCGGATAGATTTCTTTATCGGCGGCGCCGATCTGGAGTTGAACGGGAGCGTCAACGGAACCGGAAACACGCAAAGAACCATCATTCGAGACACCGCCACCGCGACCGTCACCGCCACCGGGAAAATCGGTGAAGGCTTCATGGAAGTCAGGAATGGTGTCCTGAATCTAAATAACACCACCACGCCCCAGTTTTTCGACAACAACATCCAGTTGGGGAGCGGAACCCAGGGGAACGGTCCCGCCACCATCAATATTGCCCCCGGGGCGACCGTTGAGACCAATGGTGGCGTCACCTACGTCGCCGACTCTGGTTTCGCCAACCTGGGCTTGATCGCGGGCGGCTCCCTCTCGCTCGACGGCGGAAACCGGACGTTTACCGTGGGTGACAACACCGCGATCGCCGGTCCGGAACTGACCGTTTCCAGTGACCTCACCAGCGACAACAACAACCGCACCATGACCAAGGCCGGCACGGGGACGATGCTCCTGTCGAGTGCGTCGATCACGAACGGTCATATTTCCGTCAACAACGGTATTCTGCAGTTCCAGGAGGACGCAGCGTGGGTTACGAACAACCGGGACCTTACGGTCCTTGCCGCCAATATCGCGGGCGCGGTGACGGCCAACATCGAAGCCGACTTGAACGGGGCAGATGGAAACCGGGTCGAAGATATTTTCCTTGGTACTCCCGCAACGAACGTGGGCGGTGGCGGAAAAACCTTTTTGATCGGCGATTCCGACAACACCGCCACGCTCGAAGTGGATGGGAATTTAGCCTATCGCGAAGGCACGACCTTCGAGTTGCCTTTTGACAACGAAGTGGGGACTGACTTCGGAAACAACCAGCAGGTAACGGGAGGTACGTCGGGAGCAACTGGATACATTGTCGGCATTCAGCGCAGTGGAACGGCCGGGGTCTTCTCCTTACAGAATGTAAGCGGCACTTTCCAGGACAATGAGACATTGACCGTGGTCGGAACGGGCACCGGCACTCCCGTCATGGTGAACGGGGTTGGAACCGTGGTGAGCAAGCTGAACGACCGGGCGACGATTTCAGTGGACCTCAATCTCGTCAACAGCAACTCCACCTGGACGGTCGACGATGGTGCCAATGCCACCGACCTCGTCGTCAGCAGTGATATCAGTCAAACCCCCAATGGTGGCTCCACCGCTTTTCGCGACCTAACGATCCGTGGGGCTGGCTCGGTTGCCCTGAACGGAAACAACACCCACGACCGAACAATCCTTGAAGGGGCGATGACGATCCTCGGTTCCGGGGGTGCCTTCGGAATCGGAGACACGGCAGGCGCGGCTGCCGGTTCCGGTGGAACAAACGCGGCGAACAACCAGGATGGTCTTGTCATTCTGCGGCAGCGGAACGCTGCGCAAGAGCAAGCCAACGGCGATGAGATCTACGTCGGGCAGGTGGCACTCGATATTAACGGCCAGGATGTTGTCTTCAGCGAGAACTTCGAGATCGGCGGAAACACGAATAATCTCACGGACGTGCCTGCAGGCACCTTCATCACGCCGTCGCCAATCATAGTTTCGGACTTGGCCGGTACCGGTAAGCTCGTCATGTCCGGTCTCAACAACACTGGCGACGACAACAACATCATCTACCGGGACGGTTCTGCCGGTAATCTTAATGTGAAAGCCACCATTTCCGCCGATGTCGAGATAGTGACCTCCGGGTCGACCTTTACCGTTGAGGACGGGGCGGATGACGTGGACCTGGAAGTCTCCGGTGACATCTTTTCGGATAACACCGGCGGGCGACAACTCTCCAAGGCCGGAAACGGTGTCCTCCTCCTTTCGGGTAGCAATCAGGCTGGCGGCACTGAAGGCGGTATCGACATCCTCTCCGTCAACCAGGGGATACTGCGATTCAGTTCCGGGGACAACCTCGGGGACAATGACATTCAACTGGGTAACAACACCACCGACGGAACCCTGGAATACATCGGAACCGGCGAAACGATCAATCGGCAGTTCCGCATCGGGGACAATAATGGGACCGTAGGCACTCGCGTCGGTGACGGCACTATTCTCCAAAGCGGGACGGGCACCGTAACCTTCAGCCAGGGTACCTTCAACCAGGCTCGTGGTGGCGCGATGACAAATCGTACCCTCACCCTCGACGGTACCAGCGACATTGTCATTTCAGGCAACATCATCGACAACGCCGCAGGAGCTACCGTGGCCCTCACGAAGAACGGGACCAATACCGTAGTCCTCGACGGTGCCAATGCTTACACCGGCCCCACCACCGTTAACGCAGGATGCCTCGAGGTGAACGGCTCACTCAGCGCCTCCAGCGCGGTCACCGTGGCCAGCGGTGCCTGCCTCTCCGGCAGCGGGACCATTGCAGGTGCTGTCACCTGGGGAACGACCACCACGGGTATCACTCTCGAACTGGACGGAACCGATGGCGGTCTCACCATCGACTCGGCTTTGGATACCAGTCTCGGCGTGCTGGTGAACATCACCGGAACGGCCGGTGGAGGCTTGATCACCGTTCTCAACTATGACAACACCGAGGCAAATACCATTGACGTTGCCGACTTTACTCTTGGGACCTCTCCGGGCACCAGCGCTCGTGGCGCAGGCTCCTTCATCGATACCGGCTCCTCCATCGTCATCAGCCTCGGCTTCGAAGACAATACCTGGACCGGGACCGACGGGACAGACCCGACTTTCTGGGACGTCAGCACGACCCCCAACTGGTCCAATTCCACCGACAGCGTCTTCTTCGACGGGGACAGCGTGATCTTCGGAGACACCGCTTCCACCACCGTCGTGGACCTTCAGGAAAATGTCGCTGTCGGTAATATCAATTTCACCAGCACCGACACGTTGGATGACTTCGCCATCAACGGGGCCTTTACCATTACTCTCGATGGGACCCTCACCGTTTCGGCGGGCGACGGATCCGGGACGAATGACGGCAATGACATCGTTATTAATCCTGTCATCGCGGGGGACGGCTCCCTCTTTATAGGTGATGGGGATCTCGTGCAGGATAGCAACACGAACAGCGTCACTCTCACGGCGGCCAACACTTACACCGGTGGAACCACCCTTCAGGAGGGCCGCGTGTCCATCACCAATTCCAGCGCCTTTGGCACCGGAACCATTACGATGGACGAAGTGTCGAATACGGGGAACCAGAGTCGCGACCCCATTCTCGACATGGATGCAAATGGCCTGGATGTCGCCAATGATATCACGGTCACGAATACCGGCGTCAAAGTCATCCGCCTCGATAATGGTGGGGTGACAGCCAATACCGGAACCGTCTCTGGCGATATCACGAACAACGAAACTGGCGATATCAACTTCCGCCTGCAGGCCGGTCGGAATGATGTTCTTACCGCCAGCGGTCAGATCAGTGGCGGTGCTCTGATCGCGATGTCATTGCACCAGGCCGAGCAGGGGACAATCGTTCTAGACAACGCGAACAATGATTTTCCAGGAAATCTGATTGTTGCCGGCCTCGTCGAAGTCGCTTCCATCGCCAATGCTGGAATCCCAAGTCATGCCGGAGCAGGAAGCCTCCTTGTCCTGGGTAACTCTGCGAATGCGACGGTCACCAACAACAATAACCAGGAGGGCAATCTCATCTACACGGGTGGTGCGGCTTCCACGGACAAGCAGATTCAAGTCGGAAATTTCTGGTTTAGTGGGGGGCACAATGGCGTGTTCGGGGGATCCATCGTCAACAACGGCACCGGGGGTCTCGTCTTTACCAATTCCGCCTTTAACGTTCAGGAAGTTCGAGTCGCTGCCGATATCGGACCTCGTCCGCTGAGACTCAGAGGGACGTATACCGGCGTCAATGAGATCGACGGTGTCATTCAGGACAACGACGCCTCCGATGCTTTCGACGACGAAACCGTTTCGGTCGAAGTGGATACGGATGGAACCTGGCAGCTCGACGGAGTCAGCACCTACACCGGCCCGACGACCGTGACGGCTGGAACGCTCCTTGTGAACGGATCGACCGCGGCAGGCAGCGCCGTCACCGTCAACGGGGGCATCCTCGGTGGTACCGGCACGATCAGTGGTTCAGTCAACGTGAATGCCGGAGGCAGCCTCTCTCCGGGAACGTCCCCTGGGACGCTCACCTTCGGTGACACCGCAGACATCACCGGTATCGGCGACGTCTCCAGCACCCTCTATCTTGAACTCGACGCCCTTGCGAGCACGAGCGATCTCCTCGCAGTGACCGGTGGCTTGAACATCGGCAGCGGCGTCCTCGGTGTGAGTGACCTCTCCATCACCGACCTTGGTGGCATGGAAGGCGGGACTTACACCATCGTGACAAGCGGAGGTATCACTGGCACCCTCGACGGCGCCGATACCACAGGAACCGTTGGGAGTTTCGACGTGACCCTTCAGATCAACGGGAACAACCTTGAGTTGGCTGTGACTGACGGCGGCATCTATGATACCTGGGCCAGCGACAACTCGCTTGTTCCGCCCGACGACCTTGAGACGGCAAATCCAGATACGGATACTTTGATCAACCTCCTCGAGTTTGCCTTCGGAACGGATCCGAATGTTTCCGACGCGAATACCCTCATCTTCGATGAAGGAGCTGGTACCTTCACGCCTGGAACGCAAACAACGGACATTAGCTTTGGGCCTTTGGAATTCACAGCAGTCTTTATTCGCCGTGTGGACTTCGCCTCTGCAGGGCTCACCTATACGCCGCAATTCAGCCACAACGCTACTGATTGGGTGGACAGTGCGGAAGTGCCCACGGTCATCGTTCCAGACGACGGATCAGGGTATGAGGTCGTGGAAGTGGATTACCTCATCTTCATCCCATCCGGCCCCGGCGCTGGTCAGAAGGCGAGATTCTTCCGCATGCAGGTGAATTCTAACGGTGGTCCGGATCTTGAACCGTAATCGTTGGAGGATTTGACGGACAAATTTCAGCCTGCCTTCGCCCGCGTTCAGACGGGAGGAGGCAGGCTTCCTTGTTTTCGTTCGCCTCAATTGACAAATCATCGTCCGGCGATTGATTGCCCGCCCTATGAGTGACGCCAGTTTCAAGATCGCCGTTCTCGCCGGAGACGGCATTGGCCCCGAAGTCATGCACGAGGCACGCCGTGTGCTCGATGCCGTGGCCGCGTCCGACGGATTGAATTTCGACTGCGAGGAGAAATTGGTGGGCGGTGCTGCGATCGACGCGACAGGCTCGCCCTTGCCGGAGGACACCCTGAAGGCCTGCGAAGCCGCCGATGCCATTCTCTTCGGCTCCGTCGGCGGCCCCAAATGGGAATCTCTTCCCCCCGATCAGCAACCCGAACGTGGCGCCTTGCTTCCGCTGCGCAAACACTTCGGGCTCTTCGCCAATCTCCGTCCCTCCATTTGCTACCCTTCCCTGACGGACGCCTCCCCCGTGAAGGAGCGGAACATCGAGGGCGGCTTCGACGTCCTTTGCGTCCGCGAACTGACCGGGGGCATCTACTTCGGTTCACCCAAGGGCATCGATGAAAAGGATGGTGAGCGCTTCGCCATCGATACGATGATTTACCACAAGGGAGAAGTTGAGCGGATCGCCCGCGTCGCCTTCACCGCGGCCATGCAGCGTGACAAGCGCATCACGTCCATCGACAAGGCCAATGTCCTGCAGAACGGCATCCTCTGGCGTGAAACCGTCGAAGAAGTGGCAAAGGAATTCCCGGAAGTGAAACTCGACCATCTCTACGTCGACAACGCGGCCATGCAACTCATCGCGCGTCCCAAGGAGTTCGACGTCGTTCTTGCCCCCAATCTTTTCGGGGACATCCTCAGCGACGAGATGGCGATGATTGCCGGTTCCCTTGGCATGCTTGCGAGCGCCAGTCTTGGCAAACAACGCGAAGGCGGTCTCTACTTCGGGATGTATGAACCCAGCGGAGGGTCGGCGCCCGACATTGCCGGAAAGGGCATCGCGAATCCCGCCGCGCAGATCCTTTCCGCAGCCATGATGCTGCGCTTCTCCTTTGGATTGGGCCCGGCGGCAGACCGTATTGAAAACGCCGTCCGCGAAACCGTCGACGCCGGCGTTCGGACCGGGGACATCTTTGGCGGCGGAGACGGGCAGACGAAGGTCGGAACGAGGGAGTTCGGGGATGCGGTGCTCCAGAGGCTTTGAACGCCGGATGAATTCCGGGCTTGGCAGCCCTCGATGGAGCCGGTTACTCTCTTCGCCATGATAATGAAGAGGCTTTCCGTGCGAGTGTGTTTACTGATGTGGACCGGGATGATCTCGTGCTGGGCGGAATTGTCGACGGAGATGCGGGAGCGCCACCTTGCGGGTGTTCACGAGGCGTTGTTAAAGGGGACACCCGGTGAAGCGATGGAAGCGATCACGTTGGCCGAGAAGGCAGGAGCAATGACCCACTGGATGAGGGACCGCGAGAGCAATGACTCATTGCGCGAGCGCATGGGCAAGGATGCGGACGGCGGGGAAGCGTTTCTCCTGGAATTCCTGGAGCTGGATTGGGCGCGGGACCTCCCTTTCGACACCCGGACGATCACAATCTACGTGATGGCGAACGCTTATTTTCATTTTGGAAGAATCGAGGAATGGCTCGATCGAGAAGTGGCAAGGGCAAATGATCTTCGCGGGACCGCCAAAGCGAGGCAGGCCTACTTGCTCGCCCGGGTGCTGGACGGAGCGATGGAATTCAATGAGGCGGATCGGTGGTATAGAACGGTCCTGGAGTACGCTTCCCTCAGCGACATCGAGTTTTGGGAGGAAGCCGCCCAGTATGTTTCCACATGGCTCAACTACTACCCGGACTTGGCAGAGGACTTCGCGTTCCGGATCATGCGCGACCCGGACCTCACGGTAAATCAGAGGGTTGCGTATTTGGATCGTTTGCCCGGATATTTCTGCCAGGAGGCCCTTGACTACCTGATTGAAGAAAAACCCGAAACGCTGGCGGAGGGGGCTGGCGCACTTGTTTTCTCAGACAATGGAATGCAGGTCGCCGAGCCTCTCCAATTCGAACTTGAGCAGCAACTGAAGGGAATTCCTTCGCCTTCTCCAATCGCGATTTATCTTCAGGCACTCTTCAAACACAACGCCGATAATTCGAAGAAGAATTTGGTCGAAGCAGACAGGTTCTGGCAGGCGAGCAAGGGACGAGTTGATGTGAGGAATTTCATTCCTCTTTGGAGTTTACCCGAAACCGGGATCAAGTGGGCGGACGGTTCCTCTCTGGCGGGGGAATACCTGGAAGACCGTTGGCTGAAACAGACGCTGGATTTCCCGAGTTTTTCACCGAGCGGAGAGACGAATGAAATGGTCTTCCTCACGATCCGCGACGCGGCGCTTCGCTTGCTGGCTTCAGAAGAACCTTCCGAGGTGATCAAGGAACGTATTGAGAAATTTCACGGGGAAGATGCGTCGCGTGAGGGGATCCTCATGGATTTTGCCAAGACACATCTGCACCGGCCGTTTCTTGATTTGATGGAGGAGATCGTCAACGAAAGTGCTTCCCTGGATTCGGACTTGATCGCGTTTTTCCGGCGTTGGGGGTCGGCGGAACTCCGCAACTATGTCTTCCCCCCGGATGCCAAGGCCCGGGTCTTCCGTCTCAAGCTGGAGATCTGGGACAAAACGGACCACGAAAGCGTGTCGACGGAAGTTGTCGCCCTGTGGAACCTCATGCGATGGGCAGGAAGTCAGGAGATCGCGGCGGCAGTGGCAGTAGATCTCGCGCTTATGGCGGAGCGGGATTTTCCCGGAGTCAGCGATGATGACATGGAACTTCTGACGGAGATCCGAGCGAGGGTTACGACAGGCGACAGCGAACTGTGGGAGAAAAACCTCGAGCGTTTGATTCCGCCAGCAGGAGCAAGAGTGAGCCATTCGTTTTCGCAGCAAGCTGAAGGGGCGGACCTCGAATTGATAAAACCAGACCTGAGAAATCTGTCGCTTCCCCTTTGGCTCCCGCGCTACTCCACGCCTGCGACGAATCTGCTTCATTCGTCATTCAAGAGCGATAGAAGGAACGACAGGTTCTTTCGCCAAATGAGGGGAGTGCCTTTCGAGTTCTTCCGTTTCAATCCGACTCTTCGCATGAATGCGCGGCGTAATAACACCCCGTCGCAGTCGAGGGAGCTGAAGGCGAAAAAAAATCAGATCCTCAAGGATGAAATGGAGAGATTGCTGCGGGAGGAAGCAGGAGAGTGGCCTATAGACCGGCGATTCCGGCTGGAGCTGACTTACAAACTCAACTTTGGGAATATCGCGCAGGATGGCGATTGGTCCCAGGTGGCCCCTGAGTTCATCGATTGGCTCGAAGAGAGCCTTCGAGCGGATTCAAGTCCAGACCATCGACTGATCGTCGCCCAGTACTTGATGTTGCAGGGGACGCGCGGCGCGAGGGAAAAAGCGGTACGTATCGTGGAGGAGATGCGGAATGTTCCCGGTGTTCAAGGATATCTAGCCAGTGCCATCGTTGCCCACGTCCAAGGGGGCATACTCCCATCGAAACATACTCGGGAAATACCGTCGCCGTATCCTGACCCGAAGCGACTCGTTGTTTCGGAAAATATCAGGCTGGACATTGGAGAAGCGATGACGCAGAAGCTGGATCAGGCACAGGCGAGGATCAATGCTGGAGACGAAGGTGGCGGCGAGGCACTGATTCTGGAGGTTCTCAATCAAGCCTGGTGTTGTCCGGGAGATGCGGCATTGGAGCACATTCGGGCAGGAAAGATGTTGAAGGACCTGGGGAAATTCGATCTCTATTTCCAAGAGCTCTGGCGCGAATTTTTTGAAGGCGGATCCTCCCTTGATCTCCGCAACAGGCTCTTCGGCTTAAGCCGCCATCTTGCGGAGGACAAAGGATTCGGTCTGCCGGGTTGGCTGGATCTTGCCCAGTCAATCCGTGAAGATGAGTCTGGCAATGTTGGCGTTCGATCAATGCTTTTGGAATACCATGACAAGCTCGGTGATTATGAGGCTGGCATCGAGTTTCTTTGTGAAATTGCGCAGGTAGACACGAGTTGTTTGTTGCGTGGAGAGCCCCTGTTACGCACGATACGAAATGCGCCGATCGACAAGATCTCCGAGCTGGGACAGTTCATCCGGTCGAGTTTGTTCCTCTATGCTGAACGCGTAAGTTACACGTGGACGGGGACGATCGGCTCATGCGTGATCGAACGGCTCGGAGAGGCAAACCGGGTTCAAGAGGCCCTCGATCTAATGCGTGACCTAGAAAGCGCCAATTCGGTCGACGAGATCGACTATCTCGACAATTTCCTGCTTTCGAATGCGCACACTGCGGAAGGTTCAGCGGCCATCATGGAAAAGCTAGTCGGCAAGGCTGGCGTCGAGGGCGACGGCGATGATTTCCGGTTTCCAACGAAGGAGTCCATGTCCGCGGCCCCTAGCGATAGTGATCTCTGGTCTACCTACCGGAAAGAACTGAACGAAACTTTCGGCTACCGGGCGATCGCGAAGCTGCGGGAGGAAGGCAAACTGAAAGAGTTCATTGAAGGGTGTCAGGAGCGAATCGCGAGCAATGAAGAGGGGCCTGGGTGGCGGGCCATTGCGAAGAGCTGGCTCGTAGCTTCCGTGATGAAGGACGGGAAATTGCCCGCGGAACTTACGGCCATGAAGAGCTTCAGGCATGGCAGCATCAGCTCCGAATTCCTTGGGGGTGTTTTCGACATGCCGGAAATCATGAGGCTTGAGATGAGGGCGAAATACGCTCGATCTGTCGTCATGGATTTTCTCAAGGCTGATGAGAAGCGAAGGGTTTATTGGACGGCCCGTCATTTTAGATCCAGCGACCTGCTCATTCGTTCTTTCGTTGCACTGCTTGAAGGGGGAGAGAAGGAGCTTGCTCGTGACCTTTGGGTGGAGATGAAGCCCCATTTGATGGAAGCTTCAAGCAATCACGTCATTCCACTGCGCCATTGGGAACATGTGATGCGGGGCTTGTCCCTGATGAATGAAGACGGCAGTGTGATACGAAGCCTCGTTGACGAATTGGATCAGGCTGGAAAACGCAATCCGGTGATAACCCTGTCGGCGATGCGATGCCTTTGCGCGGCTGGACATCCGGAGCTTGCAGGAGAGATGTGGGATCAGTACTTTGACGATCTTTCCGCGATTGTTGACAGAGGCGTAGCCCTTCTCTCCGTCGAAGTCAGGGAAAGGTCCAACCGTCCCTCGGAAAGAACGCCTCACGAGGAGCGGTTTATGGGTGAACTCGTTACCGTGGCCAACCTCTGCGACCGGCTTGATAGCGTCCGCGAAGCTTCGGACAAGCTGTCTCAATACATGGGGCATCGCTGGACGAAAAGACTCTTTTCCCGGGAGAACCCGGAATTTCCCTATGTCTGGGTAAAGACCCTGAAGGAGGGAGAAGTGGGATTGGGATGGGACTTTTCAACGGATGGAGACCAGTCCCAGTGGTCGTCGCTGAAGGATCCCGGCCGCTTGCAGGCGGAGAATTCACCGGACATCGAGATTGTGGATGAGGGAGGAGTATTGTTAGGAAAAATCAGCCGTGATTCGGGGAAAAGCTCCGCTACCTTCACTTGCCCACCGGATATGCGGCAGCTTGCCGTCAGAGTGGAGGGTGGAGATCAACGACAGGTCATTTTTGATGTGCCGAGTGATCAGAAAATAGTTTCATGGACGCCTTCCACATTCTGGAAGGTACGCAGTCTTAGTCTTCCCGGCCAGGACGGACGAGATGTCAGTACCATTCGTCTTCCCCTCGGTCCGCGAGGAAAGCTGATCACGTCGTATTTCGAGGCTCCGGTTGTGCGGGCGGAGCCGGGAATTGAGATTTCCTTCGAAGGCTGGTTTATGATGGATGCCGACACCGTCGGGCACTGTTGGATCGCACTGGTTTACTTGAATGAAGACGGACGGATTCTCGGGGCAAAGGTGGACAAGACGATGGAGGAGGAATGGAAACCGGGATGGATTCGGGAGAGAGTGGTCGTGTCCTCCGCGGATTGGCCCGATGGCACCGCGAAGATCATTCCTGGAGTGCGTGTGCGCCCTAAATCCGAACGAGTGGCTACATCGAAGGAGAGGACAGGCACGATGTCATCCGAGCCTACCTACAAGGCTATCGGTGAACGTTCCGTCAATATCTACGCGACGGATGCCTGGGTGACAGTATATAGGAAAAAGGCAATGAGCGCGGAGCTTCCTGAAGTGGCGCTAAGGGTCCCGAAGACTATTGAGAAAATGTTGCTTGCGAAAGACGGCAAGGAGTTTCTCGGAGCAAACGAAAACCAATGGCTCTACGTGCAATCGTTCGGTGCGGAAGACGGAAAGTGGGGAGAAATACCGAATAAGTTGCCCATCCTTCAGATTCTACCTGGCTGGAAAGACCGTGAACTGCTTGTTCGACTCAAAGACAATTCGATTTGGACTTGGAACTACGGATCTTCAGAGATTCCTCCGCCCCGACGGCTATTCCAGCTCGGGGCATTGGAAGAGGAATGGCAAATTGATTGCGATGCTTCTGTTTCACCGTCGCTAAGATGGTTCGCTGTTCCCTGTTCTGTTCCAGATGAAGCCGGAATGGGTCCCGGGATGACGCTGGTGGACTTTGACGGGCCCGCACCGAAATTTGTGTGGCAGACATCGTTGAAGAGTCTTGGCTTGAAGCACCTGGCTGGAATTGAATTTGGTGCGACGGAGAACGGAATCGCCTTGCTTGAAGATGTCGATAGAACGACAATTCGTTCCCTAACGTTGGAAGATGGTCGCCCGCTGGAAGAGGAAATGTCATTCGAGAGTTATCCACGGATCACAACCATGGAAGGGAATTCGGCAGTGGACATTGCCGATGTCGAGGGGGAAAGAAACGGTCGTTGGCTGGTCCGGGAAAAAGGTGTCGCATGGAATGATTTTGCTGCTGGCGCTTTCGGCACGGCGGGGACTCCGACACAGATTCTGACCTTTGCCGTTGGGCCGGGTGGGCGTGATCTGTTTACCCTTGAAGAAGGTGGATTCGTGAGAAGGTGGGTCATGGAATCATTGGGCAACGAGTCCCCCTGAGAGGCGGCTTGAGCAGATTGAGAAAGAAGGGATGGAAGCGGCATTGGGTTATCGGAGAAACGGAATAGGAAGGCAAGAGGCGTCTGGTTCACCCGATCCCACGCAGTACAACTCATCGATAGGGATGGGGATCGCGTGAAAGACATTGTCACCGGGAAGCGGTAGTGGACCCACAATGGCCGCGGAGTTCATACCTCACAAGATCGAAGACGCGTCGGGGACGGGAAGGCAGTTTGTCGCCAAAGACCTCAATGGAGACCGCGTGCCCGACATCTTCATCGGCGACAAGCGGGGAACGTTCGTTTTCACGCAGCAACGCGGCTAGAGCCCGCAGCAGCGCGCGAGAAAGTCGGCGAGATGATCGCGCTCGAATTGGGTGCGATCCCAGGTTTCGTTGGAAAGAACACGGGCGTGCTCGACGGGGACCACGTACGCTTCGGCGTCGTAAGTGGAATCGGAACAGGTGACGGCGACTGATTCCCGAACGTAAAACGTATCCTCGAATCGATCGAGCCTTTCGATGGCTTCGTCGCTCACCTCCAAATACAGGACACCTTTGACGACGTCATCTTGCTGGTCGGTCTTCAGTATGCCGGGGAAAGTGGCGCCTTTGACGCGGAGATTTCGAAACCCGTGGAGGGTGGCGTTTTCCCTGGAACAGTCAGA
>JBCDLR010000074.1:0-13393 GCA_038745205.1 Verrucomicrobiota bacterium
CATTCCTTATGACTACTCATTGCGGCAGAGCTGCCGTTCTTATCGCCACCGTGACAATCTTTAGTTTGAGCGTCACACAATCTCTCACCGCCGTCTTCGATATGGGTCCCTCCGATCCGGGCTTGTTCGATGTCGTGACGAACGTGCCAACGGATCCAGACATTCCCGACGATGCGGATTTCGGCGGCGGCAGTCAATTCGTCCAGCTCAACGTCGCTGATGGGGGAACTGTCGGCAACGATGTGGAAGCACTTGCCAACGCCGAGATCAATATCAGCGGAGGGAGTGTGGGTTCCTCCGTCGGTGCGAATGGGGGAGAGATTAACATCAGTGATGGTGTCGTCGGAGGGGGCCTTACTGCCATTAACGGCGGAATGATCAGTATCACGGGAGGGACGGTCGGAAGCGCAGCTACGGTCTTTGGCGGGAGCCAATTCAATCATAGCGGTGGCATTTTGGGCGCACCCGGCGGTGTCTTTAATCTTTTCGGTGGTGTATTGAATCTCAGCGGAGGGACCCTCAACGATGCCATTTCCGCGACTAACGGGAGCGAGCTCAATATTTTTGGCACCGCATTCATTCTCGATGGCGTTCCCCTGAACTCGCTGGTGTTCAACCAAGCCACAGCTATCAACACGCGGGATGTGACCCTCAATGGGACACTCGCCGATGGATCTCCTTTCAGTTTCGACCTGAACACCTCCGCACCCTTTGGTGAGGACTTTATCCCCTCGACCGTGAACTTGACGGTCACCCTGGTTCCCGAGCCTGGTTCATTGGCATTCGTGGTCATCGGAACCGCACTATTTTTCCGCCGCCGCCGAGTGAGCTAGCTGCCCAGTCTTGCAGTGACCGAACTGGGGATCTCTCGTCCGTTCCGGTTTCGCTGCAGACTTCTTTTTCGCCTTGCGAAAAAGTGGGCAGGACAGGATGATCCTGCGCTTCGCGTCGGCTCTGCTGGTTTCGAGGCTCTGCCTCTCTTAAATGGAAGTCTTCTTTCGCTTCGCTGAAGAAGCCCAGCAGTCGAACGGCGTTCGAACCCTCTCCTGCAAACTCAAAGGCCCGCCCCCGCGATGCGGGAGCGGGCCTTTGAGAAAATGGGCAGGACAGGATTCGAACCTGTGAAGGCATAGCCAGCAGATTTACAGTCTGCCCCGTTTGACCGCTTCGGTACCTACCCTTTTTGGTTGTGATTCCCCGACAACCTCGCGGTGGCGGGGAGTGAGGTTCTACGACAAATCCGCCGTCTTTTCAACTGTTTTCAGGGCCGTCGGTTTCCGCGAAACCAGAGTTTCACTGGCTGAAGAGCTTCAAATACTCACCGTATCCCTTGGCCTTCATCTTCTCGACGGGCACGAATCGCAGGGCCGCGCCGTTGATGCAGTAGCGCAGGCCCGTGGGTTCCGGACCGCTGGTGAAGACGTGGCCGAGGTGGGAGTCGCCCTCCTTCGATCGCACCTCAACGCGCGTGCGAATCAATTTCCGGTCTTCTTTCTCTACGATGGCTTCCTTGTGGATCGGCGCCCAGAAGCTGGGCCATCCGGTGCCAGAGTCGTATTTCGCCGTCGAGGAGAAGAGCGGTTCGCC
This sequence comes from Verrucomicrobiota bacterium, assembly GCA_038745205.1. Taxonomy (GTDB): domain Bacteria; phylum Verrucomicrobiota; class Verrucomicrobiia; order Verrucomicrobiales; family DEV007; genus JBCCWV01. The sequence continues at coordinate 1,588 of JBCDLR010000074.1, forward strand.
GGACACGAGGTCGACGTAAATACCGGCTTCCTTGTTGTCATGATAGTTGTCGGTAAAGGCGCGCTCCGTTCCGTCCTTTTGCGTCACCTTGTACTGCAGCGGGGTTAATTTCTCCTTCAACTCCCCGTCTGTTGGGGGCTGGAAACTCCGCCTCGTCCAGGCGATGCCTTTTTCGGTCGCCTCGTCCATTCTGGTCAACACATCTTTTGATTCGCCGGTCATGGGTTTGTCGCGGCACAACCCGGTGAAGGAACAAATCCCGATTCCGACCGCGACGGCGGCGAGGATTTTCCACATCTTCATGGAGACATTATAAGGTTTCATGGTGTTGATTTCAAAGAGACGACGAGGCAAATCCGCCGACTATTCCTCAAGAAGAAAAATAATTTCGTGTCTTTCGGGCCTTCCGTGGTTATTCCATCCGCGATGAACACCGAAATCCGCAATCCCCAGGGAGAAAAACTCGACTACGCGTTTCACGAGGGCGGCTCCGGCGCCTCGGCGCTGGTGATCATCGGCCACGGTGTCACCGGTAATAAAGACCGTCCCTGGGACATCGCGCTTTCCGAGGCTCTCTCGGCCGCCGGGTTTCACGCCCTCCGGTTTTCTTTTGCGGGCAACGGCGATTCCGAAGGCGAGTTTCACGACTCCACGATCACGAAGGAAGTTGGCGACCTCGGCGCCGTCATCGACGCCGCCACCGATGCCGGATACTCGAACATCGTCTACGCCGGTCACAGCATGGGCGGCGCCGTCGGAGTCTTGCGCACGTCGACCGACGACCGAATCCAATACCTCATTTCCCTCGCCGGCATGGTCCACACCGCGAAGTTTGCCGAGGTCGAATTTGGCGAGGAAACACTGGACCAGGGGTTCATGTGGGAAGACGAAGACTGCCCACTCTCCAGCACGTTCGTCAAAGACATGAACTCGATTGGCAGCGTGCTCGACAAGGCGTCATCGATTGAAGTCCCATGGCTACTCATTCACGGCACCGGAGACGACGTCGTACCCATCGAAGAAAGTCGCGAGATCTTCGCCGCCGCGAACGAACCCAAGGAATTCATCGAACTCCCCGACGTTGATCACGTTTTCAACGACGCCGGACTCCAGCCGATGATCGATGCCGTGACCTCTTGGCTCGGAGACATGGTGTAGGTAGCCGCAAGTAGAATCCCTTGCCAGGCATTCCGCCAACCATCAGGAATCACCGATCAAAGTGAGCACACGGTTTTCGGCGATGAGGTGAATTTGCTCCAGGGCCTCGTCGCGTTCTGTGCTTGGTGAGTGATGCAGTCTCTCACGGAAGGCAGAGAGAATCCCCGGCTTGTCGACATGGGCGACACAGATGATGAACGGGAAGCCGAACCTTTCGCGGTAGGTCGTATTCAAGTCGGTGAATTCTTCAAACTCATCCTTCTCCAGACGATCCAGCCCGAGCCTCGATTGCTCGCGTGCGGAATGATCGGTTAACTCTCCCCGCTGTGCGAGTTTGCCCGCGAGGTCGGGATGCGCGCGGATCAGTGCCAGCTTTGTCGCTTCGTCCGCATCGTCGACCGTCGTTCGCATGGTCTTGATGAAGAGGTCGGTATCGGTAAAGGGACGTTGTTCGACGACCGCCTCCGCCACCCATGCGGATGACTCATAGATGCCTCCAAACTTACGCACGAATTCGTCGCGGCTAATTCGATTGATTTCGTCGAGATGCATGGTGGGGTGATGGGAGTTCGGATGAGCAAACTAACAACCAACCGTTATGGCAAGCACAAGGTCCGTGTTCTGAAAGTGAATCGGGACGAGGAACACCATGAGGTTTGCGAATTGGAAGCGGATGTCATGCTCTCCGGTGATCTTGAAGCCTCCTATCACTCCGAGGACAACTCCTCGATTGTGCCGACGGATACGGTGAAAAATACGGTTCACGTCCTGGCCCATGACCATCTCAAAACAAGCCGGGGGGCCTTTGCGACAGTTCTGGGCGAGCATTTCCTGGGGAAATATGGGCATTTGAGTGAGGTGGAAGTGGAACTTCGCGAGCGGCGCTGGAAACGCATGAGTCTGGACGACGGCTTACATCCGCACTCGTTTGTCGCCGAAGGAAACGGTTGTTTTTACACGAAGGGTTGTTTTTCAAGGGGAAAAAATCCGGAGATTTCCTCTGGAATGCGAGACCACTTGATCATGAACACGACGGAGTCGGGATTCATCGGATACAACCAGTGCGATTTCACCACATTGCCGCCGACGACTGACCGCATTCTTGCGACAAGGCTTTCAGCCGAATGGTCTTTGCAGGACGTTGCGCTACCGGACATCGAAACAGAGCGGAAGGTCCTCGACGCCACGTATGCAGTCTTCGCGAACAACTACAGTCCGTCCGTGCAGCGAACGCTTCTGGAAATCGGAGAGGCCGTTTTGGAGGCTGCGGCGGAGGTGAAGGATATTCTCCTGCGGATGCCGAACGTGCACTATCTTGGTCTCGACTTGAATGCGCTTGGACGATTGGATCAGCAATCGGTCTTTCTTCCGACCGACGAACCACACGGGCAGATCGAGGCTCTTGTTTCGCGATGACCCCTCCCGAAGTCTGGGACCAGGCGTCCGCGCTCCAACGGGCGGGCGTCAGCGGGGTGGTGGTGACCATCACTGGGGCAAGGGGAAGCACGCCGGGATCTGTTGGTGCCAAGGCACTTATCAGTGATGCCGGGCTCGTCGCCGGAAATCTTGGCGGGGGACGGGTTGAGGCCAAAGCCATCGATACGGCTGTGGCCCTGCTTGCCATAGACGGTCCGGCGCTTGCCAGGCACACTTGGAATCTCCAGCGTGATGTCGGCATGACCTGTGGTGGTGAGATGGAGTTTCTCTTCGAAAAGATCGCGGCCGAGCCCGGGTGGCACATTCTTCTCTTCGGTGCTGGCCATGTTTCGCAGGCAGTCGTCCGGGTTCTTACGACATTGCCCTGCCGCGTCGAAGTGGTGGACGTGCGTGCGGACTGGTTGGCGAAAATTCCGAACGCTGGAAATGTGACGCGTCGGGTCGTTGAGAATTATGAGGAAGGAGTCCGGTGGTTGGCTCCGCAGAGCTATCTCCTTTCCATCACGAAAGGCCACTCTTTTGATCGGCCGGTTCTGCGCGATGCCTTGCGCAAGTATCCTTCCTTACCTTTTGTCGGTGTGATAGGAAGTTCCTCAAAAAAGGCGGTCCTGCAGCGTGAGTTGCGCGAAGACGGTCTCGTAGACGGGGTGCTTGATTTGATCGTCTGCCCGCTCGGGTTGCCGATTGGTGGGAATGACCCCGCCGAGATCGCCATCAGTATCGTCGCCCAACTTCTTGAGCGAAGGGGTCCCTGAAGAACTCAGACGCCGATATCTTCGTTCCAAAGCTCCGGCTTGGCGGCAATGAATTCGGTCATGAGACGAACGCAGACCGGGTCGTCGACGATTTCGAGGTCCACTCCCTGGGCCCTCACGTATTCCTCAGGCCCTTGAAAGGTTCGGTTCTCGCCGACAACAATCCGGGGGATTTGATAGAGAAGCGCGGCCCCCGAACACATCGAGCACGGGGAGAGAGTCGAGTAGAGAACGCACTTCGCGTAGGTGGCGGCGGTGAGACGGCCAGCGTTCTCAAGGCAATTCATTTCCGCATGATGGATCACACTCCCTTCCTGCACACGGCGATTGTGCCCCCGGCCAATGATCTCTCCGTCGCAGACAAGCACCGAACCGATGGGAATCCCGCCACTGGCAAGTCCCGCTTGAGCCTCTTCGATGGCTGCTTGTAGAAATGGGTCCATTTTAGAGTTCCTCGGGTTTGCGCCAGGCGACGAGGCCCCGTTCTTCGTCGGTGCCTTGCAGGGTGTTGTCCAGAATTAGGGCAGTGATGGCTCCGACCGACATCCCCGATGATCCGATCGTTGTAACGATGTTGCCCAGCCATGCCCATGTACCCTCCATCAGTGGTCCATCGAGAGCTTTGAAGTATTCCGGAAGGGAGAGCCCCATGAAGAGGGCGAAGCCGATGATGAAAAGGTTTCGAGTTGAGTTGAGGTCGACGAACTGGAGGTTGCTCAAGCCGACGGAAGCGATCATACCGAACATGACGCAATACATGCCGCCCACCACCGGGCGCGGGATCGTTGCAAAGAGGGCGCCGAACTGGCCAAAGATGGCGAGGATGAGCATAATGCACGCCCCACACTGCACGACCCGCCGGGATCCAACACGTGTAAGCCCAATAGCACCAATGTTTTCTGAATAGCTGGTCGTTCCGTTTCCGGAGCCAAAAATTCCCGCAAGGAGGCAGCCGATCCCCTCGAACCCGATGCCTCGATTGACCGTTCGTGAGTCCGGGATCGGGGCTCCGGACAATCGTGCGCAGGCGTAGTAATCGCCCACGGATTCAATGACCGAGGCGAGATAGCCGGCGAGCATTCCAATAAAGGCTGCGATGGTGAACTGGGGCATGCCCCATTGAAAGGGAAAGGGAAATTGAATAACGGGTGCTTCCGCCACTTTCGAAAAATCGGTGTGCGCCGGATGCCCCGCATTGACAAAGCCTGACAAACTCAGAATAACGCACGCTGCCCATGCACCGAAGATGCCGAGGATGATCGGATACAGATCAAAGACTCGATGGCGTCCACGGAGGAACTGGCCAAAGAGAATGAGAAGACCAATCGTTAGTCCGCCAATGGGCCAGTAGGCGCCTGCACCTTGGGTCGTCGCGCCGAATTGAAAGAGCGCGAGTCCGATCAAGGCGATGGTGGGTGCGATGACAACCGGTGAGACGATGCGCAGGAGCCGCCCGACGATCCCTGTGAAGCCGATGATGATCTCGACGATGGCGCCGGCAATGATCGCGCCCTGGACGTGTTGCATCTTCACTTCGAATCCCGTTTCGGCGACGCTCGCCATCCCGCAAATGGCAATGGTGGGGGCGAGAAAGGAAAACGTACCGCCCTGGATGATCGGAAGTCGGTTGCCGAAAGTGGTCTGGAGCAGCGTGGAAAGACCGGAAACGAAGAAGATCGTGCCGATGAGTTGCCCCACTTGCGCGGGAGAGGCGCCGAGGGCGTCGGCGAGGATGAAAGGGATCGCGACCGTGGATCCGAACATCGTTAAGTAATGTTGGAAGCCAAGGGGGATCGCTTCGCGCAACGGCGGCTTGTCGTTGATGCGATAGAGTAGTTGTCGGGAGGGGGGCTCCATGGGCGCAGGCGTGAAGTCGTCTTGTCAGAGTTGTGGCAAAAGCATAGTCTGGAACACAAACTGCTATTTTATATAATCTTTTTGCAAGAATCATGCCGACTCTAGAAACCTTCGTGGACGGGCTCAAACTGCCCAATCCATTTGTCATCGGGTCCGGACCTCCGGGCACTAACATCAATGTCATCAAACGTGCTTTCCGCGACGGCTGGGGCGCGGTCATCGCAAAAACGATCAGCCTCGACGCCTCGAAGGTGATCAACGTCAGCCCGCGTTATGCAAAGCTGAAGGCGAAAGAGAGCAAGGAGGTCATTGGCTGGGAAAACATTGAACTCATTAGCGACCGCAGCTTCGACATCTGGCTCGACGAGTTCAAAGAGTGCAAGGATGCCTACCCTGATGGCGTGCTCATCGCGTCTGTCATGGAAGAGTATAACAAGGACGCCTGGTATGAGATCATCGAGCGTTGCCAGGACGCGGGCGTGGACGCGTTTGAGCTGAATTTCTCCTGCCCGCACGGATTGCCCGAGCGCAAGATGGGAGCCGCCATGGGTGAGGACCCGGAGATCTTGTCCGAGGTATGCACATGGGTGAACGACGTGGCCAAGATTCCCGTCTGGGCAAAGATGACGCCCAATGTCACGCACATCGAGGAACCCGCGCGCGCGTCGCTTGCGGCCGGTTGCGAGGGCATCTCGGCGATCAACACGATTCGCTCGGTAATGGGCGTTGATCTAGAAACCTTGCGACCGGAACCGACTGTCGAGGGATACACCACACCTGGTGGCTACTCGAGCAAGGCGGTGAAGCCGATCGCCCTTCGCATGGTCATGGAGACTGCGCAAATGATTCGCTCTGAGTTTCCCGGTCGATCACTCTCTGCCATCGGCGGTGTCGAAACCGGCGAGGACGCTGCGCAGTTCATCTTGCTGGGCGGTGACACGGTGCAGGTGTGCACCGGTGTGATGAAGTTTGGCTACAAGTGCGTGCAGACCATGTGCGAGGAATTGCTCGCCTTCATGGAGTCGAAGGGATTTGAGACTCTCGCTGACTTCAAGGGACACAGTCTCGATTACTTCACGACGCATGCTGAACTCGTGCGCATGCAAACCGAGCGCAAGGCGCGGGAGAAGGCGGAAAAAGAGGGTGTGGTCGTGGCCGACGGGCAATGGGATGGGGACGATTTCGTTAAGCAATCCGACGCCCTTGCCCGGAACTAGTCGTCATGGAAACCCTGCCCAATCTTATCGGCGGCCGGTGGACGAAGCCGGCTGCCAAGGAAACTGTTGAAGTCAAGAATCCCTCTCGCGGCGACGGGCTGGCCCTCGTTCCGCTCTCGTCGGGAGAGGATGTGGATGCGGCCGTTGTTGCCGCCACGAAAGCATTCCCCGCGTGGCGCGAGACGCCGCCCAACGCCCGGGCACAGGTGATGTTCCGCTTGAAGGCCATGCTCGAAGAGGAATTCGACGAGTTGTCTCGGGGGATCTCCCGTGAACATGGAAAGACCCTGGTCGAAGCTCGCGGAGACCTTCGGCGGGGGATTGAAATGGTCGAGTATGCCTGCGGGGCACCCACGCTTCTCATGGGCGAAAGCCTGGAAAACATCGCGGCGGGGATCGATTGCCATACCGACCGCGTGCCACTGGGCGTCGTCGCCGGCATTTGCCCCTTCAATTTTCCTGCGCTCGTTCCGATGTGGATGTGGCCGCTCGCGCTCGTCTGCGGAAACTGCTTCATTTTGAAACCATCGGAGAAAGTGCCGCTGACCATGCAGCGGATCGCCGAAATGTTGGGCGAAGCCGGATTACCTGATGGCGTTTTTTCCATTGTGCATGGAGGTCGTGAAACCGTGGATGCTTTGTTAGAGCACCCGGACGTTCAGGCCATTTCCTTTGTCGGCTCCACGCCGGTGGCAAAGGCCATTTACCAAAAAGCCTGCCATCACGGAAAGCGCGTGCAGGCGGCCGGCGGGGCCAAGAATTTCCTCGTCATCCTGCCCGACGCCGATCCCGTGAATACCGCCTCCGCCCTGCGCGACAGCTCCTTCGGGTGCGCCGGCGAACGTTGCATGGCGGGATCCATGGCCGTAGCCGTGGGCGAAGCCGGTGAAAGGGTTTTGCCCGCGCTCGTCGACCTCGCCTCCAGCATGACCGTGGGCCCAACCGATGTGGAGGAACAACCTGACATGGGTGCGTTGATTACCGCGGAACACCGTGACCGGGTGAATGAACTTATCACGCGTGGTGAATCCCAGGGCGGGTCGCTTCTGGCGGACGGTCGCGGAACGGATGTCGCTGCGGCCCCGGGAGGTTACTACGTGGGTCCGACCATCATCGACCAAGTGGATTACGGAAACGACCTCGCGACGACCGAAGTCTTCGGCCCGGTGCTGAGCGTGATGCGGGCGAAGACGCTGGACGAGGCCATTGAGGCGGCCAATCGCCAAGCCTTTGGCAATGGAGCGTGCATTTTCACCAGCTCCGGAAAAGCGGCGCGGGAATTTCGTCATCGCGTCTCCGCCGGCATGGTGGGCGTGAACGTCGGCGTCCCGGCGCCGCTGGCCTATTTTCCTTTCACCGGTTGGAACCAGAGCTTTTTCGGTGACCTCCACATGCAGGGCCGGGAAGGCGTGCAGTTCTATACGAAGCAGAAAACGACCACCGTACGTTGGTTTCGTTCGGGTGAAGGAGATATCTGGGTTAAAGAATAATCCGACCCGTCATGAGCGTCATCTTTCGGAACGGCACCATCGTCACCAGCGAACGGGAGTTCGTGGGCGACGTCTATTGCGAAGGCGAGACGATCGCCGCAGTGGGGGAAAACCTGGAGGCGCCGGCTTCGGCTGAGGTCATCGATGCTACCGGAAAGTACATCTTCCCAGGATTCATCGATCCACATGTCCACATTTATCTACCGTTCATGGGGACGTACTCGAAAGACGACTATGACTCCGGAAGCCGCGCAGCGCTGGTGGGTGGCACCACGACCTTGATCGAGATGTGTTGCCCGTCGCGCACGGATGATCCCGTGGAGGCCTTCGAGCTTTGGCGGGGGAAGGCCGAAGGCGTGTCCGCCTGCGATTTCACTTTCCACATGGGAGTGACGCGATTTGACGAGAACACGGCGTCGCAGTTGCGGGAAATCGTGGACCGAGGCATTGCGTCATTCAAAGTCTTCCTCGCCTACAAAGGCGCCTTCGGGATCGACGACCGTGAACTCTACCAAACCTTGTGCCTCGCCAAGGAACTGGGCGTCATCGTGACCGCCCATTGCGAGAATGCGGACCTCGTGGCCGAGTTGCAGGCCAAACTGGTCAGTGAAGGAAAGCTGGGTCCCGAGTGGCACGAACCTTCACGGCCCGTTCAGGTTGAGGCCGAAGGCTGCCAGCACCTGATGAGCTTTGCCGAGGTGACGGGGGCCCACGTCTATGTCGTGCACACCAGTTGCCGCGAAGCCGTCGAAGCCATCGCGGCGGCGAAGAAGCGCGGGGTGAATGCATGGATCGAAACGGTCATTCCCTACCTCGTGCTCGACAGCTCGCACGCTGAAAAGCCCGACTTTGAAGGCGCAAAGTATGTCATGAGTCCGCCCATCCGCGATGCATCCCATCAGCCGGTTCTCTGGCAGGGAATCGCTGACGGCACGATCAGCACCGTGGCGACCGATCACGCTCCATTTGATTTCGCGACACAAAAACACATGGGACATCCCGATGCGGCGGTGGCCGTCAACGCCGACGATTCACCGCGGGGTGAAGGCGCGAATTTCACCCTCATTCCCAATGGAATTCCCAGCGTCGAAGAGCGGGTGAAACTGCTCTACTCCGAAGGCGTCGCGAGAGGTAGAATCGATCTTCGGACATTTGTTAGGGTTGCCAGCACGGCGTCGGCGAAACTGTTCGGACTTTACCCTCGGAAGGGGGAGATTGCGGAGGGAAGCGACGCCGATCTCGTCCTCTGGGACCCGGATCACCGCAGTGTCATTTCTGCGGCGAAACATTCGATGAACACCGATTACTCCGGTTTCGAAGGCATGGAAGCGACAGGTCGCCCGGAATTGGTCACGGTGCGTGGTGAGATCGCCGTCCGGGATGGTGAATTCGTCGGCACCATGGGCCGCGGTCAGTTTCTCGTGCGACAACCGACGCACTTCTAGCGCCCGGCTGCGCTTCTGGAACAGGGCTTCGTTTCAGGCCAAGATTCTAACAAACTTGAACTGTCCCTATCTCTCCAAGCTCTTGGAAAGACCCGAATAGGAAAGAATGATCTTCCTCGGTAGGGCCCTGGTGGACCGGCAGGAATCGATCGTCTTGGATTCCTTCGACCGAATTGCCCGTTCGATTCCAGTGGCGGAATCAGTGGCCGCAATGAGGTCGTTGCGGGAATATTCGTGCTTATCGGTCGTCGGGAAAATCAGGGCTGGGAGAAACGTGCGCTTGTGCGACTGTTAGCTCCATGACCGAACTTTCAACGCTTCCACAGATCCTCCTCATGGGCCCCGGCCCTTCCTCGGTGCCTGACAAAATCTACGGAGCCCTTTCGAGACCGACTCTCGGGCATCTCGATCCAGTTTTTCTTGGGATCATGGACGAGATCAAGGAAATGCTCGCCAAGGTCTTCAAGGCACCGGAGGACGCGCTCACGCTTCCCCTTTCCGGGACGGGATCATCCGGGATGGAGGCGACGTTTGCCAATCTCATCGAACCGGGCGACAAGGTTCTCATTCTTGTGAACGGCGTCTTCGGAACGCGCATGGTCGACGTTGCGGGCCGGCTCGGGGCAGAGGTCGACTCCCTTGAATTTGAATGGGGCACCCCCGTTCTCGTCGACGAGGTGGCGAAGAAACTTAGTGGTTCCAATTACAAGCTTGTCGGCGTGGTCCATGCGGAGACGTCCACCGGAGTGGGCAATCCTGTCGCGGAAATTGGTGCACTTCTTCGCAAATTACCGGAAAAACCGCTCTACCTCACCGACTGTGTGACAAGTCTCAGCGGCATGGACGTTAACCTTGAAGCTTGGGGCGCCGATGTGGCCTACAGTGGCACCCAGAAGTGCCTTCCCTGTCCTCCCGGGCTTTCGCCCTTTGCCCTTTCAGCCAAGGCCGTCGACGTTCTCCGCCATCGCCAAAGCAAGGTTCCGAACTGGTATCTCGACGTGACTATGTTAGTCAATTACTGGGACTCCCCGGAAGGTGGTGGTCGCGTCTACCATCACACGGCCCCGATCAACATGCTCTACGGTTTGCACGAGGCCTTACGGCTTGTTCTCGAGGAAGGGCTTGAAAACTGCTTCGCCCGTCATCAGGCTGCCCACGACCGTCTCGCTGCCGGCCTCCGCGAAATCGGTCTCGAGCTTTTCGTCGACGAATCCTGCCGACTTCCCATGCTCAACGCCGTTACGGTGCCTGCCGGCGTTGATGAAGCCGGCGTCCGCAAAAAGCTTCGGGAGGAATTTCAGATCGAGATTGGCCCCGGTCTCGGCCCGCTCGCCGGAAAGATTTGGCGCATCGGCCTCATGGGGCACACCGCTCGATCTGAAAATGTCGATCGCGTTGTCGAGGCGCTGAGATCTTCTGTCTAGGTGGCTGAACCATCATCCACTGACTGAATTTCAAAGGCACTTGGCTGGTAGCGTGATTGGGGAGCGAAGGCTCTATGCAACCGTGGCGGGCGGGTTAAAGATGATCTCCGCGCCATCATCTCGACCCGTTCGGAGTTCTAGTCAGCCATCACCGGCGCCCTGCGGCGACCCCTTCACGGTAAGCCGTGATGGACGTCATCGAGACCCTTGTTTCACCGTAAGAGGCAGACACCGCCATTCCCGAAACTCTCGAGGCGAAAAGATTCTCCGTCGGTCACGAACGCGCACCTCTGTCCCGTTTCCGAGGTGATCGAAATACTCATGTGGGACGAAAAACACCTCTTCCCCAACGCTGACTTCTACAGCGCCACCGCCTACCACTACAATGGTCTCTCGACACCGCTCTCCACACCCATCTTAGTCATGTCCCGCATCACCGGCGGGACCACCCACGTCATCGAAGAACGCGCCGCCGGCAAACTCATCCGCTCCACCGGCGATTACGTCGGCTCCGCGCCGGCGGAGTGGGTGCCGATTGAGAAGCGGTGTCTGACTGCCCTCAAGCGACAGTTCACATCAAAATACTGTTGCCCATCACATTCAAGCGAATAACAAGTATGGTCCCAAGATCAAATTCTGATTCTGATCATATGGCTTCGGCTGTGGGTTGTCGATAGAGAAAAACTGGCAGGACTGACCAGCAAACTAACGAAGCGAAGTAAACAGTCTCCGGGAATACTCTGAATCCACCTGAAGCAATGATTCCTGCGATCATAATGACGTGGCCGAGCACTCCCCAGATAAGACTTGCCGCGATTTCTCGAAAGCTTCCAAGACCAGTACGCAGTGACCATATATAGGTAGTAAGGCCAAGAGGAATGAAGAGCAGGACGGCAGTAAGCAACCCCGGATTGTAGCCAAGTGTGATGACGCCAGCCCCGACATGACTACATGCATTAACGACAACAATGGACGTAAGACATAGTGCCGGGAAAATATGTTCCGAGGCTCGCCAGATTGCAA
>JBCDLR010000075.1:0-13329 GCA_038745205.1 Verrucomicrobiota bacterium
CCTCGGGTCATCCTGTCTGAAATACATGAAGCTTCTGCGCGACCCCTTGCAGGATCGCGGCTTTGAGGTCGCCGTGTTTCACGCCACCGGGATGGGCGGCATGGACCATGGAATGGAAGACGATCTTCATGGGGGACATCACGAATAGCAGAGGACTCCCGAGTCCGAAGAAGGCCCAGGCCGAACTTCATACCCTCGTCACATCCGCCAACAAACGGCACCAGAGCCTCATTGAATCTCCCTTGACCATCACACTCGGAGACGAGTTTCAGGGCGTTATCGCGGGATTCAACGAAGCTCTTGAGATCCTCTTCGCCATGGAAGAGCAGGTCCTGCGGACTCATCCGTCCTTCACACTGCACTATGTCATCTATGTCGGCCGGATCGATTCAAAGATCGCAAGGGAACGCGCGCACGGCATGCTCGGACCGGGTCTTACGAGCGCGAGAGAAATCCTGACGAGCAAGAAGCGCGACCGCCCCCGCTACCAGTTCGGGACCGCCAACGAGAAAATGCGGCGCCCCCGCCAGGGACTCACTGTGCCTGGCCAGCGGGAAATGAAAAACATGTCGCGCCTCTTCTCCGTCATTGCCTCCCTCCAGGAGAGGTGGAACCCGAAAGACCATCCCCTCATCGCCGACATGATCCACTCCACCTCCGACACCGAACTTGTCAACGGAACGCGCGGACGAAAGGACCGTTCACAAATCCGAAAACGCCGTCAAACCCTCCTCATCGAGGACTACCGGGCCCTCAAGGAACTTGCACTGGACTTGAGCCACGGTTAGAGGGGAAAAAGTGGGTCTCTATCTCATTGGCGCGCTGATCTTCCTCTTCATCGAGGTCGTCTTCGCCCTGCCCTTCTTCCGCTACGTCCGTCGGAAACTTGGTCCGGAGGGGAATCCAGCGGACGACAACGCCGCACTGCAGGCGATCCTCATGGGGTGGATCGAACGGGCTGTCCTTCTCCTCGGATTACTTGCGGGACTTCCCCACATCATCACCGCGTTCGGCGCCCTGAAGATCGCGACCCGCCTCGATCAGCAGCGGGCGAGCAAGATCTCCAATGACTATTTCCTTGTCGGCAACCTCTGCTCCATCGCGTTCGCAATACTTGCCTTCATCCTGACAAAGTCATTGTCCAGAGGCTGACTAGCAGGAAAGTTCTCCCCTAAGGAACCATGGAATTGAATTTGTACTTCTGGATCATCCTCGCCACCGTTGTCGGCCTCCATCTTCTCGACACCATTGCGGAAAGCCTGAACCTCAAGGCCCTCAGGCCGGAGTTGCCCGACCAGTTCAAGGACGTCTTCGATCAGGAGAAATACGCGAAATCACAGAACTACACCCGGGAGACCACCCGCTTTGGCATCCTTGAATCAACTTTTCATCTCATCCTCTTCCTCGGCTTCTGGTTCCTAGGGGGATTCGGCTGGCTCGACGGCATCATCCGTGGATGGGGCTTCGGTTCCATTGTGAACGGATTGCTTTTCTTCTCCGTACTCTACCTCACCACCTTCCTCAGCAGTCTTCCCTTCACCATCCACGACACGTTCAAGATCGAGGCCAAGTACGGGTTCAACAAGACAACGAAGGGCACCTTTATCGCCGACCAGATACGGGGCCTCGCCCTCGGCGCCCTCATCGGCCTCCCCTTGCTCGCGCTGATCCTCTGGCTCTTTGAGTCCGTGGAAAACGCCTGGCTGTGGGCCTGGATTGCCGTGACCGTCTTCATGCTGCTCATGGTCTACCTGGCCCCGCGATTCATCATGCCGCTCTACAACAAGTTTTCGCCCCTCGATGACGAAGCACTGAAGGCCGAAATCGCGAAGATGTCGGAGGAGTGCGAATTCCCCCTGCAGGAAGTGCAAATCATGGACGGCTCGAAACGCTCCGCCAAATCAAACGCCTTCTTCACCGGCTTCGGGAAGAACCGGAAAATCGCCCTCTTTGACACCCTCGTGGAAAAGCACACGCACCCGGAACTCGTCGCGGTTCTCGCCCACGAAATCGGACACTTCAAACGCAAGCACATCCTCCAAGGCATCGGCCTGAGCATTCTCCAGGTCGGCATCATCTTTTTCCTCCTCGGTCTCTTCGTCAATAATGACGGCCTCTGCCGCGCATTCGGCGTCGAGCAAACTTCGACTTACGCCAGTTTTGTCTTCTTCCTCATGCTCTACAAACCGGTCGGGAAAGTCCTCAGCATCGGCATGTCCATCCTGAGCCGGAAGAATGAATTTGAAGCGGATGCCTATGCTGCGGAGGTTACCGGATCTCCGGAATCGCTCGTTTCCGCCTTGAAAAAGCTGTCCTCAGACAACCTCTCGAACCTGACCCCCCACCCGTTCTACGTGTTCATGAATTACTCGCATCCGCCGATGACGGAGCGACTGGCTGCCCTCGAACAGGCATGATCCCCTGTTCCCATTCCCGGAACCTCCCGGCCTATTCGAAGGCTGCCTCAAGCAATTCGGGTTGCGAAGTCATCTGACTTGCGATGCGCTTGTCGAGCGCGACCACTCCGTTGCGGTCATGCACGACCCGGCGCCACTCCTTTGCCGACCAGTATTCGGAGGTCCATCCCTGGCGACGACGGAAGTAGATGCCGTCATGATCAAAGAGGAAATTCGGGTAGTAGTCCTTGGCGACGGACTGCAGTTCCGGAAGGCGGTGACGGCCCGCGGAAGCTGTCGTGGTTTCCAGAATATGCTCCTTCCCGTCGATTCTCGCGACGACCCACGCATGTCCCCCCGCCTCGCGATGCTCTCCAACCGCCACGCGGGCCTCAATCCCGCGTGAGAGTAACCAATCGCAAAGAAGAATGGAGGTATCCTCACAGTCACCATTCCCGAATTGCACGGTCTCCCGCGAGGTTTGCCAGGCGTCCTCCTGCCCGTCCGGGGTGTACTTGTCTTTGACGTAATTGCAGTGACGCCCCACCGCCGCCCAGATATCGATCACCTCGTCCGGCACCACACGATCCATCTCATAGGCCGTGGGCGGTTCGAACGCGCGCAGAAGGTCGTTGACCCGCGCGTAGCTCCCATCGACCCGCATCGCGAGGAGATCGTAATCACGATCACAATGGGGGCACGTCAGGACCACGGCTCGGTTTGCCCTGACAATTTTCCCGGTGTGCCCCTCCCCGCAAAGGACGCACTCGTTGAAGAACTCCGCTCCGTTGTCGGAAAGCATCTTCGGGGAGAATCGAGGGAGTCGTCGGGCGGTAATCACCAGGCTTTGCAGGGTTCCACCTTCCTTGAAGTGAACGAAACTGGCCAGATGCGTCGTCCCCTCCTTCAAGACCGCGTCTTGTCCCGTCAATGCCTCATCAAGGAGCTCTTCTTCGTTTCGAGCCTGGATCACACTCGCCGACAGTGACAGCAAGGCCGGATCACGTTCTGAAAGCTGCTCGAGAATCCTCTCTGTTTCAGGAAATTGCCCGGCGACATAAAGCCCCTCGATCCATGACTCCAGCTTTCGGTCGCGCTGTAATTCATCCAGTCCAATCGCAACTCTCTGTTCGTTCAAGGAAGCGCCAATCCTCTCCGCGAGTTCAATGCGGTCGGGCGGAACGTGCAACTGCTCCTGAATCCAAGTATGCCCGCCGAGCGCGATCACGCCGGTCGCTACAGCGATGGCTGCCAAGACAGCCACCATGATATGGCGATATAGGGTCAAGGTCGGAAATGCAAAGGGAGGATTATGGAAATTATAATCGGGGTGCGAAAGCGATTCAACGAATTTCTATAATTTCCATAATTTACAAATAGTTAAGACTCGCAAAGCTATGTAATCACCTCCCTGTCAGATGCTTATGAACTCTCACTCCATCCCCCCTCCCTCACACCCCCACCATCTTTCCTTGATTCTTCCTCGGAACTCCCCCTGAATACCGCGTGGCGGAAGAGAGCGAAGACCCATCCTACCCGACACCTTTTCAGCGTCGGATGCTCTGGATGGCGGTTACCGGAATCGCGATAGCCGTCGTCGGCGTCCTTACCGTTTGGGCTCTTTTTCTCTTTGGGAGGATGTTGAGTTTCCTCCAACCTGTTCTCGTCCCGCTCG
Organism: Verrucomicrobiota bacterium; assembly: GCA_038745205.1. Lineage (GTDB taxonomy): Bacteria > Verrucomicrobiota > Verrucomicrobiia > Verrucomicrobiales > DEV007 > JBCCWV01. The sequence continues at coordinate 4,072 of JBCDLR010000075.1, forward strand.
CCGTCGCCGCCATTCTCGCCTACCTGCTTGAGCCTGTCGTGAATCGGCTCAAGGGCTCAACCTTTCTTGGAAAAAAGATCTCACGGACCGCGGCGGTCGCGTTTGTCTACGGACTTGTCACGATCACCTTCGTCACCGCCGCTCTCACCGTCTTGCCCACTGTCATCAAGAAGGTCACCACCTTTGTCGACAACCGGGATTTCTACCTGGAGCGCACGCAGGCATGGGCGGAGACAAATGTTCTACAACTGGAGAAGATGCTCAATCTCGGTCGTCAGCGTCCGGATGAATCCACGGAGTCACCCGTCGAGGAATCGACCGCACCGTCGCCGGAGCCTTCCGGCGAAACAGGTGAACTTGAACCTTCCCCTGCCACTCCCGGGATCGATGTGGTTGAACTCTCGGACTCATCAGAAGCTTCCCCCGAGCAGATCCCGGAAGGAAAGACCCTGACAGAATTACAACAGGACTCTCTCGATGATTCTTCAATCTTCCGCTATGCGATGGAGAAACTGAAAAGCGAGGAGACCGTCGATGGAATCCTCGCGTTCTTGAACCGCGCTTTTCAGGGATTTCTCGGCACCCTCGGATACGTGGTCGGATTCTTCCTTGTCCCGGTTTACCTCTTTTTCTTCCTGAACGATACTGCCCTCCTTCGTGACAAGTGGACCGACTGGATCCCGCTCCGAAGTTCCAAATTCAAGGACGAGGTCATTTCAGTCCTGCGCGAGATCAATGGCTACCTTGTCGCCTTTTTCCGCGGACAAGTCATCGTCAGCTTCATCGACGGCGCGCTCACCGGCATCGCCCTCCTCTTCCTCGGTCTCGAGGGCGCGCTCATCATCGGACTCTTTCTCGCCATTCTCGGCGTCATTCCATTCGTGGGAATCATCGTGACCATGATTCCTGCCGTCCTCCTCGCCATTGCCCAGTTCGGCACCCTGCATCACCCCGTCATTGTTGTCATTATTTTCATCGTCGTGCAGCAGATCGACGGGTTCTTCATTCAGCCGAAAATCGTCGGCGAGGCCGTCGGTCTCCATCCCATGACCGTGATCTTCTCCATCGTTTTCTGGAGTCTCATCATCGGCGGGCTCCTTGGCGCTCTCATGGCTGTCCCCCTCACTGCGGCGGTCAAGGTCCTCTTCCAGCGTTACATATGGGAGCCGCGCATCCATCCGGAGTCCGAGGATCCGGAACCGGCTCCTGCCTAGACAATTTTCCGGTCGTCGAACGCTTAATCTCCAGCAAGGGAACCCTCTCCGTTGACAAACCCGGGGCGTTGTCCCACCAGAGAAGCGCGCATGTCCATCAACACGACTGAACTCTCCGCCCGTATCCAGCAGTCCGGCCACTGGATTCAGCCACTGCGAACCGAACTGAAGAAAGTCATCATTGGCCAGGAAGGCCTCGTCGACCGCCTCCTCATTGCCATGTTGACGAATGGGCACGTTCTTCTCGAAGGTGTCCCGGGCCTCGCAAAGACACTCACGATCAAGTCGCTCGCCGCCACCCTTTCCGCGTCCTTCAAGCGCATCCAATTCACCCCGGACCTTCTTCCTGCCGACGTCATCGGCACACTCATCTACAATCCGCGCGACGGTTCCTTTTCCGAGAAGCTCGGTCCCGTCTTCGCCAATCTCGTTCTTGCCGACGAGATCAACCGGGCGCCGGCCAAGGTGCAAAGTGCCCTCCTCGAAGCGATGCAGGAACGCCAGGTCACCATCGGCGAAAAGACCTACGAACTCCCCGATCCCTTCCTCGTCCTTGCCACCCAGAATCCTCTCGACCAGGAGGGCACTTACTCACTGCCGGAGGCACAACTCGATCGCTTCCTTCTTAAAGTGCATGTCGACTATCCCGGACCGAAGGAAGAGCGACGAATCCTCGACCTCATGAGCAATTCCGCCTCCCTCCCGGACATCTCCGCCATCGTCGATCCCGCGGGCGTCGTTGCGAGCCGCGCGCTCGTCAACGAGGTCTTTGTCGACGACGCCATCAAGGATTACATCGTCCGACTGATTATTGCTTCGCGGAAGCAGAACGGCCGGGAAGATTCCTCCGAGGCGCTGCAGGCCCTTCACCCCTACATTCGATGCGGGGCTTCGCCGCGGGGCACGATCAGCCTCACCCTCGCAGCGCGGGCACAGGCCTTTTTGAATGGCCGTGGCTATGTCGTTCCCGAAGATGTTCGAGGTCTCGCCCACGATGTGCTCCGTCATCGCGTGCTTCTCACCTACGAAGCGGAAGCGGAGGACATCGATCCTTCACAGATCATCGACCGGCTTCTTGAGGCCGTGCCTTCCCCCTGAACTTCCTTTAGTCCTGTAGCAATCGCCAGGCCGCCACAAAAGAGGCGACAACCAGTGCGAAGACCATGAGGCGCGGCGCCAGCATCTCCGTCAAATCCGCCAACCCCCTCCGCAACCCCCTGTTCTTCTGAAGGCTCGCTTCCTTCGCCCATCTCGCTTGTTGCCGTCTCAATCTCCGATCCTCGACCTTCAAATCCTCCTCTAACTCGGATTCCACTTCTTCCGGTGGTTGTGAAGGCCTGCTGATCGGCGAACCTCCACCGGTGAGTCCTCCGGGAGACATCGCTTCGTTCCGTGTCTTTCGCGGCTCGATTTGACGGCGAGGCGTGAACGACGGCGGCTCTTCATGAATCGGAGGCACATCCTCCGATCGAGGCGCCCGAATCTGTACATGGCACGTCGGACAAGGCCCTTCCATTCCACCACTCGACGACTGCACCGAAAGTACCGACCGGCAACTCGGGCAGATGAACCACATGGTAGATGGCTCAGTCGCTGGAGGAGAGGATCCTTGGGACCCTGGTTCTGAACGAGATACGGTCAGGTGAGACATGGGTGATCAGTGAGTCCCAAAAACTTAACTGATCTTAACTATTTGGAAACCAAAATTTTTATAAAATTCAGAGGCCGCCTTCCGAATTTCAAAAATTAAGCGGACAGGCTTCGCGATCATCCATCCCTTTCCCAATAATCCCAACCGCCTTCGCGCCAAGAAAACCCTCAGAAGATACCGCCAGTGGGACTCGAACCCACACGAGATCGCTCTCTTCGGATTTTAAGTCCGATGCGTCTACCAATTCCGCCATGGCGGCTTCATGGGGAGAAACGATATCCCGCCCTTCTCCGAATGGAAAGGAAGCAGTTGATCGAATCTGCCGACCTCTTCGCGTGCCGGTCGATCCGACGGAGCATTCCCTTGGGATTGGAAAGGCACCCTGGTCCCATCGCATCGGAGAGCAAGGCAACAAGAATCGGCTACTCCATCATCACTTTCCCGGAGGTCACGTGTTGCAGGCTCGATTCGAACTCTGCGCCCACGAACGCTGCCACTTGCAGCACGTCATCTTCAACCTCCATTGGAACCTCGAAGGACACCCTCAACGTTCCCGTTCCCTTCGCCCTCACCTCCTTCCTTTCAACTCGAGCTCCCTTGTTTCCCTGCTTCAACGTCACCATGATGATTTGCTCGCCCAAGTCTTCAGGAAGATCATAATGGATCACCGCGTTGAGAACGCTACCTGATTTTCCGAACTGGGGTGCTTTGAGGCGAATGAGTTGCAGGTTCTTTCGAACGTTCCCGGACGCCGCCCGCTTCTTGTTTCTCTCGGCGGCCCGCCGTTCCGCCGCTTCCGCTTCCACCCTCTCCACGTACGCGATACGCCTGGCGGGATCATCCCGACCCTCGAAAGCGTCCAACGCATGGTCGGCGGTTTCCTTCATCCAAGCTCCCAACACCAACCGCAAGTTGCTCGCTTCCGCCTCATGCGCAGGGTCGTCGATGAGATTGGCCAGGCAATCCGGATCATTCCCAACGTGATAAAGTTCCTCCGGCACCCGATGGTCGAATAAATCCAGCCGAGCCTTGATCTCCGGTCGCGAGGCCGCCAGTTCCTTCATGCGTTTGTAAGTGACCGTTCCCTGGGTCGCGGTCTTGAAAGCACGCTCGCCATCCGACCAGGGATTGAACAGGTAGAGATACTCCCGCGACTGCACCCCCCGAATGGGATGGCGCTGCCCCCCGGAGTTCTCGTTGTATTCCTTGAAAACGTAATCCCATCCCTCTTCTTTCTCGCCTTCCAACAGGGAAGCGAAAGAACGCCCGTTGACGCCCGCCGGCACATCGAGGCCAAGAATCTCACAGATCGTCGGCAGAAAATCTACGGCGGAGATCATGTGTTCGGCGTCAGTCGATCCCGCCGTCGTCACGCCGGGCCAGCGCACGATCCAAGGAGTCCGCGTGCTGTGGTGATACAACTGCGTCTTCGCGAACGGGAGTGGCATCCCGTGATCGGAAATGAACATGACAATCGTGGAGTCCCGGGTTCCCGACTCCTCGAGGGCCCGCAACGTCGCCCCCACGCAATCGTCGGCTCGCCGCACCGAGGTGTAGTAGAGCGCGAGTTCCTCCCGCACGTCGGGGTCATCGAAAAGAAATCCGGGAACCGGCACCTCCTCCGCCGTGAACACCCGTGATGCGGGATGCTTGTCTCCCGGACGCCAGAACGGCTTGTGCGGATCGGAAATGTTGACGTTGATGAAGAACGGTTTGCCCTCTTCTTTGGCCATGGCAATGCCGTTCTTCGTCGACGTGTAATAGGACTCCACGTCCTTCATGTTCGCCTTCGATCCGTCGGGTAAAACCGTCAGGTCCGCACTCCATGGATACGGGTTGTAGGGCGTTGAGTGGGTGACCTTGCCACGGATGCCCGTGAAGTACCCCACCTCCTGCAAGACGTCGCTCATCACCGGGAAATCCAACTCGCGAATCTGGTAAAAACCCTCGATGCCGCTGTTGTGGGGATAGCGCCCGGAGAGCAACACGTTTCGGGAGGGAAAGCAGTTTCCAACCTGCACGTGCGCGTATTCGAATTTCAGTCCCTCCGCAGCAAGGCGATCCATGTGCGGAGTCGTGCCTTCCAATCGGCAACCGTAGGCCCCGACGGAATCACAACTCATGTCGTCGACAGTGATGAGAAGAATATTCGGCTGAGCAGCGAGGCCGGAGATCAAGCTCAGGAAGACGAATTGAAGGCGCAGGGCAAGTTTCGGGGGTAAAAGCATGCGGGCATCCTGAACGCCGCTCACCCGATCAGCAAGACGACAATTTCAGTCTCAACCCTTCCGCTGCATCGCCCGGAAGACCGACTCCGGAGTCATCGGCAGTCCCAAGTCCCCTGGATTTCCCTCCGGCCTGGCCGCAACCATCGCATGGCGCAACGCCTCCCTCACGGAGCAGGCGAACGACTGTCCGAAGGCAAAACAATCGCCCGGTGACGGGGCCGAGACTCCATCGCCGTCCACGGTCTCCACCTCGAAAATCAGCGGGACATCCTCCATTTCCAGCGGCATCTCCTGGGAACACATCAACCACCGGAGCGCCAAAAGAAATCCTGCCTTGAGCCGGCGCTGCATGGCGGGGAAGTCCACCTTGTGCTCCGGTGCGCCCACGAAGAGGCGTGCGCGCAGAATCTTGAAATCGCCGGTGAACCCGTCGAGACGAACTTCACTGATACCGACACCAAAAACGTCCTCACGGCGACTCTTCCCGTACAACGAAGCGGTGGCCACCGGCGCGACCAGGCGCTCGTCCAGATAGGTAGCAAACTCGCCATAACTAAATCCGACATCCGGATTGGCCCGGGAAAAAATCCGACCCGCCATGAACTCGACATCGTCGGTTCCAAGCCCCTCGATCCCACTCTGCTCAAAAACTTCGGCCGCATACGGACGCAGCATCTTCGCCAAGCGCTGAAGAGCCTCTTCGAAAGCCAGCATGGCCGTTTTCTTTAACGCCGGGCCGGAAACGGCGTCGGAGTTCGACGCGCTCTCGAAAAAGACATCGTCCCGGTCAACGCCAATCGCGTTCGACGCCCTGCCCCTCATCTCCCGGCGCAGCCCCTCCTCACAGAGCGGGATCGTCGTGCGAAGACTTCCATCCCCATGGAGTTGCAGACGCACTTCGCACGCCTTCACACCGCGGTCGTCCTTTTCGGTCTGGGAACAACGCACCGGAATCGCGGCCAGACCACGCTTGCTGTAGCGGGATTCCTCGTTCGAAGACTCTCCTTCCTTGCGAAGAGTCGCGTAATCCGAGCTCCGCAACCCACCCCGCCACACGGAGACCAGCGGGTTCGCGTCGGTCAGTTCACCGGCAAAATTGCGTTGACGCAGGACTTCTCCAAGCGTCCCGCTCTCCCTCGCCACATCCGACAGAATCTCTTCCGCTAAAAACGTTCCGAGGGCTATGTCCTCCTCCCTGATCGATCGCATCGGAGGTGTATTCGTCGAAGCGCAGCGCACGGAAAAATCGACCGCTGCAAAATCGTAAACCGAGAGCAACCCGTCCATCAAGAGGGCCTCGACCGCATCCTCCGCCCACGGGCCGCCATCAACGACAACCGAGACCTCGAGAGCCTGGATTTTCCCTTCCTTCGGCAGGTAACCTACCCGGTAATCCGCCTGCAGGATCGGCGAGCCCTCCTGCAAAGACTCGCCCGTCGGCTGGTAATTCAACGTGACGGAGCGACCCGTTCTGAGCGCGGCCGCCGCCGCAATCGCCGCATGCTGGGCCAGTCCAAAATCGTCGCTCCCCGGGGTCGAGGGCAGGCTTTCGCCCGGCATCACCGTCACTTTCGCCAAGGGCAGTCCCAGCCACTTCGCCAGTTGCCGCTGCATGTTTCCCGCCAACCAGGTCTCGACCCTCACACTCACGCCCCCATTCCCTTCCGGGACAGCTCGAACCGGGATCATTTCCCCGGATCGAGGTGGCGAAGACAGGGACACACGCCCTGACAAAACCACTAAATCACCATTCTCATCCAACGTCGACCCAACCTTTCCTTCGGAAAACGTGACGGGATCGCCGTGATAACTCTTCAACCGCGATGCCTCTTCCATGTCGAGGACGGCCGGCAGTCTTGCGTATTCAACCCGCAATGCCTCTCGCCCCTCCAAAGCCGCGCCATGGCCATCCGCGACAATGGCCACGACCGGTTGCCCCTCAAAGCGGACTTCCCCTTCCGTCGTCAGCGGCGGCATGCCCGCCACGTCCGCCTGAAAATCCTTGTCGGTCAAAACGGTCCGCACACCCCGGACAGCCCTCGACGCCGCCACCTGCAGACTCCGCACCTCCGCACGCGCATGCGGACTGCCCACTACCAGCACCGTCAGGTCGCCATTCTCGGGAACCAGCCCTGATGGAGAAACACTTTCGGCCGATTTTCTCATTTTTCCCGGGAGTCCACTCATGGCCAGAAAATCAAACTGCCCCTCCCTTCAACGCTTCTTCCAACTCGGGTTGCAGTGAACGCCGGACGCCGGGCTCCGGGTTTTCGAAAAAGAACTTTTGCCACAGCGCCCCGGCCATGGCCTGGCGATACTTCGCAGTCGCCGCGGGCGTGTCCCGACAATCCGCTTCCTCGCGAATCCTTCGCGTAACTTCCTTGGCCATTTCGACCTCCCAAGTCTTGCCCACCATCTCAGTTGACACCTCCTCCAGGAATTGCGGCCTCCGTCCGTGGGACGCCAACGACAGCCATGCATTCTCAATCTCGCCACCTGCGCCAAGCTCGACCCGACAAAAGAAATCCATCGCGGATTCCGCCCCCGCGCGTCCTCGACGAAGTCGCTCATGCCCCCGCAAGCTCCCCTCCACCGGTCCCTCAGGCTTCTTAAGGCGAACTCCGCCGATCAACTCATCGTCTCCAACGACCGGCTCTCCCGCAAAGAACTCCCGCGCCGGGACTTCTCGTTCGCCTTCCTGGGAAAAAAGAAGGATCACCGCATCCTCCACCAGCAAAGCTCCTCCCGCCGCCCCGGCCCGGTCACGCGAGGCCAGCAATCCGCCCAGTGAAAGCTGGTGCAAGGCAGTCCTGCCATAGGAACGGAAAATCGCGGCCGCAAACGCTGGGAATTCTCCCGCCACTGCTTCGCACACTGACGACATCGAACAAGCCGCCCCGAGCTCCATGGAATGATCCAAGTCGAGAAGTCCACCCAACTCCGCCACCGCTTCCAACGAGATAATATAGCCTGTTCCCCGCCCGGAATCGAGATTCATGGACTCCACTCCGGAGAGGAATCCACGGTTGAGCAACTGCGCCCGCGGATACTCCCGGCGCAAACGAAAGACCTCCTCCATCGAGCCACATCGGTAGAAGCGGTAACCTGAAGCGTCCTCGTAACAAAAGGATGATCGGGCCGCGGCGGCTCCCGGCCGCAGAAGATCTCCAGGCTGGCGACCGACTTTTCTCGCCTCAGAAATCCAACGCTGAACCACCGGGAGCGACTCCCACCCGAAGGTGATGCGTCCTCCCGCAGAAATCTGCCGCGCAAGCGCACCGGGCATTCCCGATTCTTCCCGGCCTGATGTCTCGAAGGCCGTCATGACGAGCCCGCGTCTTTGCGACGGCCGCCCCTCTAACAAGACACTCATCAGGGACTCCACGTCTCCCAGTTCCCCCGCAACGCTCGCTACCGTCATCACCTCTTTCCCTGCAAGTTGCGGCAAGTAAACCCGCGAGGCCTCAACCATCCTCACCTCGAGATGACCGTCTCCATTGTAGCCTCCCACTCCCACCAGATCGTTTCCTCTCGACTCCCACGCCGCTCCGCCTCCACGGGCACCCAAGTAATCGGAAAGTGTCGCCGAGATTGCCTCCCCGCGCGCAAAGTAACGGGCTCCGTCGATGGAAAAATCAAACTCACGCAACATGGAGGCGGCAACCAGAGGGACTATGGCCTCGCCTGCGGAGGTTTGCCACAGAGAAGCGCAAAAACCTTTTCAACGCCGACGCGTCCACTCCACATTTTTATATTTTTCGGCCACCAACTTCTCCGCCGCTTCCACCCATGCCCGCTTTATCAAAAATGGTGACGGCTCCTCGCCCAACTGCACAGCAACCTGCTCTGCCAAGTCGTCCGCCACCTCGACGTTGAACATTCCCTGGTAAAGCAAACCTCGACGCGTCCTTCGAAGTGCTCCGCCACAAACCTTCTCTCCGCCCAGCATCAAGTCACTCTCCACCGGTTGCCCCCAGCAGGGGCCCGTTTCCGCATGGTCAACCGCCGGCGCCAACTCCACCGCCATCCCCGCTTTCCGAAAAACGGCCGCGATCGCTTGATGGAACTTTCGGTAAAATTGCAGCGGTGCGATTTCGCTCCAGCCAGCTCCATAGGGAAAAATCGCGCTCAATCCCACCTCACCGCGCCGGTGCACGGCAATCCC
>JBCDLR010000076.1:0-13276 GCA_038745205.1 Verrucomicrobiota bacterium
AGTTGATCCGCCAAAAGTCGCTTCCATCGGAGACTCCCATTTGGGCGCAGGGCATGTCCGGATGGATTCCCGCGGACGAGGCGGCGGAGGAGAACGGCTGGGACTTGGGCGACGTGGTTTCGGCTGAGTTCGGCTCGTGATTCACCCCCCTGTGGGGCGGTCCATCCACGATCGAATCCTCTCTTTCCAACCGGCGTCTTCGAACCCGTTGGCATCGAACCAGAGGAAGGCGCCGTCCTTCCATTCGGTGTAGAGCCCTGCATCCAGTTCCTTGCTTCGTTTCAAGTCGTTCCATGCGACGTTGACGGGGATTTCGCGAACTTTTCCCGTAACCCCGTCTGCGGCCAGAGTGAGGTCGACCTCGCCGCCTCCCACGTTCTTCGAAGCGAGGATAAGATTCCACACAAGCGGTGAAACGAGGAAGTAGATTCCGGCGAAGGCGAGGAGCGAATAGACGACGGGAGCACTCACGCCGCGCAGGTATTCGACCGCGGCGGCGGCGAGGAGGATGCCGCCGAGCACCATGCGGACCCCAAGTTTGCCGGGAGTCTGCCGGAGGTAGAGGCGGTAGGGAGCGCACATGGTCTGCGTTTCGATCGGATACCGGCAGTGGAGCTTGTCTTCGTGCATTGAAGGAAGGGAGGAAACCCGGCGTGACCTTCTCGGGGTCCTGTCCGGTTTGCAAAAGGATACGTCCGATTTGGTGGAGAGATGGGCATTGGCAACCCACATTTCTCCGTTAGCATGAACGGTTCATGACGACGCTGCTCACCTTCCTGCTCTTTACCGGAACTGTCGCCTTCATCTCCTGGCGGATGACCCGCGGCGACGATTACGGGACCAGCAGCGGATTCTTCCTCGCGGGCCGCGGTCTCACCTGGCTCTTCATCGGCGGTTCGCTCCTGCTCACGAACCTCTCGACCGAGCAGATCGTCGGGCTCAATGGCGGGGCCCACGGCGCCGGCATGCAGATGATGGGATGGGAGGTCTTTGCCGGGCTTTCCATGATCTTCATGGCACTCGTCATGTTGCCCAAGTACCTCCGCAACGGGGTGACCACGGTCTCGGAGTTTCTGGAAAAGCGCTACGACCCGCAGATTCGACTGATTGTCGCCATTCTGCTCATTCTTTCCCTCTACACCAACCTCATGCCCTTTGTGCTGTACTCGGGGGCGCTGTTCATGCGGGAGGTGTTTTCCGTGCCGGAGGCACTCGGTGTTTCCGAGGATGCGGCCGTTTGGATGATTTTGGGGGGGGTGGGAGTGGTGGGGGCGATCTACCCGATATTCGGGGGTTTGAAGGCGGGGGCCGTCTCGGATACGCTCAACGGGGTCGGTCTGTTCGTCGGTGGACTCGCCATCCCGATTCTTGGGCTCGTCCACCTTGGCGGCGATGAAGGATTTTTCGGCGGGATTCGCGCGTTGACGGAAAACCACAAGGAAGCCCTCGATCCCATTCATCCGCCGAAGGACCCGCAGGGAGGCATCCCGGCTTGGACGCTCCTGACGGGGATGATCTTCATCAACTTCTATTACTGGTGCACCAATCAGGCGATCGTTCAGCGAACTTTCGGGGCGAAGTCGCTTGCGCATGGTCAAAAGGGGCTCCTTTTCGCGGCGAGCATGAAGATGCTGGGGCCGTTTTACCTCGTCCTGCCCGGCATCATCGCCCTGCACCTTTTTGGAAGTGGAATCGATGGGGACGAGGCGTACGGGATGCTCGTGAACAAGGTCCTGCCCGCATGGATGGCCGGCTTTTTCGCGGCGGTGATTTTTGGTGCGGTGCTCAGTTCTTTCAACAGCGGGCTCAACAGCGCGATGACGCTCTTCAGCGTGGACCTTTATCAACGCTTTCGGCCCGGGGCTTCTGAGAAGGACATGATCAAGGTGGGCAAGATCTTCGGTATCTGTTCCGCGATCGTCTGCGTCGCCGGGGCGCCGTTGATCGCCAAATCGGAAGTCAATCTCTTCGATCTGATGAAGCAGTTCGCTTCCCTTTACAACACGCCGCTCATCGTCATCACGGCTGTAGGTATCTTCCTGCCCCGCGTCCCGAACCTCGCCGCCTATGTCGTCCTTGTCTTTGGCTTCGCCTTCTACATTATCTTCGGATTCATCCAGAAAAACACGATCTTCGGTCACGAACTCCACTGGCTGCATGTCACCGGCATCAATGGCTACCTCTGCATTCTCATCATGGTCGTTTTCGGTATTTTTGCGCCGCGGAAGCTGGAGGAAACCGAGCCTGACGCGCCCAAGGTGGACATGACCCCGTGGCAGGGCGCCAAAGTCGCGAGCGCCATACTCGCGGTTGTGATCGTCGGCATCTACGTCGTTCTTCACTTCATCGCGAACAGTTAATCTTTCGCCCCCGCCTCCCATGACTGACCCCATCCGAATCCGACTTTGCGTGATGATGTTCCTCCAGTATTTCATCTGGGGAGCCTGGTATGTCACCGCGCCCAATTACCTGCAGGGGATAGGATTCGGGGCAGAGGCGTTTGGATGGACGTATTCCGTGGGACCGATCGCGGGAATGATCAGCCCCTTCTTCGTGGGGATGATCGCGGACCGCTTTTTTCCCTCGCAGAAGGTCCTCGCCGTCATGCACCTGCTGGGTGCAGCGACCATGTTCCTCGCGACCCGCCTCATGCTCGTGGAAGACCCGTCACCGACGGCCATCAACTACGTTTTCTTTGGTTACATGCTGACTTTCTTTCCGACGCTCGCCCTGACCAACTCGCTGGCCATGCGCAACCTGGAGAATTCCGAGACGCAGTTTCCGCTGGTGCGCGTACTCGGGACGATCGGTTGGATCGTGGCGGGACTCACCCTGACTGCGATGGGTTGGGACACGACCATCCAGATGTTCTACCTCGCCGCTGGCGCCGCTGCGATGCTCGGGGTGTTTTCCTTTTTCCTTCCCGACACTCCGCCGCAGGCGGAAGGGAAGATCACCGCGCGGGAGATTCTCGGGCTCGACGCGCTCGCCCTCCTCAAAAACCGTTCCTATCTCATCTTCCTGATCTCTTCGATCCTCATTTGCATCCCGCTGGCCTTCTACTACCAGATCACCAGTCGCGTCGTCGAGATGACGGGGCTGCCGGTGGGGCAGACCATGAGCTACGGACAGATGTCGGAGATCATCTTCATGCTGGTCATGCCCTTTTTCTTCGCCCGCCTCGGAGTGAAGTGGATGCTGGCGGTGGGCATGCTGGCCTGGGTGACGCGCTACCTCCTCTTTGCCTTTGGAGCTCCGGATGAAGTCGCCTGGATGATCCTCGCGGGCGTCGTCATTCACGGAATCTGCTACGACTTCTTTTTCGTCACCGGGCAGATCTACACCGATCAGGTGGCGCCCAAAAAGCTCCGGGCCCAGGCACAGGGCATCCTCGTTCTGTTCACGCTCGGACTGGGAATGCTCATTGGCGCGCAAGCCGCCGCGCGCATTGAGGCGAGCCACACGCCTCCGGCCTCCATCGAGTTGGGTGAGCAGGTCGAGGCCAAGGCGAGGGAGATCAAGGAAGTGGAAGAGAAACTCGCCGAAGCATCGACGCCGGAGTTGGAAGAGCAGATCAAATCCCTGAACGAGGAGAAAGGCCAGCTCGCCCGGGAACAACTGCGCGCGATCGAATGGAAGCCGCTTTGGCTAAAGCCCGCGATCTTTGCCGGTGTCGTCATGTTGTTCTTCCTTGTTCTCTTTCGCGCCCCGGCACGAGGCGAGAGTGACGGTCCCGGTGAGAAAACCACGTCCTAGGGCGGAGATTTCCGGGTCGCGAGAGGGTGAATTGAAAGTAACTGCAGGGGACAAAATCCTTGAATAACAGGGATTTAAAAACTTTTAGTCATTCATTTTTAGAAAGTTATGAATCCCTGCTTGCCGCGGGGTGACAGTCCCGTTACGTTTAGACGGTGATTTGAACCGATCTCATGAGGGCTTGCCAACCGAAATTCGAATGTAAGAAACTCGGTCAGACATGGCAGAATGCGCTGGTGAAAGACGCTGCCGAAGGCGCCTCGCGGAACGGTTCGACATCGCTGCACACGGTGGAGATTTTTCCGCCGGTTTTCGCCAGCCCCGCACGATTGGACCAGCGCATTGAAGAGCGAATGGGGCGAATGACCGGCAGTTTGTGGGCGCGCTTCGGTGCCCGTCTCTCGAGTCCCGGATGGACGCCTGTCAGGTCCGGACTTGAACTGCATGGCGCCATGCCTGTGCCCGCTCCGCCAGGAACAACTACAAACCAAAGAATTCAAAACGAAGATGGCAACATCAGCACCTTCAAGATCCAACAACAGAAACCGATCACGGAATCGCAGCCGCCGAGGCGGCGGCAATAACAATCGTGGCGGCGGTGGCGGAGGCCGTCGTTACCAACGCGAGAAAGTCCCTCGCGCCCCTCAGAAAAAGTCCTTTTGGGAGAAGATCCTTTCCTTTTTCGGAGGCGGTGATGCCAAGCCGAAGCAAAAGCCCGCTGGCCGCAAGCCAGCCGCTTCCACCTCGAAATCACGCTCCACGGCCAAACCAAAACCCGCAAAGCAGGAACAGAAACCGTCCCGTCGCGTACCTGAAAAGGTTGAAGTGACTTCCACGCGCCTCTACGTCGGCAACCTTTCCTACGATGCGAGCGAGGAAGACCTCGAGGAGCTCTTCCGCGGCGTCGGCTCGGTGCAAGCGGCGGAAGTCGTCAGCCACCGCCGCACGCAACGCTCGAAAGGCTACGCCTTTGTCATCATGAACTCCGTCGATGAAGCCAAGCGCGCCGTCGACGAGCTTCATGACAAGGACTTCATGGGCCGCAAGCTCGTCGTGAGCGGCGCCAAGAGTGAAGGTCCTCGCGAAGACGAAGCCGAGTAAAACCCTTTCCGCTGAAAGCATTTCGCCAAAAGGCCCCGTCAGTGATGGCGGGGCTTTTTTGTTCTCCGGAATCTTGACCACTGCCCCTGACATCTCCCCGTTCTACCTCGCCGGCCCCACGGGTTGTGGAAAGACCGGTGTCGCGCTGGAACTCGCCGGGCTTTGGAACGCGGAGATTGTCAACGCGGACGCCTACCAGATCTATCGGGGATTTGATATCCTGAGCGCGAAGCCATCGGCGGAAGAGCAGGCGAAGGTCCCGCATCATCTTTTCGGCGCCGTTCCCCTGCAGGAGGATTTTGACGTCGCTCGCTATGAAGAAGTGGCGAAAGCGTGCCTCGAGCAGATTCAATCCCGAGGCCGCCGACCGATCGTTGTCGGGGGAAGCGGGCTTTACCTGAAGTCGCTGACCCATGGATTGACACCCTTGCCGCCGGGTGATGATGACTTGCGTGCGGAGTTGGAGCAGAGGTCACTCGAGGATCTCGCCGCCGAACTGGCGGAACGCGACCCCGAGGGTGCGGCCATCGTGAACCTGAAGAACCGTCGGTATGTCACGCGAGCTCTTGAGATTACGATTCTTGCCGGACGGCCGATGTCGGAGATCAAGACCGAATGGGAAGGGAAGTCGCCGGAGTTTGCCGGGGTCGTCCTTGTGCGCGAGCGCGAGGCTCTCTATGAGCGAATCAACCTCCGGACGGAAGCGATGCTGGCCGCAGGCGCGGTTGAGGAGGTGCGGAACCTGCCTGAGAGCATTTCCCACACGGCCGGCAAGGCGATCGGCGTCCAGGAAATCCAACAGTTTCTCGCCGGCAAGATCGATCACGCGCTCTGCCTCGAACTCATCCAGAAGAACACGCGGCGTTATGCCAAGCGGCAGATGAATTGGTTTCGCCGGGAGACGGGCTTTCGACCGGTCGAACTTGGCGGTGACGAACCGCCGCAAAAAACAGCCGTGCGGATTGCTGCGATGTTCGCCTGAACTCGCGATCCACCTTGCTTGCAACAGCATCGAAGGCAAGGTGTGCGTCCCGCCATGCAGAAAGTCGCTGTCCAGCTCTCCGCCCATCCCTACGAGGTCCTCGTTGGCGAGGACCTCCTTGAAACAGCGGGAGAGAAGATCGCTGAAGCCGGGCTTGGCGGACGATGTGTCATTGTCACCGACTCGACGGTGGGGCCACTCTACGCGGAGGCCCTCTTTGCAAGCCTTGCCCGCGCCGGGTTTGCCGCGGACGTCGTGACGGTGCCGGCCGGTGAGGGTTCGAAGTCCATGTCGCAAGCGGAGGAAGTGTGCCGCGAAATGATCCGGCATGGGCATGACCGCAGCAGTTTCGTCGTGGCCCTGGGTGGCGGCGTCGTGGGGGACCTCGCTGGTTTCTGTGCGGCGATTTTCTTTCGGGGCGTCCCCTACGTGCAGATTCCGACGACGATCGTCTCGCAGGTGGACAGTTCCGTCGGCGGAAAGACCGGGGTCAACACGAGCGAAGGCAAGAACCTGCTCGGTGCCTTTCACCAGCCGAAGCTGGTCCTCGCGGATCCGAGGACGCTTCTGTCGCTTCCCGCCCGGGAGTACAACGAAGGGTTTGCCGAGATCATCAAGCACGCGGCAATCCGCGACGGGCAAATGCTCGAAGCGCTGCCCGCGCCGGAAAATCGTGCGGGTCTCGAGTCACTGATTGCGAGGAATGTCGGGATCAAGGCAGCGGTCGTGGAAGAAGATGAAAAGGAATTATCGGGGACGCGGGCCCTCCTGAACTTCGGCCACACCATCGGTCATGGCATCGAAGCAGCGGGCGGTTACGGACGCTTCCTCCACGGGGAGGCGATTTCCCTGGGACTGGTTGCCGCATGTGGATTGTCCGAGAAGAAAGCCGGTCTCGACGACTCGGTAACCTCCGGGATCACCGGGGCGTTGGAAACGTTTGGGCTTCCCTTGAAATTGGAAGGAGACCTCGATACCTCCGCCGTGTTGCAAGCGTTGAAGCACGACAAGAAGTTTCGCGCGGGAAGTATTGCCTTTGTCCTCCTCCGGGCGGCGGGTGACGCCTTTGTGAGCCGCGACGTCACGCTTGAGGAAATCGAAGCGGCCATCGAGGGACTGCGCGCATGACGGAGAAGGAAGCGTTTATCGTCCTCAACCTCCTGCCAAAGATCGGACCGGTGCGCGTCCGGAGATTGCTGGAGGGCCTTGGATCAGCAACGTCGATCCTGTCGGCCAGTCCATCGACCTTGCAGTCGTTCAACGGGATCGGACCGGACTCGGCGAAAGCAATTGCAAACTGGCAGTCGGAGGTCGATCTCGACCGGGAACTGGCGGATGTGGAGAGGGCCGGGGCGAACGTCCTGACCCTTGAGGACGAGGAGTATCCGGAGCATTTGCGCCGCATTCATGCGCCACCCCTGGTCCTCTATGTTCTGGGTGACGTCGAAGAGCGGGACCGCCACGCGGTGGGGGTCGTCGGTTCGCGCCGGGCCACGCGGTACGGACTATCCATGGCAAAAAAGTTCTCCTTCCAGTTGGCATCGGCGGGCGTCACCGTCGTCAGCGGTCTGGCGCGGGGGATCGACACCGCGGCCCACGAGGCGGCCGTTGCGGCGAATGGGCGCACGATCGCGGTGATCGGATCCGGCCTGCTTGAGCTCTACCCGCCGGAGAACAAGGCACTCGCGGAAAAGATTTCAGGTTTTGGTGCTGTTGTTAGTGAATTCCCGATGCGTTACAAGCCGGACCGCCAGTCCTTCCCGCAAAGAAACCGGATCATCGCCGGATGGGGCGAGGGAGTGCTCGTTGTCGAAGCACCCGGTCGAAGCGGCGCCCTCATCACCGCCGACCAGGCCCTTGAGCAGGACCGCACCGTTTACGCGATTCCGGGACCTGTTGACCGGGCCTCATCGCAGGGCTGCAATCGCCTGATCCAACAGGGAGCGAAACTCGTCATGGACGGATCGGACATCATCGAAGACATGCTATCTTTCGGTGACGCCTTCGAAATGGAAGCCACGTCGAGTGGGTCATCGACTCCTGACATGCCAACGCCTGCAATTGTCTCCGGCCCTGAATCGAAGATCCTGGAGGTGATGGGGAAGGATGAAACTTCGATCGATGAAATTTTTGAAAAAACCGGAATTGCCCCGAGTGAGGCCGGCGTTTTTCTCATGCGCCTGCAAATGAAGGGGTTGGTCAGACAGCTCCCTGGTGGCTACTACGTGTGTGCGGATTGACACCTCGCTTTATGGCGAATTAGTCACATCTTGACGATTGAACGCTCGCGGAAAAAAGAGAGGCATTAGGGAAGATGAAGGCGGCTTCGAGTTCAGAGACGCGGCAGTTGACGCCGCTTTTGCAATTGGTCCGGGAATGCAGCGTGGACGCGTTTCGGTGGATCCGTTCGCGGGCGACCGTGGTCCTGCTGTTCCTTGGTTTTTTCGGAGTAGGGCTCATCTACCTTTTCCCTCAGGACTCGGTGTTGCTCGAAGAATTGCGGGTGAGCAAGACTTCGGAGATCAAGCCGGCGGCAAAGTTCATCAGCGAGGCCGGAGACTTCGTTCCCTTCACGCTCTTGCCACTGTCCCTCTTGTTCGGTATGGCCACGATCTTGAAATCGGATCGCATGCGTCGAGTGACCGTTGCCGTCCTTCTTGCGTCGATTTTCGCGGGGCTGACGGCAAATGTTCTTCGGCCGACCTTCGGTAGGGCGCGACCGGACTCGAAGGTCGAACAAGGATTCCACGGTCCGACGATGAGTGCGCGGAAGCACGGTTTTCCGTCGGCGCACACGTCGACCGCCATGGGGACGGCGGCACCGGTTTTATTTGCCTCACCTGTTGTCGGAGTTCCGCTGGCGGTGGTGGCCGGTTCCGTGGGATGGTCCCGCCTTGCCTTGAACCGGCATCACCCCGCTGATGTCTATGCGGGAGCCATGATCGGGATCTTCTGGGGCATGGCCTTTGGCTTGCCGCTTCGGCGCTGCCGCATGAAGGCGCCGAAGACCCGTGCTTTGGGCATTTCCGAGGCCGAAGATCATCGGCTACACCCTGCGTAGGCCCGATCAAGGAACTTGATTAAAGGCGTGCTGCATCAGTCTCGCCTCGAGATCAAGACGACGAGTTCTACCCAGCTCGATCGGGCGGAATTGAAGCCGCTGACCTCGTAGATATTGTAGCGGGCGCGGAATTGCTCGAGCGAGCCCAGTTCTGCAGTGTGATCGCTGGCGGGCTCCACGGTATCACCGGACGTCCACGCATCCAGGGAGTCAGTGACTCTCCATTCACGCTTCAGGAGGACGCATGCCTTGGGTCCCTCGCGTTCCAACCACGTGAGAGTTTGTTCGATCTTCGAGGAGAGTTTCCAGGGGTAGTTCCATTTGCTGTAAAAAATGAGGCTGGGCTCGGT
Source organism: Verrucomicrobiota bacterium (assembly GCA_038745205.1). Classification (GTDB taxonomy): domain Bacteria; phylum Verrucomicrobiota; class Verrucomicrobiia; order Verrucomicrobiales; family DEV007; genus JBCCWV01. The sequence continues at coordinate 9,251 of JBCDLR010000076.1, forward strand.
GAACTTGCAGGCGGTGAATTTGGTTTTCGGAGGGAGGGATGAGAGCTTCTCTGCGAGGACTTTCGCGGGGAAAATAGTCCTTAGCTGGGTGAGGGCCGTGTGAATGATGATCCCCAATAGAACGACGGCGAACGCAAAACGCGAGGTCTTCCCCCAGCTGGTGAGAAGTCCCATGAAGCCAAGGAGAAAAATCGCGAGGCAGGCAGCCAGCAGGACATGGGACATTCCCGGCAGGGCCGTACGAAACGGTGAGAAGACGACGATTCCCGCGATCGTCGCAAAGAGAACACCGATGGCAATCATAACGAGGACGAACCATCGCCGCTCCAGTTTGCCGGAGGGTCTGGGCCATCTTCCGCTCGCAAAAAGAAGGAGGAAAAACGCCGGGAAACCGGGCATGACATAGTGGGGAAGCTGCGTCGAATAGAAGGCGAAAATCAGATGCGGTGCGAGAAACCAGCTGAGGAGAAAGGCTCTTGACCTTGCCTGATGGTCCGTCTTCTCCACGTCCCGCCGCAATGCGATGGGAAAGAAAGCGCTCCACGGAAAGAGGGATAGGAAACCGGTGAGGAGATAGTAGATGACGGGGATCTGGACGCGATTGTGGAAGGGCTGGAATCCACGTTCGACGACATGTTTGCCGAGACCTTCCTTCGCGAATTCATTTTCCGTCTGAAGAAGCGCAGGAACGCCCCAGAACCCGATGATGGTGAGGGCGATGACAAGGAGGGCGACGGGCTGGAGGCGCTTCCACGGGAGTGGACTTCGCCAGAAGAGAATCCGCATCAAAATGAAGGCGAGAAGCGGCGTCACGTTGGCGATTGGACCCTTGGCGAGAAATCCCAATGCTTGTCCCACAACGAGTACCCAGAACCATGTTCCGAACCGTTTGGGTTCTTCCTCGGCAAAGAGGAGTTTTGCCATGGCCAGCATGGAGAGCGTGACGAATAGGATCATCGGCATGTCCGCGACGCAGAGCCGCCCGTGAATGAGGACCTGGAGGCAAGTGAGCCATCCAACACCGGCGAACAATCCGGCCCGCGGTGAATAAAGGAACCGCCCGGTGTGCAGGATGACAACGGCCGTCAGCCACGCGGCGATGATCGAATGGAGGCGGGCGCCGATCTCCGACTTTCCGAATATCCAGTAGTGGACACGCATCCACCAGTAGGAGAGAGGGGGCTTGTCGAAGCGGTATTCGCCATTGAGGTAGGGGACGACCCAGGTTTCGCGCTCCATCATTTCGTGGGTGGCCTGCGCGAACTTCGGCTCATCGCGGTCCATGAGCGGGAATTGTGCGGTCCCCGGGAGAAGGAGGGCGGAAGCGAGGAGGAGCAGGAGGAGGGATCCCACGAACGGGGAATCGAGCGCTCTCGATTGTTCCGAATCCAGCATTCTATCCCTTCATCAAGCGCGCGGAATGCGCCGCAATCGCCAGTCTCTTCACCCTTGGCGAAACGAAATCAGCATCGAGCCTGAAGGTCACGATCCAACTTGATGGCGACTTGCTCACAGTTTCGGTTTGGGCGGCGCGATGGGCGCTTGCCACGCGTGGGCACCCCGGAGTTGGGTTTTTCTCTTCCAAACCCGCCCGCGTGTCGCGGTGTAGAGGGTCTTCCCGTCCGGGCCGCCGAATACCGCGTAGTTGGTGCGGTCGGCGTCCCTGTCCGGGCGCGGGAGAATCAACTGCACGCGCCCCGCCTGGTCGCAGATCTGGATGCCGTTCCAGGTGCCGACCAGCAATTCACCGTTGACCGTCGTGCACATTCCGTCATTGGAAGTCAGCATCTCCGTCGGGTCGTCGTGGAGATAGAAGTAAGGTTGCTTATGTTGAAGCGAGCCGTTTTCGGCGATGCGATAACTGTAGATGAACCGTCCGGGAAAGTGCGCGACGAAAAGATGCGTCTGGTCGGGGCTCAATGTGATGCCGTTGGGCCGGTCAAAGCGATCAACGACCCTGAGCTTCCGGGATTTTCCGTCGATGAAATGGATTTTCTTCTCGTGCGGTGAGGTGAAGTAGATGTTCCCGTTGTGCGCGACGACGAGGTCGTTGCATGTCACGTCTTCCGCGATGACCTCGGGCTCCCACGTGGAGGTGTCCCAGGCGACAATCTGTTTCCACCCGTTTGAGCAGCCGTATAGCCTGCCGTCCGGTCCGAGGGCGAGGCCGTTGGCTTTTCCGGAGTCGGCGACGACGAGCGTTTTCTTGCCGTCGGGTGTCACTTGGTAGATTTCCGACGCATGGACATCGGAGAAATACAGGGTGCCATCCGGCTTGCAGGCCAGTCCTTCGGCCCATTGGTGTCCCTCGCTCACGACTTCCCAGCCCTCGCCGTCGATTAGATACTGAGAGGCGCGGTTCTTACAGCGATCGAGATGCGTTGCCACCGGGGTTTTCCCGTGATCCTTCCAAAGCCAGCGCATGGCCTCGGGAAAGATGGCGGATTCATGCCGTCGGTTGTGACCGCCCTGGCCCCAGACGTGTTTCACTTCGTACCCGCTGAACTCGAGCGCGCGCTGCATCGTCTGGTTCGCCATCCACCAGTCGCCGGCATAGCTATTCAAGTCGTTCTCACCGTCCTGGAGAAACACGCGCAATGGCTTCGGCTCGGTCTTGCGAATTAGCGTCGGAAACTCGTCGCCGCCACGAAGGCCGACATAGGTTCCGATGGTGGAGAATACGCGCCGAAACGAATCGGGCCGATACCAGGCCGCGTTGAAAGCGCAGATCGCCCCGGAACTGGCGCCCGCAATCCCGCGATCGTCGGGGTCGTCACTGATGTTCAAGCCATGCTGCTCTTCAACGTGCGGAAGCAGTTCCTCGATGAGAAACCGCGCGTAGCGATCGCCCACGCTGTCATACTCGAAGGACCGATTCCAACGTTCAGCGCCGCCTTTCGCGGGCGGAACGACTCCGGGGTTCACGAAAACGCCGACGATGGGCGGGAGTTCGCCATCGTGAATCATGTTGTCGAGGACAACCGGCATCCGCTTTCCGAGCGGGGAGCGGATGACCTTGTGACCGTCCTGGAAAACCATGAGACTGGCTGGAGCGGATCCGTCGTGGCCGTCTGCAATGTAGACCGTGTAGTCGCGGACGGTGCCGGGGTAGATCTCCGGACTCGAGAACGTGCCGGTCTCCAATCGGCCTTTGGGTGTGTTGTCCCTCACCTCGGCTTCGGGGGGCACGGGATAGTCTTCTGCAGGCTTTTTCTGTTGTCCGTGGGAATTCGGCAGGGCCATTCCGAGGCAAAGGAGAAACAGGTGGATTGTTGTCGGGCGCATCACCGCGATGATGGCGGAGATCCACGAATTTGCCAAGCGGGGAAGAATGATCGTTGGTAACCCGGATATTTCGGACATACCGGTTCGAATCCGCCTGGATATGAGTGAATCTGTTAGAGTCAAGGTATGTGGTCTACGCTCGCTCGAGAATTCCCTCGAATGCGTCGAGGCGGGGGTGGATATGCTTGGGTTCAACTTTTGGCCGGGTTCTAAACGCCACATTTCCTTTGAGCAAGCCGCCGGGTGGTTGGGAGCGCTGGCGGGGAAAGTCGAGCGTGTCGGGCTTTTCGTGAACGCTGGGAAAGAAGAGATTTTAAGGGTTTCGTCGACGGGACTCGTTGACCTCGTGCAACTGCACGGTGACGAATCGCCGGAGTTTTGCCACGAGTTGGCGTCCGGTGGCCTCAGGGTGATGCGCGCGATTCGTGTCGGTTCGGAGACGGATATCGACGACGTCGCCGACTATCCCGGTGACCGTATTCTCTTGGATGCGAGCGTCCCCGGTCACTACGGCGGAAGTGGAAAGTCCTTCGACTGGAATGTCGCGAGGCGGGCAAGTGAGCGATTCACGGATCGAAAGATCCTCTTGTCCGGTGGATTGAAGCCCGAAAACGTCGCTCAGGCGGTGGCCCAAGCTCGCCCTTGGGGGATTGACGTCGCCAGTGGAGTCGAATCGGCTCCAGGCTTCAAGGACGTGAAGAGGGTTAAGGAATTACTGGAAAATTTAGGATGAGTATAATG
>JBCDLR010000077.1:0-13179 GCA_038745205.1 Verrucomicrobiota bacterium
AACACCGACCCAAGAGCCCGCGCCAGAGCCGCCGTCGCAACCGGCTTCGCCGTTCTCGCCTGACGCTTCCCCTTTCCTTGCCGAACCCGCGCCGGTGCCAGCGCCCCCGCCGGAAGAACCAGCAGCTCCCGTCGAAGAATCACGAACCATCCTTCCTCCTTCACGAGAACAACAGCCAACACCCGCCAATCCCTCTCCCTTCCTCGCCAAGGAACCCGCCCCCCAAGCGGAAGTTGCTCCCACTCCCGCTCCCGTCGAGACGCCCGCAGCCAAGCAGGAAATTCCGGCCCGACGCATGCCCGGTGTTCCACCCGCATCCGACGCGAACCCGGAGCCCGCGCAACCCGCCCCGCTCTTTCCTTCCGCCCAGCAGAATCAACCTCCCCAAAAACGCCAGAAGAAGCCTCGCTCTTCCTCCGGTGGCGGAAAGTCCATCTTCACCGCGCTTCTCGCTCTTCTCATCCTGGGCGGTGCCGGCGCCGTCGTTTATTTTGGGCTCTATGGCGACAAGGACGTCGCGGAAGATTCCTCTCTGGAACCGGTCAATTCCGAAGTTGCTTCCGCGACGACCAACAACAGCGCCAGTCCAACACCCACCCCCCCGTCAACCACACCAGAATCCACTGACTCTCCGTCAGCGCCAAAATCCAACCCACCACTCAACCCGATGTGGTCAACCAACGAAGTGGCCGCCACGGAGCCTCCCGGACTCCGCCAGCCCGCTCCGGTGGAACCCAATCCCACCGTGGCGGCGGAGCCCAACATTTCTCCCAACACCTCCAATCTGCCCCCTGCCATTCTCGCCGCCGCCGCCAGCGCGAATGCATCGAACCCGAACGAGGTCATCGGCATTCCCACGGACAACTCCAGCAAGGAAGAACCCGGTGGCCTTCCTCCCGGAATCCGCATCGCAGAGGAACCCGCCCCGGTCGAAAACCTCGCGACCGAAATGACGGAACCCGTCGCCCCCGCCCCACCCGAAAAGCCGGAACCACCCGAGACCGCGATCGTCGCAGAGTCCAACCCCGAGTTCACGCGCCCCGTCCCGGTCATCGACGGCGACCCCGAGTTCCTTGCCATCTCACGCGATCCCATGAAGACGCTCAACGCCTTCCTCAAGGCGGAAACGACTGAAGATCGCCTCCTCTGGATCCACAAGGCTGAAGAACTCGCCCCTGAATTGCGCGCCTACTACGCGAAAGAAGGTGAAGTCGCCATTGAGGCCGAAGCCGTCGACATGACCATCGCCGGCACCGTGCCTGGAACGAGTCTTCGTACTTACGTTTACAACGTCACCACGAGCAACGCACCGGACGGCGTGCCCGTCTCCGTCGAGGAAACGGACAACGGATACCGCGTCGACTGGAAGGCGTTCGCGCAGTTTCACGACCGGCTCTTCACGACCTTTGTCCGCATCAACACCACGCCCAAGTCCGACTTCCGCGTCATCCTCCGCCGCACCCACTACTTTGGACCATCCATCCCCAACCTCGGCAACTACGTCGCCTACCGTCTCGTCTCACCCGTCGATCCCGATGTCGAAGCCTACGCCCTTATCGCCAAGGAAAGCGAACTCGGCATCAAGATCGTCGAAGACTTTTCCTGGGGCCGCACCTACCGCCCCATCGTCGAACTCGAGTGGCGCACCGACCTCGCGCCGTTCCCCGTCCTGACCCTCTCGGATATCGTTGCACGCAGCTGGAGGGGGTGAGCGAAGAGTCGGGGAGTGCTACCCAAGCAGAGGTTGCCTCCAACCCCTCGTCTAGTGTTGGTGCCCTCCCTCTCTTCCAGCCTTCCTGTCTTGAAATCGTCCGTTATTGGAAGCGGCTTGAACGCCAGCAGATGGTTGGCCATACTCTGTTCACATGGAGCTTGCAGTATTTTTAAGTCGTCCGACACCACACCATTCCGCATAGCATGAGTTCGAGGAGAAAGTCAAGGCAGCCCTTGATGGCGTGCAACTTTCACCGCGAACCGTGGGCTTCAATGAACACGACACGGACCCAACACTCGCCTCAATCAGGAGGACGATGTGGTCATGCAACGGACTCATCGGACTTGCCTTCCGCCGACTCTATGTCGAGGAAGGCGCCTTCAAAAAAGACGCGGACCTTCGCGGTGTAGCCGAGATGCCGGTGAATAGTGCCGCGAGGTGGTTCACCAGCCCGTGGGTTCATATGGAGGCCGCGATGGCCTACCAACTTGGACTTCCCCTATGAATGCTCGTCAAAAATGGCGTTCACAGGGAAGGCTTCCTCGAGAAGGAACCGATCGGACAGTATGTCATCCCCTTTGATCTTGATGCCACGGCGGATTTTTCCCGGAGCAATCAGTGGAAGCAGCCACTGCAGACCTGGTCGTCGCGGGTCCAAACGACAATGCGCCGAAGAGCAGCACCAGCGAAGCTTTGGGAGTGAGCTGGATCCCGGCCTCTCGGAATCGCCCGTAGACTTATCGGCTGCTGACAACAACTAACACCACACAAATCGATGGTGAGTGACCTCTCCCTTGGCATGCCGTTTGACTGATGACAGCCTCAACGGAAAGCACGGATAGGTTGTCAGGATGATGACGGACGCGCAATGAATCCTAGGCTCCATGGCGATCGGGAATTGATGATCCACAACTTGTTATGCTTTGGCGTGACTCCGAAATTCGGAGTAGAGCTCATCCAAGAGCTTCGCAAGCACCACGTCATGCTTTGTAATACGGTTGCCTACGTCCCAGGTGGTGGAATAAACCGTCACGGACTTCCATATATTCTCCCATCTCGGATGGTGGTTAAGATCATCAATCTTGGCCGAGGAAAATTCCATAAAACGAATCGCCTCTTGAAACGAGTCCAGCCTGAATACTCGACGAAGTTCATGACGTGATTGGGGATACTCACCCGGCACCTCACTTTCCACCATTTCCCATTTCGGGATTTCGTTACGCAAATTATCCAATTCCATGTCCGTCAAAACAGGCGTCCGCTTTGCCGGATCGGGCAACACGATTCGTTTCTGATTCTCGAGGAAACGATGTTCACTTGTGAGCCATCGAATGACATTCTCGACGTCATCCTCCCATTCTTCATCGCGAAGCCTTCTTGCCTGAAACGACGGCAAAGCAGAAATATCTTCTGGCAACGCCTCGGACGCTGGCACTGCAGATTCTCCTATCAAAATTGGAAGAATCGGAATGCCCCGCTCGATCGCAATTCGGATTTCCCTTCTAACCCAGTCATCGGGGTGGTCGATTCGCCGACGATGATACCGATCGGTGGCCGAGAGCCAATCGTCTCCGATCAAACAAAGCAATACATCGGCGTTCGAGATTGCGTCGTCAATTCGATCAGGCCACTTGGAAGCCATGCCAATCGAACTGACATCCATAAACACGTGCTGTCTCCCCAAACGGTGCTGCAACTGCGAATACAGTCCTCTTGCTGATCTCTTGCTATCAGATCGCCGATAGTTGATGAATACGCGCTTCATTTCGTTGGGCTAAAGTCAAAGATCTGCCACGGCGCTAGCCGTTGGTAGCGCCGCCTTGTTCGGCATTAGTTGATTTGGCCAGGATCGAAGGTTCGCCCCACGCCTGAAACTTGTGGGCGTCTCGGGCATCTTTGTAACCTCGGACGCGTTGCTCGAAAAGGCTTCGATTGTAGCCCGTCTGAGGAACTTCGTTCTGCCCGATACGGTTCATATCCCGGGAATATCGAAGATTCCCAATGTCACTTCGCTGTTCATACAGGGCAGGAAGGAAGTTCTCGAATGTCCCCACCTCGATCGCGTTATGCAAATGCCACGCCTCAAAAAACTCGGGTGAGAAGTGGGAGGTAATCCTGCTGTTGAGGAATCCAGCAATCGGATGAGATCCGACGACCCCGATGACAATCTCGTAGTGGTAGTGAACGCCGATAATGGTCCCATCTTCCACGACATCCTTCCAATGAATTCGCAGCATCATGGCCTTGCCCAGGAAAGGGATCTGCTTACCCATGGCCCAACCATCAGGAGCGCAATAGTAGATCTTAAGCTTGCTGTTCACCGGATACTTCCAGCCGTACCTAAGGTATTGCATGGTTTCCTGAATCTGGATCGTGGCCCCTGTTTTGGCGGTTCGCCCAACTCCGAGCGGACCAGTGAGATGAATTCCGTAATGGTCTGAGGGATGCCAAAGAAGATAGGCAGGCACGTCGGTATCCTCATATCCCTCGACGTCTACGAGCCTGACTGTTGCCGAAGGAAAATGAAGAAACCACCAGTGAATCATCTCCGAAGTGCACCCTCTCAGAAGGGAGTGATTCAAGACAACGCAGAATTGGCCGTTATCCTTCCTGATAATTTCAAAATGGGTCGAAGAAGTTGGCTTCAGCGTCCAACCATACTTCCGCTCAGTGGGCATTTTCAGAGCAGTCATCTTAAGGAGCCTCTTAGGGCGTCAAAAGGGATTCCATTTCCGGCCGAACAGTATAATTGAACTGCCTTGCTAAATAACAGCTATATGGCGGTTATATACCACAGTGACGAAGATGGGGTAATACACCAAAGGAGTTTTTGGAAAATCAATTTTTGGCTAGAAATTGCTATCTCTAATGAGGATCTCTTGAACTGACCGCCATCAAGCATGGCTCCTCTTCAACACGGCATCGACGGCCAAACAAACCAACTTTCTCGGCCCGTAGAGCATCCTATGATCGCCGCCAGACGTGGCCGTTCGCCTTGAGCATTTCATCGGCTTCCTTCGGGCCCCACGACCCGGCGGGATACTCGGCCATCGGCGGTGGGGTTTTCGACGTGTGCCAGGCTTCTTCGATGGGGTCGATGAAGGCCCAGGCGCTTTCGACTTCGTCACGGCGGGCGAAGAGGGTGGCGTCGCCGGCCATGGCGTCGAGGAGAAGGCGTTCGTAGGCCTCGGGACTCGATTTGCCGAAGCTCGTGCTGTAGCGGAAATCCATTTTCACCGGCTCCATGCGTAGCGAAGTGCCGGGCATTTTCGAGAGCATGCGGAGAGAAATGCCCTCGTCGGGCTGAATGCGGATGGTCAGAACGTTGCGATTGCCGGTCATCGGCATGGCCCCGAAGAGGAAGTCGGGGGCGCGGCGGAAGTGGATGGAAATCTCCGTCGCCTTCTTGGGAAGTCGCTTGCCCATGCGCACGTAAAACGGCACGCCCGACCAGCGCCAAGTGTCGATGTGGCATTCCATCGCGACGTAGGCCTCGGTATTCGAGTTGGGATCGATGCGATCCTCCTCGCGGTAGCCGGGGACGTTCTCGCCGTTGATGGAACCGGCCGTGTACTGCCCGCGCACGACGTGCTTCGCGACGTCCTCACCCCGCAGCGGCCGCAGGGATCGCAGCACTTTGACCTTTTCGTCGCGCACGCCATCGGCACTGAGATCGACGGGGGGTTCCATGGCGACGAGGCTCAAGAGCTGCAGAAGGTGGTTTTGCACCATGTCGCGGGTGGCGCCGGACTTGTCATAATAGCCGCCACGCCCGCCTTCCATGCCGAAGTGCTCCGCACAGGTGATCTGGACATGGTCGATGTGGCTCGAATTCCAAAGCGGTTCGAAGATCCCGTTGGCAAAACGCAAGACCATGATGTTCTGCGCCGTCTCCTTGCCGAGGTAGTGGTCGATCCGGTAGGTGTCGGCTTCCTCGAAGGTCTGGTTCACGACCTCGTTCAACTCGAAGGCGGTCTTCAGGTCCTTGCCGAAAGGTTTCTCAACGATGACGCGCGACCACCCACCCTGATCGGGCTGGTTCAATCCCACCGCCTTCAGGCGCAGCATGATGTCATCGAAATACTCCGGGGCGGAAGCGAGGTAGAACATGCGATTGCCCTTCCCGCCGGTCTTCGCGTCGAGTTCATCAAGCCGCTGCTTCAGCGACTCATAACCCGCGCGGTCTTCAAAGGTGCTTTGGTGGTAGTGGATCGATTGACTGAACTGCGCCCACACCGTGTCGTCGTGGGGTTGACGTGAGACTTCCTTGTTCACCGCGGCGAGTTCCTCGCGGAATTGCTCGTCGGTCTTGTCGCGTCGCGCAAAGCCGACGACGTTCAGGCTCGGCGGCAAGTCTCCGTCGAGCGCCATGTTGTAGAGCGCGGGGACAAGCTTGCGGTGGGTAAGATCGCCGGTCGCGCCAAAAATAACGAGCGAGCAGGGCTCGGGCGCGTTCCGGGAGACGAGTTGTTCGCGAAAGGGATTCTCCACGGCGCACCTATCACCGCCGGGATTGGAAACAAAAGCGAAAAGAATTCATCGCCGCCACAAAGCGGATTCTCCCAGCTAATCTGCTGAATCCCCGGAAAAATCAGCGATTCCAAGACGATTTCACCTTGGTTTCCGGGTAGAATTTGGCATAATGTCCGCCGTAGGCGGGAGTTGTTGATTTTCACTGGTTAGCAAAACTCGCCCTCTCACTCCTCCCTCGCAACTCGTCCTCCGGGGCGCGCCCAACGTGCACCAACCCAAGTTTCCCACTCGTATCCTTTCGATGTTGGCGGCGTTCGCCACCATTCTGGCATCGTCGACTCTCGCGGAGGAGGCGGCGCGAAACACGAGCTTGCTCGATCGCACGGACGTCAGTTTCGGGGCTTCGGTTTTCGACGAACTCGACCCGATCACCGATCCGGAGGGCTTTGCCTACGCCCCCTCCTCCCCCGGCGATTCCGACTTGGGGGATCAGCTCATCCTCATGACGCAGGGTAGCTACAAGCCTTTCAGCTTCCGTCTTACCCAGGACGGTATTTGGACGTCCAATGCAGGGCTGACCGAGACGGACACGTTTGACGATTTCTATTCCCGGTCCGAGGCCGCCTTCAGTTTCATCCCGCGGATCGCAGGCAATACCTACGGCGAGTTCAATATCGACTACTCGTTCTTCCGCTACTCGGACAACAGCGAACTCGACTTCGACAGCCTCGAGGCCTCGGTCGGCGCCATCCACGTGTTCCGGGGGCTGAACGACCTCTCCACCTGGTTCCGCTACAACCACATCCGCCTTCTCGATGGTCGCGACCACGATGAACTGTTCACCGACCACACCCTCGAGGTCGGGCTTTACTACCCGAAACTGATCGGCCGGAAGCACCTTCTCTTCGGAAGCGCCGCCTCTGAATTCAGCCTTGATGGAAACCCTGGTTTCGCCCGGCGCCACGAGCACAGCGCGACGATTGGCTACACGTTCTTTCCCACGGACAGGATCGACCTCTCCACCTTCTACCAGTTCTACGTGCTCGATTACACCGAGGACGGACGCACCGACCTCCTCCATACGGCCGGCATCTCCGCCACGGCCCAAATCCGGAAAGGGATCGAGCTCATCCTTTCCGGCAGCTATTCCATCAACGACTCGAACATCGACGGTGCCGACTACGAAGTTGGTGATGCCGGCGCATCGATCAGCATAGAAGTGCAATTCTAATCGTCAGCAGGATATGTCCACGTCCATCAAAGCTCTCAAGTCCCTCCTCCCGCTCCTCGCGGTGACGGGGTTGATCCTCCCGGCGACCACGGCTGACGCGGCGAAGTTCAAGTCCGCCAAAGTCACTAAGACCGTCAACGACGTCCGCCTCCTGACCGGATCGCAATCGGCAAGGCCCGCGAATCCCGGCGACACGGTCACCGGCAGTGCGGCCGTCCAAACCGGCCAGCGTTCGCGCGCCGAACTGCAGTTCCCCGACGAGTCCCTCGTCCGTTTGGGCTCCAACAGCGTCTTCAGCTTCCTCGAAGGCAAGCGCGATGTCGAACTCGAGAAAGGCACCCTCCTCATGCAGGTGCCGAAGTCGCTCGGCCGCACGCAGGTGAAAACGGCCGCCGTCACTGCCGCCATCACCGGCACGACTATTCTCATCGAGTTTGTCCCGGCCGTTCTCGATGAACTCGGCAACGTCATCAAGCCGGGCATCATCAAGATCATCGTCATTGAAGGTTCGCTCGAGTTTTCATTGAACGTCAATCCGGGGCAGAAAATGGAATTGCTCCCGGGAGACATGGTGGTCATGTCCTCGACCGCCCAGCAACTTCCGCAAAAGTTCACCGTTGATCTCAACCGACTCGTCAAGACGTCCAACCTCATCGACGGCGGAATGGGACCGCTTCCCGATGTCCCGGTCGTGCAGCGGGAGATCATCAACCAAAACAATCTCAAGCGGAACGGCCAACTCCTTGAGGTCAACGTCGCGGGCAACCGCCGCGGCCGGATCTTCCCGCACAACCCTCCCGATCGTGTCATCCGCAAAACCCGGAACGTCGTCAATCAGAACCCGAACAACCGCATCGTTGCTCCGGTGATTCGACGCATGGTGCGGCCGGCGGCGCGGCCAGGCAACACGGGCCCAATCACACCGCCAGCGGTGAATTTGCCCGACCGCCCCCCACGCGATGGAGGGCCGAGCGGCCCCCCGAATGGCGCCACGGAGGCATTGTGACCCAAGACGTCCGGCGCGCTCGGTGATCGACCGTTTTTCCCTCGTAGTTCGGCACGAAAACTGCCTCAATGGGAGGAGCTTAACCTCCTGACGGAAGGCCCAAACGGCCACCGTCGCTCCTCCTCAAGGCATCCATGGAAAATACGATCTCCCGAATCATCGGGCACCTTTTCGACAAATATCGAGACTGTAAGGAAGGCAACGTCGCCGACTACATCCCCGAACTAACGAAAGCGGATCCCGAATGGTTCGGCATCTCGGTTTTCACTGTCGACGGTCACGGCTACTCCATCGGTGATTGCGAGCAGACCTTCACGATCCAGTCGATCTCGAAGGCCTTCACCTACGGCATGATCCTCGATGCCCACGGGATCGAGGAAGTGGAGAAGCGCATCGGCGTCGAACCATCGGGTGAGGCCTTCAACTCCATCAGCCTCGATCCCGGCACGGGCCGTCCCTTCAATCCCATGATCAACGCCGGCGCCATCGCGGCCACCGGCATGGTCAAGGGCGACGGATTCGACCACCGCTTCGAACAAATCCGCGCCAAGTTCAGCGCTTACGCGAACAACGACCTGCCCGTCGACGAGGACGTCTACCATTCCGAGAGCGCAACAGGCTTCCGTAACCGCGCCATCGCCTATCTCCTGCGCAATTTCGGCATTCTCGATGATCCGGTGGAGGAATCCGTCGAGGTCTACTTCAAGCAATGCTCCATCCTCGTCACCTGTCGTGATCTCGCGCTCATGGCCGCCTCCCTCGCCAATGGCGGGATCAATCCCGTGACGCAGGAACGGGTCATCCAGCCCCAGAACGTCGAACGTGTCCTCAGCGTCATGAGCACCTGCGGGATGTACGACTACTCCGGCGAATGGATCTTCAAAGTGGGCCTGCCCGCGAAGAGTGGCGTCGGCGGCGGAGTCCTCGGCGTGCTTCCGGGACAGCTTGGTGTCGCCGTGTTTTCCCCGCGCCTCGATGCGAAAGGCAACACCGTCCGCGGCGTCCGCGCCTTCTCCGAGTTGTCGAAGCTCTTCAACCTTCACCTCTTCAACTCGCCCAGCGTCTCCGGCCAGGTCATCCGGCGGGTCTACAAGTTGTGCGACGTCGGCTCCCATCGCCAGCGCCCCAAAACCCACCATCAGGCCCTCCGCGAACACGGTTCGGCCGTCACCATCATCGAAATGCAGGGCGACCTCTTCTTTGCGGCTGTCGAACGCCTCGTGCGCAAGATCACGGCCAACGCGGAAGGGACCAACACCTTCATCCTCGACTTCAGCCGGGTCTCGATGACCGACCGCGCCACCGAGGACCTCCTCCTCAAGACCGTGAACGAGCAGTCCGCCGCCACGCGCAAGATCATCTTTGTCGATCCCGCGCCCGTCCTCAATCACGAGCGGTTCCACGAAGAAGGGCTGCGGGCCAAATTCGCCACCGACATCGACAACGCCCTCGAACACTGCGAAAACGAAATCGTGAAAGCCCATGTCGACCAGCCCGCGGTCAACGGCCTTTGCGCCTTCCATGATTTCGAGATCTTCGCCGGCCTCACTTCCAGGGAATTGACCGAAATCGAGAGCCTGCTGGAAATGGAAACCTTCCCCGCGGGAAGCAAGATCGTCGAGCAGGGCGCAGCTGCCGACCAGCTCTTCCTCCTCGCCAAGGGCTCGGTCAGCATCTTTCACCTCTCGCAGAATGGCACCGAGAAACGCCAGCGCGTCGCCGCCTTCAGTCGCGGCGTCCCGTTCGGAGAACTCTCCGTCATCGACGGCAGCCCGCGTTCCGCCGACGTCTGGGCCGACGAGGACTCGACCTGCTACACGTTTTCCCTCCGGTCGCTGCAGAAGCTGGAAACCGCTTCTCCGGTGATCCACGCGAAGATTCTCCGAAACATCCTTCTCATCAACGTGGATCGCCTCCGGCGCTGCAATCAGGAAATCGCCTCGCTCAAGGCGTGAGTCTAACACACTCAGATTTCCAGCGCTGAACCCGCACTGGAATCACCCGGAAAGCGAGGCGACGGGAAGACACCGCCGACAATCCACCCGTTTTGGACCGATTTTCCCCGATCCTTGCAAAAACCATCATTTCACGCCGATTTTCCCTGACGTTTTCCCTTCAATTTACAGGAAAATCCGGGTATCCCTAGTCCTCGTCCGTCAACCGGACAGGCGAGCCCCGACCCAAGGTCGTCTCAACCAACCAGCTCTCCCATCCAATTACGCTCCAGCATGTCCGCTGATACACTCCTGCCTCCCCGTCGCCTGTCCATTTCCACTTTCGCCAGAGTGGTCCTGACCTTGACGATATTCGCCACCACGAGTCGAGCGGATCTCATTCTCAATCTCACCGGCTCTGTCGGAAGCAATGTCATCAATTACGAGGCATCCGGAAGCGTGACGGTGACGAGGGCGGTGACGAGCACCATCTCCGGTCTTGGCCTTGCCCCTCTCGCACCATCGGCTGGCACTACTGCTGCATGGATTTCCACCTTCGACAACGATCTCGGCGACATTCTCAACGACGCCATGAACACTTCGTTGAACGACGATCTCGCTCTGTCGAACGGCGGCGTGAGCTACCGGCGCAATGGTGTCCAATTCGGCATCCTTGATCTCATCGACTTCGATGGATCGGCGACTCTCGGTGGGGACGACGTCGAACTGGATACCTTCGGAAGCGTTAACTACCCTGCTCTCGTCGCCGGCGATATCGTCAGTTGGACGGGCAGTGGCACCTTCACCCTCGAGGATGGGGAGACTTGGGAAACGCTCTTCAACACCGCCACCACTTCCGTCCAGTCCTTCAGCAATCCCATCGACGGCGGCAACTACACCGTCAACATCCAGACCATCCAGACAATTCTCCCTGCTCCCACCTGCGAGCCCCTCGACTTTGTCGGTGACAACGTCGATATCGATTTCACCTTCTCCAACACCGTCGTTCTGGAAACGGGCACACCGCCCTTCCCGCGTAATCAGAACGTCAACGCCACCGGGGCCGTCGATGTGAATGTGCAAATCGGAATCCCGGGCACGGAGAACGACGGCAACTCGGGACTCACCCTTGCCCTCGATATCCAAGAAGACCGGCTCCAGGTATTCGGTTTCGGGGGTGCGGGCGCCGCCGCGACGTGGACATTCACCATCAACAACCTCGATGCCCCCGGTTTCCCCGGCGGCCTGCCCGCCGCCTTTGTCGCCAGTTCCAGCGGGAACTACACCCTCGACAGCGCCACCACCAATTCCATCACCATCAGCGGAGACCAGAATGATGATCACATCATCGTCCACTTTCTCACCGACACCTTCGTCGACACCGCTGCGGATTACACCATCACGAACGACGTCGCTCCGGTGGGAATCGTCCCCTCCGCCGGTGACACCGTCACCTGGAACGGCACCAACGGCGGCCCCGTCGCCGGCCTGATCTTCGGAACCAACGCCTTCACTACCGTCCAGGCCGCCATCAACGCCGCCGAGGAGGGCTGCACCGTCCACATCGCCGACGGCACCTACCAGGAAGGAGCCCAAATCGACATCGCCAAGAGCCTCACCCTCCAGGGCGACGGCGACATCTCCACCACCCTCGACGGCAACAATGCCTACCGCGTCATCGACCTCCCCAACTCCCCCATCGACGTCGTCCTCGACGGCCTCACCGTTACACGCGGAAGGCCTGCGGCTGGAAGCGGTGGCGGTATACGGAACCGGGGGGCAACGCTCAAGATCTCCAACGCCACCATTTCCGACAGCGGCGGTGGAATCTACAACCAAAACAGCGGCACGGTCTCGATTTCGAATACCACCATTTCCGACAACACGGGAATTCAGGGCGGCGGCATTTTGAACACCAACAATGGCACCGTTACTATTTTCAATTCCACCATCTCCGGAAACTCGGCAACGGGTGGTTTCGGAGGCGGCGGCATATACAATGAGAACAACGGCGTTGTTTCCGTTTTCAATTCGACCATTTCCGGGAACTCGACGCTCATTAGTGCAATAAACGGCGGCGGAGGTATTCTCACCGCCACCGGAGGCGGATTGACAGTCGCCCATTGCACGATCACGGGAAACTCCACCAACGTTTCAGGGGGCGGCATTCACCGGCTAGCCGGCCCGGCCACCATCCACAACTGCATCATCGCCGGAAACACTGCCAGCTCCAGCGGACCCGACGTGAGTGGCACCTTCACCAGCAACGGCAGCAACTTCATCGGCGATCCCGGAGGCGCGACCGGCTTCGGCAGCGACCTCACCTTCGGCACCACTTCCACCACCATCGCCGACCTCCTCGACGTCACCCTCGCCGACAACGGCGGCCCCACCCTCACCCACGCGCTCATCTCAGGCTCCCCTGCCATCGACACCGGCAACAACGCCGACATCCCCGCCGACACCCTCGACATCGACGGCGACATGGACACCACCGAAGCCGCCCCCTTCGACCAACGCGGCAACGGCTTCCCGCGTCTCCTCGACGGCGATTCCAATGGCTCCTCCCTCGTCGATATCGGCGCCATCGAATTCCTTTGCGACACCTATGTCGATCAAGCCGGAGACTACACCATCGACGTCAATCACGGCGCAACGCCCCTTCCCACTCCCGGCGACATCGTGACTTGGAAACCCGGCACGCCCGACGAAGTCACCGGCCTCACCTTCGGCGTCAACGCTTTCGATTCCGTCCAGGACGCCATCGATGCGGCTGGAGACGGATGCACCGTCTTCATCGCCGACGGCACCTTTCAGGAGA
>JBCDLR010000078.1:0-13161 GCA_038745205.1 Verrucomicrobiota bacterium
CTTTGCCTGAAGTTGTTTCACCCTCGGTTCAATATTAGAATACTTCTGAGAACCGCTATAGAATTCGGGTTTCCGGTCGGGAGTGTTACGGGTGAGAAGTTTCCACTCTCCATCGCGTAGAAAGCTGGCCGGGAAGTGGTCGTTCCGCTAGAAGTTACACCTACTATGACGTCGATCATGAAGCGCCAACCCCTCTTGACTCTCATTCTTTGCCTCCTCGCTTCGGCGCAGAGTTTCGCCGAAAAGCATCGCCTGATTATCCTCGCCGACATGGGCAATGAACCCGATGAGGTGCAGCAAATGATCCACATGATCACCTGCGCCAATGAGTTCGACATCGAAGGGTTGATCGCCGTGACGGGGAAGTATCTCCGGCCCGAATCGAAGCGCGAGTACCGGCGCCATCTCCATCCAGAACTCTTTCTTGAGATCATCGATGCCTATGAAAAGGTCCTCCCCAATCTCAGGCTGCATGCTAATGGCTGGCCCTCCGCGGAGTTCTTGAGAACCAAGGTCGTCTCCGGACAACGTGGCTATGGCCTGGGCGACATCGGTGAAGGCAAATCAAGCGAAGGCTCCAAACTCATCGAATCCGTCGCAGGAAACGACGACCCCCGGCCACTCTGGATCGTCGTCAACGCCGGCTCGAACACACTGGCCCAAGCCCTCGCCGACTACGAACGCAACCACACACCCAAGCAACTCGAGCAGTTCGTGAACAAACTGCGCGTGTTCGAGAATGGTGCCCAAGACAATGCGGGTGCATGGATCTGTAGCCGCTATCCACAGATCCATTGGATCCGCAGCAACTACCAAACCTATGCCTATGGCGGTCCTGGCGGGAAAGACGGCAATGTCGCCGTCAATCTCGGCCCCCGGTTTTGGGGAGATCATGAATATAGTGTCGACGGCCAACTTGCCTGGCAGAAGGAACACATCATGAACAACCACGGACCACTGGGCGACCTCTATCCCGAACGCCGATTTCACAATGGGAAACTGGGCTTCATCGAAGGCGGCGGCACCATTCCCTGGCTTGGCCTCGTCAACAAAGGGCTCTTCGATATCAACCAACCCTCCTGGGGCGGATGGAGCGGGCGTTTCAGCAAAAAGAAGGTCCCCGACTTCTGGTCGCGTCACAGGGACATCCAGGTCGATGAAAAAGAAAACACGCCTTTCCATGTCTACCGGGAAGTGAGCGATCACTGGATCGATGCCCGTGACGGCAAGGTTTATGCCAACGACTACACTCCCGTCTGGCGGTGGCGCGAAGCCACCTACAACAACCAAATCTGCCGCATGGACTGGTGTGTCCAACCCTTCGGAAAAGCTAACCACCATCCAGTCGCCGCCATCGACGGTGACCTCTCCAATGCCATCATCCACGTCAACGCCAGCGCTGGCGAAACGCTAAGCTTTGATGCTTCCGCTTCGAAGGACCCCGACGGCGATGCGTTGGTCTGTCGCTGGTGGATCTATCCCGAAGCCGGAACCTACCCGGGGATAGTCCATCTGGGATCTTCCGACCAATCCAAGATAGCGTTGAACGTGCCGACCGGAGCGTGCGAAACCCAGATCCACCTCATCCTCGAGGTCCGCGATACGAGCGAGATCGCCTCGCTCTTCGACTACCGGCGAATCGTGATCGATGTGGACGATCGCATTGTTGGCCATAAAGCGGTGCAGAAGTAGAAGGGGGCCAGTCCTGAATACCAAGTTTTTGAGGCCTATTTCGTTCTCTCGATGCAGCTCGAAATAGGCGCTGGAGGTGGATCGCGCACTTCAGGCGCGACTCGTCTCACCGAAGCCTCGGCGGAGGAGGATGCCGATATCGTCCCGCCGAAGGCGCGCTAGCCCTGATCAGTTTGAAGAAAAATGCCGCCCTCGGCGGGGGAGGCATCCATCGCGCTCGGAGTGCGCGATCCACTGATTCCCGATCCTTGATCGATGGAGGCTCGCCCATTTTGTTCTACGCAAGTGCTCTTCGGGGCAGGCAACGAATTTCAGTCCTTCAGAATTGTCACTCTTAGAGATTTGGAATGGTACGAGTTTTGTTTATGATTGAAGTGAATTTCCCTAATCTAGGGCAAACCTGCCGCCTGTTTATCGCATGAATTTCGAATCACCCATCAGCTCCTCGCTATGCTTCGGGCGAAGAATCCTACGGCGAGTGGTCGCCGTGTTCTGGATCAGCTGGTCAACGATGGCGGCCGCGGGGACGAACGGACTGGTTCTGGACACTTTCAACGGCACGGTCAGTTCGACGGTTGGACCGTTGTTTTACGATGAGGCATCCGTCGTGGGAGGTCAGTTGGATTTTGGGGCGGCCGCGCGGGATATCACGGACAACTCGATTGTGGTCGACGGCGCGACCATCGAAATCAGCGGAGGCACGGCCAAAATCACGGCGCTAACAGATGTGTTCAATCCGCTCGTCTTCATTACCTATGACGGAATTGACGCTTCGCAGGAATGGTTCTTCGGGACGGCGGAACTTCTCGATCTCGATTTTACGAACTACGACGAGTTCGTCTTCGACGTGGTGGGAGTTTCCGGGCAAGTCTCGTTTGCACAGATTATATTCGGCTCGGCGCCTACGCCGCGCGTCCAGCCCTTCTTCAGCAATCAAGTCATCACGAGTCCGGGAATTTTCACGATTCCTTTCAGCGAGTTCGACGTTCCCCAGTTTCCCGGGCTTCTCGAGGAGGCCAAGGAGGACGTGAGTGGCATCACCTTTGTGATCGGGATGGCCCCCGGTTCAACCCTGGAGCTAGCATCCATCGGGGTTCGCGCTAATGCCGCCGTGGGATTCTCGAATCCCGTTACCTTCAACAGCCGCCAGTCCACGAGCGTTGTGTGGTCCGGGCTCATCCTCGGCGGACCCATCGGAGATGTCCGGGACAGGGAGGAGGTCAAGGGGACCGTCATCACCAGTCTCGGGGATTTTCTGATTGGTGACGCGGTCCTGCAGGAGACCATTGCCGATGGAACGATCAGCAGCTTCGGACAAGGAGTGGCAAGATTGAATCCATTGCCCGGCCCGCTGGGGGGAGTAGGATCGGTGGGGGCCCGGGCGACTTATACCAACCTCGGAGCCCCTCCCGCTTCCGGTGGAGTTTCGTCCGTCGTTTCCGAGTTCGTGAGCGAATACATCGTCGCGTCCCCCGACGAACGGCTCGTCCCCATCGACTTGCAGTATGGCCTCGATGGCACTCTCATTTTCGAGGGGCTGAACACTCCGGCAGGATTCCCGCTTGAAGGCTTCGAGACCGGGGCCGGGGTGAAGGCCAGTGCCGAGGTTTTTCTTTTCGACGTCGAAGGCGGCTTCAAGGCGTCCTACGATTACTCGATCGAGCTCCTGATCGATATCGTGGAGGATACATCAATCCCCGAAGGCGGCCGCGTCGAACTCGAAGTTGAGGGAGACCTTCCGCAGGCGCAGTTCGACGCATGGCTTTCGCAAACAAATCCCCCGGTCGTTCGAACCGATACCTTTGATCTATCGGGCAAGCTGGAACGCACGGAGCTTTCCCTCGCTCTCACGCACGAAGACTTCGATCCCGATCCCTTTGCCGGTGTGGTTCTCGCCGAACCCGGCGACACCGTGGTTCTTTCCTATTCGATCGTGGCGAGCGCCAACGCGGACGGGGTGGATCCGATCCAATTCGTCGATGCTTCATTCCTGGACACTTTGAGCGGTGAGCCGTCCTCGGATTTGCCCAATGTCACCTTCGAATTGCAACCGGCCGAGCCTGACCTCGAAATCACTGAAGTCACGAGAGACAATCAGCAGTTCAATATCAAGATGCGCGATCCCGGGATCACGATTCTGGATGGTTCCATCCTGAATTACTCCTTGTGGAAAAGTACGGCGCCGGAAAGTGGAGATTGGAACATGGTTCCCGGGGCGACAATTGATACCCAGAATGATCCGATTGAGATTCAGGATCCGAACGCCACGGAGACAAGAGTCCTTTACCAGGTAAGAGCAGACTTGATCCCCGGTGAGGCCGCGCCGTAGGGAAAGGCCCGGCTTATTTGCAGGTTAACGCGGTTGTGCGACGACCGCTGCTCGATCCCTCACAACCGCAGCAGTTTCTCACGCCGTTCGCGGATGAGGCGGACGACGAGGGAGGTCCAGCCGGTTTGGTGCGAGGCGCCGAGGCCTTCGCCGGTTTCGGCGTGGAAGTATTCGTGGAATAGGAGCAGGTTTTGCCAGTGGGGTTCTTCGGCGTAGCGCTCGGCGTCGCCAAAGCAGGGGCGGCGGCCGTCCGTGTCGGGGAGGAAGAGGGCGATGAGACGGTCGCAGAGGTCGAGGGCGATCTCGCGCAGGTTCTTCTGGACGCCCGAGCCGGTCGGATACTCGAGGGTGAAGTCGTCGCCATAAAAGTAGTGGTAGCGTTCGAGGGCCTCGAGGAGGAGGAAGTTGGTGGGAAACCAGATCGGTCCTCGCCAGTTGGAGTTGCCTCCGAACATGGCCGTGGTGGATTCGCCGGGAGCGTAGCTCACCTCGTTGTGCCGTCCTCCGTGCTTGAAGACGAAAGGCTCCGCCTCGTGCGCCTTGCTCAGCGAGCGGATGCCGAAGTCGGAAAGAAATTCGGCCTCGTCGAGCATGCGGGTGAGGCATTTGCGGAGGCGATTTTCGGTCGGGATCGCGAGCAGGCAACGCACCGGGTTCTTTTCCGTCTTGGACTTGCGGACGCTGATGTATTGGACCAACTCCGGCCGGTTGGCGAGGAACCAGTCCATGCGTTTCTTGAAGCCGGGTAGGGACTCGATGGTCTTTTGCTTGAGGACGGTCACCGCACAGAGCGGGAGGAGACCGACGAGGGAACGGATACGCAGGGGAATCGGTTGTTCGTGGTCGACGATGAGCCGGTCGTAGTAGAATTCGTCCTGCGCGTCCCAGAGACCGCTGCCGCCGAGGGTGTTCATGGCCTCGGTGATGTGCACGAAGTGCTCGAAAAACTTGGAGGCGATGTCTTCGTAGGCGGGTTTCTCGGTCGCCAGTTCCAGGGCGATGGAGAGCATGGTGAGGCAGTAGAATCCCATCCAAGCTGTGCCATCCGCCTGATGCAGGACGCCGCCGCCGGGAAGCGCATGGGAGCGGTCGAAGACCCCGATGTTGTCCAGTCCGAGGAAGCCGCCACCAAAGACGTGGCGGCCCTCCACGTCTTTGCGATTGACCCACCAGGTGAAATTCATGAGCAGCTTCTGGAAGGCCCGCTCGAGGAAGAGAAGGTCGCGCTCACCCTTCTTGTCAGCGATCTTGTAGACGCGCCAGACCGCCCAGGCGTGGACCGGCGGATTGACGTCGGAAAAGTTCCACTCGTAGGCCGGCAGTTGCCCGTTCGGGTGCATGTACCATTCGCGGAGAAGCAGAAGCAGCTGGTCCTTGGCGAATTCGGGATCGACCGCCGCAAACGGAATCATGTGGAAGGCCGTGTCCCACGCCGCGAACCATGGATACTCCCACTTGTCAGGCATCGAAAGGATGTCGCGGGCGAAGAAGTGCGGCCAGTCCGAGTTGCGTCCCTTCAGGCGGCTTTCGGCCGGCACGAAACCTTCGTTGTCGCCATGCAGCCACTCCTCCACGACGTAATGGTAGAATTGTTTCGTCCAAAGCAGGCCCGCGTAGCCTTGGCGGAAGATGAGTTCCTCCTCGGGCGGAACGTCGTTGGGGATGATCTCGCCGAAGAACTCGTCGCACTCGCCGATGCGCTCATCGAAGGTCTGCTCGAATTGATCGAGACCCGCCACGCCATTGTCCTCGCCGGTCCCGTGCAGGCGGCAACGGATTTGCACCGAAGCCCCCGGCGGAATGTCGAAGACAAAGACGCCGGCGGCTTTGGTTCCATTCTTTCGGCCCGCGACGGCCCGCTTCTTTTTGTCGATGAGAAGGCGGTGAAAGGCGTCCTTGGTGTGACTCTTTGGGTTACCGTCATGGGTTTCGTTCTCGGTGAAGATCCAGCGGGGTCCTTCCGGGCAGTCCGGGGAGTCGGCGTAAAAGGTGAACTTACCGAGGCTGTCGTGATCGAGGAGCAAGCGGTTGTCTTCGACGGTGATTACCGGTTTGCGAAGCGGCTTCTCCCGTGTGTTTCCCCATGACCAGGTGTTGCGAAACCAAAGCGAGGGAAGGACGTGAAGGGGGGCCGTCTCCGGGCCGTGATTGGTGACGGTCAGCCGCCAGAGAAGGTCTTCCGGCGAGCGCTTGGCCACTTCCTGCACGACGTCGAAGTAGCGTCCCTCCGAGAAGGTTCCGAGATCGGCCAACTCGGCCTCGGGGTCAAAGCGGCTGCTGTTGCGGCTCATCTCGATGAGCTTCTCGTAAGGGTAGGCGCCCTGGGGATACTTGTAGAGCGCCTTCGTGTAGGAATGGGAAGGGGTGGAGTCGAGGTAGTAGTAGCACTCCTTGACGTCTTCTCCGTGGTTGCCCTCATGACCGCTCAGTCCGTAGAGCCGTTCCTTCAGGATCGGGTCCCTGCCGTTCCAAAGCGCCGGGGCGAAACAGAGCCGGCATTGCCGATCGGACCAGCCTTGCAGCCCGTCCTCCCCCCAGCGGTAGGCCCGCCGCCGGGCTTCGTCGTGGGTGAAGGCGCCCCAGCTGTTGGCGTCGTCCGAGTAGTCCTCCCGCACCGTTCCCCACTGGCGCTCGCTGAGGTAGGGTCCCCAGCGTTTCCAATTCTTCTCCCGCCGCTTGTCCTCGGCGAGGCGTTCTTTCTCGCGACTCACGTGGAGGGATAAAGCATGATCCGTGCAGGCCCGCTAGGGGAATGTGAATTTCTCACGGACTCGGTGTCAGGCGAGAATACGCGCGGGAATCTTGCTCTTGGACGTTTGCGATGCGGTGGTCATCTGGTCCGATTGGCTGGGCATGCGACGAGGGGTAAGACACTCGAACAGATTTTGTCAAAAAACATCGAGCCTGTCACCTTTCATTCGGGTGTTCCACGGGATGAGCATGTGGCGTTTCTCCGCAGCTGCGGGCAGGCAGGCGGCCAACCAAGCAATCGTTCCTGAAAGGATCATGCGGTGAATCGGGACAATTGGAAGAAAATCGGCAGGAAGCAGGGGTTAATTTGGTGATTCAGGTGTTCGAAGTATCCCGTTGAGGTCAGATTGACGGACAGCCGCCACCGGATATTGATTCAATGCCTTGTGAATTTAACGCAATCGGTGCTCACTTCTCTGTCCAATACCCCTTCGCAGGCTTCCCACTGTCGTCGAGTTTGCCCACGCACCACAGGATTCCCCGGTTGAGCAGCAAGCCAAAATTCTCATCGGCCATTTCCTCACTGGTGTGGCCCACGGAGACCGAAAATGTCTTTGTCTTTTTCGGACCGTAGAGACTGGTCCAGACGATCACGGCCTCAGATTCCCCGCCATCCTTATTGGTTTGGGTTCCCATGGCCAGGGAGGTGGCGGTGTCGAAAATCTGGACGTTGTTGTACAATTCACCCACGGGAGTGACCCAGTCCTTCAGGCCTTTGGTGATCGGGTGGGTATCCTTCATGTATTCAACACTGACAGGGAACTTGGGGCCATGGCCGGAAGACTGCAGGCCGATCATCTCGAACCAGGCGGCGTTGTCGTCGCCGAGCTGAACGGGCTCCTTGTAATTGCCCCAACGATAACAGTGCATGGCGCAGTGAATGTTCACGGCAGGGACCCCGTTGCGATGCGCCTTGAGAATGCGCTCCACGTACTCCTTGTCCGTGACTTTGGCCGAGCACTCGTTGTGAATGACGAGGTCATAGCCGTCGGCCCAATCCTCCTTTTTGTAGGCCTCGAACCGGGCATCGGTCTTGTTGCTAGAACTCGAGGCAATCGTCACCTTGGCACTTAGACTGTTCTCAATGATCGCTTTGAGCACAGGACCCTGAGCATCGTAATCATGGCAGCATCCACCATTGATCAGGAGAATATTGATGGGCTTGACGTCGGCTGAAGCAACGGAGGCAGAGAAAAGGGCGAGGTGGGTGATCCAGAGGGTAAGTAGAGTCTTCATAGGAAAATAAAGCTTTCGATCAACTCCCGGCGGGGATTGGATCTTTCGTGGCCATTTCTCCGGGGCCGCATCGGCTGATGGAGAGGATTTCGAGGGCATGCGGAAGAAAAATCGGAAAATCTGCCCCCGGGGTGTCCCACTTTTCCGTCCCGATGCCATATCCTTGCTGAATATGGCCGATTCAACCCCCATCGACCAAGGAGAACGATTTACCCGGCTCTATGCTTCGCACCAGCGGCGCATTCATGGGCTGGTTTATGTGCTGACCCAGGATCGCGGCGTGGCCGAGGATCTCCAGCAGGAGGTCGCGGCGCGGCTCTGGCGGAAATTCGATACCTTTGAGGAGGGGACCGATTTCGCCGCTTGGGCGTTTGCGATCGCACGCTTTGTGGTGATGGAGTGGCGCCGCTCGAGCCAGCGCGTTCCGCTTCCCTTGGAGGAAGAAGAACTCCACGCCTTAACCGACACCTACGCTGACTACTCTCAACCGTTGTCGAGCATCCACGTTTACCTGGACGAGTGTCTCACGAAGGCCACTGATGCCCAGCGGCGTCTCTTGAATGAACACTTCGTCCACGGATTCAAGATCCTGGAAATTGCCGCGAGGTGGCAGCGCGATCGCCGGTCCATCCATCGGCTCTTGAAGAAAACCAAGGACCAGTTGCTCCAGTGTATCGAGGAAGCGCGTGCGAAAGGAGCGCAGGAGGGACGCGCGGTATGATCGACCGGGAACGCATTGAAGACCTCGCCGATAGGCTCCTGGCCGAGGGCGAACTCGAGCCAGGGGAAGCGACAGAATTGCGTGCGGCTCTCGCCCAATCGAAAGAGGCGCGCGCGATTTACCTGACCCGCTGTGAGATCCATTTTGCCCTTGGCGAAGCCGCGACACTTGGAGTGCTCAGCGAGCCTGAACCTGCGGCGCCGAATGTGCCCGCGCCGCAATTGCGGGTAGTTTCTCAGCCAGTTCCGCCAAAACGCAGAGCTTCCGTCCCAAACCGGGCAGCGACAGCGCCGGGCCATGGAGCGCGATCGTGGCGAGCGATCGCCGCGTTGGTCGTGATCGGCCTGGGCGTCTGGTCGTTCTTCCAGCTCTCTGAATCGACCACAGACTCCCGGCCACAGATCGTCGAAACGCCGCAATCCCAACCCGGAAACCCGGTTCCGCAACCGCCCGATCACGCGCCGAGAGAGCTCGAGCCCGAGGTGAAGCCGGTCGTCGCCGAGGAGGATGAAATGCCGGAGCCGCCACGCACGACACCAGAACCTGAACCGGCAGCGGAAACGATGGTGGCCACCCAGAGTGAGACACCGAATACAGAACTGGCGCCTCAAGAGGGGGAGACCGCGCGGGAAAATGTTGGCGCAGTCGTGCGGGTCGTCGGCGGGGACTCTTCCTGGCAGATCGGCGAGAAGGTTTCCGCGGGAGAAGTTGAAGTCATCGGGCGTCGGGTGGAGTTCGAACTTGGCAAAGGCGTGCGCGTCGCCGCGGTGGGACCAACGGTGCTCGACTTCACGAGCCCCGAGAGGGTGCGCTTGGTCTCGGGTCGCTTGATGGCTGACGTCCCCGAGGGAGCGGAAGGTTTTCGCGTCGATGCCGGGGACGTTTCGGTCGTTGACCTGGGAACGCGCTTCGCTGTCACTTTGGATGAGGAAGGCGGAGTCACCTCCGTTCACGTTTACGATGGAAGGGTCGCCGCGGGAATGCCGGGTTACGCCGATCAGGGGACGCGAAATCTCTCGACGGGCGCGACGGTGCGCCTGAATCCGAGTACTAAGCGCCTCGACAACGTTCGGTTTGTGGCGAGTGACTTCGTCAGCCCCCCGTCCAAGATCAGTTCCATCGATTGGTATAGCCCGGAAATTCTGGAGCTGGATCCGCCGCCCAAGGTGGTGAGCCAGGATTCCCACGGAGATCAGGCGATCGTCTTCCGCGAAAGCGCCGAGGTCAGGCTGCCCAGAGATCTGCCCGTCGATCTCGTCGCGCCAGGTGCCGGAGGTGGGAGTGAATCTGGAGCGATTAACCAGGGGGGGAGCATCCCGCGCGGACGCAGGGTCTCAAGTTATCTCGTGTCTTTCTGGTCGGATGGGGCGAACAAGATGGGCGGTGCGGCGGAGATTCGCTTCAGCAGGCCGATTCTCGGGGTCATCGCCGAGACCGAGCGGCTGCGGGCAAGCGATCGCGATTTCCGCTCGCGCGCCGTGGATAATCAAATGGCGGACGAAAACTTTCGCGGGGTGACTCCCAGGAGCTTGAGGTCCGGACAAGAGGTCATCGAGATCCTGCCGGACGGCCAATCTATCCGGGTTCGCATGCAATCCGCAACGGGTTTGGGCGACCAGCTTCGCATCCTGGTGGCGGATGATTAGAGACGACCGATATGAATAAGAGGATCTTAAGTTACATCATCAGCGGTTTGTGCGCCATGGCTGCTAGCTCAGGCGCAGCAACGTACAATGTCAATTCGATCCCGGAGTTGCAGTCGGCGATTGACAGCGCCGCCCCGGGTGATCGGATTATCCTGGCCAATGGGGTGTATACCAACTCCGGTTACATCTCCGTGGGTTGCGCTGGATCGGCAACGAATCCCATTACCATTGAAGCGGAGGGCGTCGGCGGGGCTGAGATTATCCGGACGCATGGGTTCAGGATCACGTCGACTGCCGCCTATGTTACGGTGAAGGGATTCAAATTCACCCACACATCCGGACGCAACCTAATCGCGAGCGGCGCGGTGTTTTGCGGGTTTACCCACAATATTTTCGATTGCACGGGCTCGGGCGATTACCTCGTGGTGTCAGCCGATGACAGCGAGATCGGCTATAATGAGTTTAGGAACAGGTCTGAAGGCGGTCAGATGATCACGGTGAACGCGGTCGCGAGCGGTCAGATTGCACGACGCACCTGGATTCACCATAATTATTTTCACGACTATCCCTATACCGGGTGGAATGGCAGCGAGACGATTAAACTGGGTCTTGGCAACTTGAGTCCGTCCGTAGGAAATGCCGTGATTGAGTATAATCTGTTTGACCGTTGTGATGGTGAAATTGAAATGCTTTCCAATAAATCCTCCGGAAACACCTACCGCTACAACACCCTTCGTGACGCCACACATGCAACGCTGACTTTGCGCGGGGGTGACGACTGTGTGGTGTATGGTAATTTCTTTCTGAACGTCAGGGGAATGCGGGTTTTCGGTGAGCGCCATCAGATCTTCTCAAACTACTTCAATAATCGGTCCTGGCTCGAGATGGAAGACGCTGCCAACCTCGATGTGGTTTATAACACCTTCGTTAATTGCGAGCACTACCGGATGGATGCCGGCCGCACGTGTGACAACGTCAACTTCTCCAACAACATCTTGCAGGGTTTCGACAAGCTGGCGAATGCAAACCCGGCAAACTACACTAATGGCGTCTGGAGCAATAACATCGCCTGGGATTTCAACACGAGAGGTCATTTTCCTGCCAGCGGGCTGACGGAAGTTGATCCAATGCTGGCCCAGGATGCCCAGGGTATTTATCGGCTCCAGGCAGGCAGCCCCGCGATCAATGCGGGAGTGGGCTCCTACCCGTTCGCGACTGTGGATATGGATGACCAGCCTCGGAATGATGGCACGCTGGATATCGGGGCCGATGAGTATTCCAGTCCTGCGGGTGCGGCCAGAGTGCTCACACCTGCCGATGTGGGTCCTGTCGGTGGGCCGCCCAGGGGACTGTCCGTCATTGCGGCGAGCAGCGGGTCTGCGTCCATTGATTGGGATGACAGTAACGATCCGGATTTCATGCACTACAACGTCTACCGGAGCAGTCCGTATGGCATCGGTTATGCATTGGTCAATACCGGCCTGACGGTCAGTGACTATGTGGATAACAGCGTCTCCAACGCCATGATCTACTATTATAAGGTTACGGCGGTGAATACGGATGGGAATGAATCCGGTTTCTCGGATGAGGCGGTGGCCAAAATGGATCCGCACCTGGTTGGCGGTTCACTGTTCAATGGCGATTTCAATTCCAATCCCGGTGGAAGTAACTCCTTTGCCTCACTGGATGCCTGGGAGAATATTGGCTCGGGGAATCAGAACGCGGGAGCTACGGCGACCGATAAGGATTATGACGGTAGTCGGAATGCAGCCATTGGCAGCCAGACGCTTGGTTCAAAAATACACGGCCTCGATACAGGGCACACCATAGCCGAAGGCGATGTGTTCGGCCTTGCCTATTTCTGGCGAGACGCTTTTGGATGGGATGACGCAAGCGACCGCATCCGCGTTTCCCTCTTTGTGACCGATGACGACACCATCGGTGGTGCCCGGACGGACCTCGTGGTGGACCTCTCCGAACTATCTACGCAAAACAATACTTATGAGTCGGTCGCGCATCCGGAAATCTACACGGCCTCGGCAGCGAATGCCGGCAAGCGGCTTTTCGTTGCCTTCGACAGCAAAGCCGCTGCCAACCGCTACGCGCGGCTGGATAACTTTGAGCTGCTGTTGCAAAACAACCTTCACGCGCAGGTCCCACATGTCGTCGTGGATGAGCGATTTACGGCGGCGGAAGGCTATTCGGCTGGCGACCTGGTAGGCCACCCGGACTGGGGCGCTCACTCAGGATACTACACCGTCGATCCTGCCGGTGTGGGCGCGGTGGTGCTGGATGGTTCGACCGCGGCATGGAAGAAAGCGTTTCATAAGACACCACTTTCCTCGTCGAACTACATCTACACCCTGGGCATCGAATTCACCTTTGACCGCGGCAACAACAGTCCCAACGGCCCGAAGGA
This sequence comes from Verrucomicrobiota bacterium, assembly GCA_038745205.1. Classification (GTDB taxonomy): domain Bacteria; phylum Verrucomicrobiota; class Verrucomicrobiia; order Verrucomicrobiales; family DEV007; genus JBCCWV01. Next base: position 12,795 of record JBCDLR010000078.1, read on the forward strand.
TCTTATCGGATTGGACTTTTCCGAAGTCAACGGCACGGGCGGCGCCCGCCTGGGCGTTACGTTGGAGCGTCAGATGGAAAGTGATCCAACGTTTGAACTGCACCTTGCGGACGCGATGGGCGAGACCAACTACAGCAGGTCCGGACCGTTCGGTGAAACTGATTTGGGGTTTGAGGTCGGTGTGGATAATGACACGTCGGATTTGCTTTATCTGGAGTTCAAACTCGTCCGCGGCGAAGACGCCGGCGATTGGCAGGCCTGGGCGAAACTCGTCAATCTGGCTACCGGCGAGATCGTGAAGAATCAAAACTGGGGCATCCTCGATACTGATGAATCGTTCTTTACCGGAGACCTTTATGGCAAGATC